>NZ_JBYIRM010000017.1:0-204738 GCF_057708105.1 Actinacidiphila sp. bgisy144 | reverse complement strand
CTTCGCCGCCATCGCCGAGGAGTTCACCGCCTACACCGACTCCCTCGGCATCCCGGACATCACCGCCATCCCGATCTCCGCCCTCGCCGGGGACAACGTGGTCGAGCCGTCGGCGAACATGGACTGGTACGGCGGACCGACCGTCCTGGAGCACCTGGAGACCGTGCAGGTGCTCCAGGACCCGGCGCCCGGCCCGGCCCGGCTGCCGGTGCAGTACGTGATCCGGCCGCAGACCGCCGAGCACCCCGACTACCGCGGCTACGCCGGGCAGATCGCCTCGGGAGCGTTCGCGGTCGGCGAGGAGGTCACGGTGCTGCCCTCCGGCCGCACCTCCCGTATCCGCGGCATCGACCTGCTGGGCACCCCCGTGGACACCGCGCGCGCACCCCAGTCGGTGACGCTGCTGCTCACCGACGACGTGGACGTCTCCCGCGGCGACCTGATCGCGCCGACCGCCCACGCCCCGGCCACCACCCAGGACATCACCGCCACCGCCTGCCACGTCGCCGACCGGCCGCTCACCGTCGGCCGGCGGGTGCTGCTCAAGCACGGCACCCGCACCGTCAAGGCGGTCGTCCGGGACATCCCCTCCCGGCTCCGCCTCGACGACCTCGCGCCGCACCCCGCCCCCGGCCGCCTGGCCGCCAACGACATCGGCCAGGTCGTGCTGCACACCGCCGAACCCCTGCCGCTCGACTCCTACGCCGCCTCGCGCCGCACCGGCTCCTTCATCCTGCTCGACCCCCACGACGGCACCACCCTCACCGCGTGCATGACCGGCCCCACGCAGGTGGCGGGCCGTCAACCGGCTCTCGACCGCCGCTAGAGACGCCGCTGGCAGGCTCGTCGGGGACTGCGACAGAAGGGGGCCGGTGCGGATGGCTGACAACGGCGGGCGGGCTACGGCGATCGCGGGCGGCCGCGCACCGGCGGGGGCGGGACACGGCGCCGTACCGGCCGCGGGCCCGAAAGGCGCCGGCTCCGGCGGCCCGGACCTGCCGGCCGTCGAGAACCTGCCGGCGCAGCGGCTGCCGGTACGGGCTCTGTCGCCCGAACTGCGGCTGCGCCAGGGCGGGGTGGACCCCGCGCACGTCCAACTCCTCGCCGACGCCGCCGACCACGCGGAGCTGCCGCCGATCCTGGTGCGCAGGAACGGCTGGGGCGTCATCGACGGCCTGCACCGGCTGGAGGCCGCCAAGCTCCGCGGCGACCGCAGCATCTCCGCGTGCTTCGTGGAGTGCACGGACGCGGAGGCGCTGGTCCTGGCGATGCGCGCGAACAGCGCGCACGGGCTGCCGCTGTCGCGCGCGGACCGGATGGCCGGTGCCGCGCGCGTGCTGGCCGCCCACCCCGAGTGGTCCGACCGCGCCATCGCCCGGCTCACCGGGCTGAGCGGCAAGACCGTCGCGGCGCTGCGCGGCCGGACGGCCGGCGCCGCGCCGCCCGGCGGCAAGCGGCTCGGCCGGGACGGGCGGCTGCGCTCGGTGGTGGCCGGGGAGGGCCGGCGAAGGGCCGCGGCCTACCTGAGGGCCCATCCGGACGCCACGCTGCGGGAGGTCGCCCGCGAGACGGACGTGTCCGTCGGCACCGTCCACGACGTCAGGACCCGGCTGCGCGGCGGGGCACCGCCCGAGCCCGACGGGGGCCGGGCGCCCGCCGGCCCGCCGGATTCCGCGTCGGCCGCGCCCTACGCGGACCGCGCCCCGCACCCGGCGGACCCGGCGGAGGCGGCGGAGGCGGCGGACCCTGCGGAAGCACCGGACCGCGCCGCCGTACCGCTCGTACGCGCCCTGCCCGACCCGGACGTGTCGCGGGAGCGCTGCCGGGAGCCCGCCGGCATCCCGCTGGGCTGGGCGGCGGTGTCCGCCAAGGTGGCCAGCGACCCGTGCGTGCGCTACACCGAGGGCGGCAAGGAGTTCCTCCAGTGGATGGCCTTCCACGCGTCCGACCCGGACCGGTGGCAGGAGCTGATCGGCGCGGTGCCGCCGCACTGGCTCGGGGTGATCGCGCCGATCGCCGAGAGCATCAGCAAGGAGTGGAGCCAGTTCGCCGAGCGGCTCAGGAGCCGGCAGGAAGCGGTGTGAGGAGCGCGGCGCGGCCGGGCTCCGGCAAACCGGAAGGGGAATCCCACACGATGACGCTCCCCCAGCGGCGCGGCCGCGCGACGGCGGTGACGTCCGCGGTCGACGCGTTCCTCGCACAGCCGCACACGGCCGTGCTGACCACGCTGAGACCGGACGGCTCGCCCCACCTGGCACCGGTGCGGTTCACCTGGGACCCCCGGGCGCGGCTCGCCCGCGTCCTGACGGTGCGCACGACCCGCAAGGTCAGGAACGTGCTGGCCGCGCCCGGCGCCCGGGTCGGGCTCTGCCAGGTGGACGGCTTCCGCTGGGTCACCCTGGAGGGCAGCGCCCAGGTGCTCGACGCCCCGGAGCGCGTCGCCGAGGGGGTGCGCCGCTACGCGGAGCGCTACTGGTCGGCGCCGCCCGCCCCGCCGGGCCGGGTGGTCGTCGAGATCGCGGTGGACCGGGTGCTGAGCCTCAACTGCTGAGCTGCGCCCGGCAGGTGGGAAACGTCCCGCCTGCCGGGCGGCGCCGGTCTCAGCGAGCGGGCGGGACCGGGCTGCCCTGCCGCCAGACCAGGTCGAACGACAGGCGGGTGAGCTTCCAGCCGGCCGGGGTGCGGCGCGCCCGGCCGGCCACCGACGTGCCGGTGACGAACAGCGCGGCGTGCTCGTCGCCGGGGTGGTGAACGTGGGTGGAGACCAGCGCGGCGCGCAGCGTCGCCTGCGCGCCGGAACAGTCCACCACCGCCGGTGAATTCAGGTGCTGGGTGCGGGCGAATTTCTCCAGCGCGTGGCGGTGCCATTCCGCGAGCCCCACTATTCCCTCGTAGGTGCTCATCGGAAAGGAGACGACGGCGTCGGCGGTGAACAGTCCGTGCGCCCACGGGTCGTCGAGTTCTCCGCTGTCGAGCGCCACCAGGTAGCGGTCGAGCAGCGCGCCCACCGCGGCGGCGTCGGCGGTTTCCGGTGCGAATTTCTCCACGTGAGTCGAGGTCATGCCTGAGGATGGTCCGCCGCGACCGGTCCGACCAAGTGTGCCTGCGAAGATCTGACATTGGCGGCGCAATTCTGTAGTGGCGTGCAGAAGACCTGTCCTGAACTCCCTTTACCGCCCGATGTGGCGCTCCCCATACTCATGGGGACATCAACCAGAAGAGGGCGGATGGGCGACGATGGACAATTATGACGCGGACGTGATCGTCGTGGGCGCCGGTCCTACCGGACTGATGCTCGCCGGTGAACTCGGGCTGCACGGAATTTCCGTGGCCGTGCTCGACCGGCTCGCCGAACCGATGCGGCAGTCACGTGCGCTCGGCTTCTCCGCGCGCACCATCGAGGAGTTCGGGCAGCGCGGGCTGCTGGCCCGGCTCGGCGGGGTGGACGTCATCCCGGTCGGCCACTTCGGCGGTGTCCCGCTCGACTACCGGGTGCTGCCCGGCGGCTCCTACGGTGCGCGCGGCATCCCGCAGTCCCGCACCGAGGCCGTGCTCGCGGGCTGGGCGGCCGAACAGGGCGCGGTCACGCACCGCTCCGTGGAGGTCACCGGCCTGGAGCAGGACGCGGACGGCGTCACCGTGCACACCTCGGGCGGCGGCGCCTTCGACGGCGGGCGGCTGCGCGCACGGTACGTGGTGGGCTGCGACGGCGCCCGCAGCACCGTACGCCGCTGCGCCGGGATCGACTTCCCCGGCACGGAGCCGACGGTGGAGCTGCGCTTCGCCGACATCTCCGGGGTGCCGCTGCGGCCCCGGTTCTCCGGCGAGCGCGTCCCCGGCGGCATGGTCATGGTGCTGCCGCTCGGCCCGGACCGCTGCCGGATCATCTACTACGACCGCGACGAGCCGCTGCGCGCGAGCCGCGAGCCGATCACGTTCGCGGAGGTCGCCGCCGCCTTCCTGAAGCTGTCGGGCGAGGACATCGGCGCGGCCGAGCCGTCGTGGGTCAGCTCGACCACCGACGTCAGCCGGCAGGCCGCGCAGTACCGGCGCGGCCGGGTGTTCGTGGCGGGCGACGCCGCGCACGTCCACCTGCCGATCGGCGCCCAGGGCATGAGCGCGGGCGTCCAGGACGCGGTGAACCTCGGCTGGAAGCTGGCGCTGGTCCTGGCCGGGCAGGCCCCGGACGGGCTGCTCGACACGTATCACGCCGAGCGGCACCCGGTCGGCGCCCGCATCCTCACCAACACCCTGGCCCAGCGCACCCTTTACCTCGGCGGCGAGGAGATCACCCCGCTGACCGACGTCTTCGCCGAACTCAGCCGGTTCGAGTCGGTGCAGCGCAGCCTCGTCGGCATGGTCACCGGCCTCGACATCCGGCACGACGTCGGGCCGGGCGGCCACCCGCTGCTCGGCCGGCGGCTCCCGGACGACGAGCTGACCGGCGAACCGGGCGGCGGCGGGCCGCGGACGAGCGTGCACGCACTGCTGCACACCGGCCGGGGCGTGCTGCTCGACCTCGGCGGCGACGGCACCCTGCCGACCGCGGCCAAGCCGTGGGCGGACCGCGTCGACACCGTACGGGCCGAGGGCGCCGCGCACCTGCCCGACGTCGAGGCCCTGCTGCTGCGGCCGGACGGCTACGTCGCGTGGGTCGCGCCCGACCAGGACGGCAGCGCGCTGCCCGAGGCCCTGGAGCGCTGGTTCGGCCCCGGCGCCTGAGCCGGCCGGCCCTGCCCGCACCTCCCCGCACCCTCCCCGCGCCCGCCCGCACCTTCCCGTTCTTCGACTGTTCCTCCCTTCTCCCAGGAAGTGACCACGCCATGCCCCGAATCTCCCCTGCCGACGACTACCTGACCGTGCTGAACCTGTTCTCCACCGACGAGCCGGCTAAGCAGGACACGCTGCTCCAGGAGATGGGCAAGATCGTCAACGCCGCGGCCTACGAGGGCTGGATCTCCTCCACGGTGCACGCCGGGCAGGAGAGCCCCGGCACCGCCAACTTCATCCAGTGGCGCAGCGGCGAGGACCTGGAGAAGCGGTACGCGGGCGAGGAGTTCAAGCACCGCACGATGCCGGTCTTCCAGGAGATCACCACCTCGATCCGGCTGCTCCAGTGCCGGATCGTCTACACCCACCGGCACCCGGCGCAGGGCGCGACCACCGAGATCTCGCCCGACCGCGACGACTACACCGTGATCGAGATCTTCAAGGTCGCCGAGGGCGACCACGAGGACCTGGTCACCGAGTTGGGCGAGGGCCGCGCCTGGCTGGCCGACGTGCCCGGCTACCGCTCGCACAGCGTCTTCAAGGGGCTGCGGGCCCGCTTCCTGGACGGTCCCTTCGCCGTCGTCTACTCGCAGTGGGACGGCAAGGACGCCTACGACGCGTTCCGCGCGGCGCCGGAGGCGGAGAAGTCCGAGGCCCGGCTGAAGTCCGAGGCGCGCGTGGCGGCGCTGACGACCGAGAGCGACTGGAACGGCTACCGCGTGGTGCAGACGCGCGCGGCCGGCGAGTAGCACCGGCGCTTCCCGGCGCCGCTCCCCCGCCGGGACCGGGCCGCACCCGTCCGGTCCCGGCGGCGGCCCGCCCCGCGCACCCCGCGCACCCCACCCGCACCCCCGCGCACCCCGTGAACGCCCAGAAACGCCCAGAAACGTCCCGTGCCGACCTCAAGGAGCCAGGTATGCACAGCACGCTGATCGTGGCCCGGATGGCCATCGAGTCCAGCCGCGATGTCGCGCGGCTGTTCGGCGAGTTCGACGAGACCGACATGCCCCACCGGATGGGGACCCGGCGCAGGCAGCTCTTCGCCTACCGCGGGCTGTACTTCCACCTCCAGGACTTCGCGTCGGACGACGGCGGCCCGCGGATCGAGGCGGCCAAGGACGACCCGCGGTTCGTCGGGATCAGCGCGGACCTGAAGCCCTTCATCGGCGCCTACGACCCGGCGACCTGGCGCTCCCCCGCCGACGCCATGGCCACGCGCTTCTACCACTGGCAGGCCGGCGCATGACGGGGCGTCGGGTCGTCATCACCGGGCTGGAGGTGCTCGCCCCGGGCGGCCTGGGCCGGGCGGACTTCTGGGCACTGATCAGCGAGGGGCGCACCGCCACCCGCGGCATCACCTTCTTCGACCCGTCGCCGTTCCGCTCCCGGGTGGCGGCCGAGGCCGACTTCGACGGGCTGGCGTACGGGCTCAGCCCGCAGGAGGTGCGGCGGATGGACCGCGCCGCGCAGTTCGCCGTGGTCACCGCGCGCGGCGCGGTCGCCGACAGCGGCGCCGAGCCGGCGGCGCTGGCGCCGCACCGGGTCGGGGTGGTCGTCGGCAGCGCGGTGGGCGCGACCATGGGGCTCGACGAGGAGTACCGCGTGGTCAGCGACGGCGGCCGGCTGGACCTGGTCGACCACCGCTACGCCGTGCCGCACCTGTACGACTACCTGGCGCCGAGTTCCTTCGCCGCCGAGGTGGCGTGGGCGGTGGGCGCCGAGGGGCCGGCGACGGTGGTCTCCACCGGGTGCACCTCGGGTATCGACGCCGTGGGCTACGGCGTGGAGCTGGTGCGCGAGGGCGCCGTGGACGTCATGGTGGCCGGGGCCGCGGACGCCCCGATCTCGCCGATCACGATGGCGTGCTTCGACGCGATCAAGGCGACCACCCCGCGGCACGACGACCCGGAGCACGCCTCGCGCCCCTTCGACGGCACCCGCAACGGCTTCGTGCTCGGCGAGGGTTCGGCGTTCTTCGTACTGGAGGAGCTGGAGCACGCCCGGCGGCGCGGCGCGCACGTGTACGCCGAGGTCGCCGGCTACGCCACCCGCTCCAACGCCTACCACATGACCGGGTTGCGCAAGGACGGCGCGGAGATGGCCGAGGCGATCCGGGTCGCGCTGGAGGAGGCGAGGACCGCGCCGGAGGACATCGACTACGTCAACGCGCACGGCTCCGGCACCCGGCAGAACGACCGGCACGAGACCGCCGCGTTCAAGAAGAGCCTGGGCGCGCACGCGTACCGCACGCCGATCAGCTCGATCAAGTCGATGGTGGGCCACTCGCTGGGCGCCATCGGCTCCATCGAGATCGCCGCGTGCGCGCTGGCGATGGAGCACGACGTGGTGCCGCCCACCGCCAACCTGCACACCCCCGACCCGGAGTGCGACCTGGACTATGTGCCGCTGACGGCACGCGAGCAGCCGGTCGGCTCGGTGCTGACGGTGGGCAGCGGCTTCGGCGGGTTCCAGAGCGCCATGGTGCTCACCGGCGCGCGAAGGAGCACCGTATGACGTCGGTCGTGGTCACCGGGATGGGCGTCGCCGCCCCGAACGGGCTGGGCGCCGCGGACTACTGGGCGGCCACCCGCGGCGGGAAGAGCGGCATCGGCCGCATCACGCGGTTCGACCCGTCGGGCTACCCGGCGCAACTGGCCGGGGAGATACCGGGCTTCGAGGCCGCCGACCACCTGCCGGGCCGGCTGCTGCCGCAGACCGACCGGGTGACCCGGCTGTCGCTGGCGGCGGCGGACTGGGCGCTGGCGGACGCCGGGGTGGACCCGGCGTCGTTCGACCCGCTGGACATGGGGGTGGTGACCGCCAGCCACGCGGGCGGCTTCGAGTTCGGCCAGGGCGAGCTGCGCAAACTGTGGTCGCGGGGCAGCCAGTTCGTCTCGGCCTACCAGTCGTTCGCCTGGTTCTACGCGGTCAACAGCGGCCAGATCTCCATCCGGCACGGGATGAAGGGGCCCAGCGGTGTCGTGGTGAGCGACCAGGCCGGCGGCCTGGACGCGCTGGCGCAGGCCAGGCGGCTGGTGCGCAAGGGCACGCCGCTGGTGGTGAGCGGCGCGGTGGACGCGTCGCTGTGCCCGTGGGGCTGGGTGGCGCAGCTGGCCGGCGGGCAGCTGGCCACCAGTGACGAACCCACCCGCGCGTACACGCCGTTCGACCGCGACGCGCACGGCTATGTGCCGGGCGAGGGCGGGGCGATCCTGGTCCTGGAGTCCGCCGCGGCGGCCGCGGCGCGCGGCGCGCGGGTGTACGGCGAGATCGCCGGGTACGGCACGACGTTCGACCCGCCGCCCGGCAGCGGCCGCGGCCCCACCCTGCGCACCGCGATCGGTGTCGCGCTTCAGGACGCGGGCACCGCGCCGGGCGAGGTGGACGTGGTCTTCGCCGACGGCGCGGGCGTGCCGGAGCTGGACCGCGCCGAGGCCGAGGCGATCAGCGCGGTCTTCGGGTCCGGCGCGGTCCCGGTGACCGTGCCCAAGACGATGACCGGCCGGCTGTACTCCGGCGCCGGGCCGCTGGACGTCGCCTGCGCGCTGCTGGCCATCCGCGCCGGGGTCATCCCGCCCACCGTCCATGTGGACCCCTGCCCGCAGTACGACCTGGACCTGGTGCTGCACCAGCCGCGGGCCGCGCGGCTGCGCACCGCACTGGTGGTGGCCCGCGGCCACGGCGGCTTCAACTCCGCCGTGGTGGTGCGCGCCGCGGCCTGAGCGGCCGGGCCGCCGGCCCCGCCACCCCGAGACGAAGGAGACATATCGACATGACGGACCGCCAGTTCACCTTCGAGGACCTCAAGCACATCCTCCTGAAGGCCGCCGGCGCCGAGGAGGGCCTCGACCTGGACGAGGACATCCTCGACACCACCTTCGAGGAGCTGGGCTACGAGTCGCTGGCGCTGCTGGAGACGGGCGGCTGCATCGAGCGCGAGTACGGCATCGCGCTCGACGACGAGATCCTCACCGACGCCCTGACCCCCCGCGAGCTGATCAGCACCGTCAACGAGCTGCTGGCCGCCGGCCGCGCCGCCTGAGAGGACCCACGCCATGGCACAGTCCACTTCCCGTGTCGCGCTCGTCTCGGGTGCCACCAGCGGCATCGGCCTGGCGAGCGCCCGGCTGCTGGCCGCGCAGGGGCACCGGGTGTTCCTCGGCGCGCGTACCGGCTCCGACGTCGAGACGACCGCCAAGTCCCTGCGCGCCGACGGCTGCGAGGCCGCCGGCCAGGTGCTCGACGTCCGCGACGGCGCCTCGGTCGCCGCCTTCGTACAGGCCGCGGTCGACACCTACGGCCGGATCGACGTGCTGGTCAACAACGCCGGCCGGTCCGGCGGCGGGGTCACCGCGGAGATCGCCGACGACCTGTGGCACGACGTCATCGACACCAACCTCACCAGCGTCTTCCGGATGAGCCGCGAGGTGCTGACCACCGGCGGCATGCGGGAGCGCGGCCACGGCCGCATCATCAACGTCGCCTCCACCGCGGGCAAGCAGGGCGTCGTGCTGGGCGCCCCGTACTCCGCCTCCAAGCACGGCGTCGTCGGCTTCACCAAGGCGCTCGGCAACGAGCTGGCGCCCACCGGCATCACCGTCAACGCGGTCTGCCCGGGATACGTGGAGACGCCGATGGCGCAGCGGGTCCGGCAGGGGTACGCCGCCGCCTACGCCACCAGCGAGGAGGCGATCCTGGCGAAGTTCCAGGCGAAGATCCCGCTCGGCCGCTACAGCACCCCCGAGGAGGTCGCCGGCCTCATCGGCTACCTGGCCTCCGACACCGCCGCCTCCATCACCTCGCAGGCGCTCAACGTCTGCGGCGGCCTCGGCAACTTCTGACCACCGTCCGGACAGCGGACGAGGACCGGACAAGGAGCAGTGCCCGTGACGACACGCGAGGTCGAGCACGAGACCACCATCGCCGCGCCCGCGGCCACCGTCTACCGGCTGCTGGCGGACGTGCGCCACTGGCCGCAGATCTTCCCGCCCACCATCCACGTCGAGCAGGAGGACACCGGCCACGGCACCGAGCGCATCCGCATCTGGGCCACCGCGAACGGCGAGGCCAAGAACTGGACGTCGCGCCGCACCCTGGACCCCGACGCGCTGCGCATCACCTTCCGGCAGGAGGTCAGCACCCCGCCGGTGGCCGCGATGGGCGGCACCTGGATCGTCGAGCCGCTGGACGGGGCCGCCGCGCGGGTCCGGCTGCTGCACGACTACCGGGCGGTCGGCGACGACCCGGAGTCGCTGCGGTGGATCGACCGGGCGGTGGACACCAACAGCACCTCGGAGCTGGCCGCGCTGAAGGAGAACGTCGAGCGGGTGCACGCCGCCGAGGCACAGGACCTGGTCTTCTCCTTCACCGACACCGTCGAGGTCGAGGGCGCCGCCAAGGACGTCTTCGACTTCGTCAACGACGCCGCCCGGTGGCCCGAGCGGCTGCCGCACGTGGCCACCGTCCGCTTCGGCGAGCCCTCCCCGGGGTTGCAGACCCTGGAGATGGACACCCGCGCCAAGGACGGCTCGGTGCACACCACCAAGTCCTACCGGGTGGCGTTCGCACCGGACCGGATCGCGTACAAGCAGGTCACGCTGCCCGCGCTGATGACGCTGCACACCGGCCTGTGGACGTTCACCGACACCGGCCGGGGCACCACCGAGGCCGGCTCGCAGCACACGGTGTCGATCAACACCGCCAACATCGCCGCGATCCTGGGCGCGCAGGCCACCGTCGCGGACGCCCGGGCCTACGTGCACGACGCGCTGAGCACCAACAGCCGCGCCACACTGGGCCACGCCAAGGACTACGCGGAACGGAAGAGCTGAGATGGCCGCCCCGCGCACGACGCGGACCGAGGTCATCGTGGTGGGCGCCGGGCCGGCCGGCCTGATGCTCTCCGCCGAACTGGCCCTGCGCGGCGTGCGGGTGGCCGTCGTCGAGCAGCGCCACCGGCCCAGCACCGAGTCGCGGGCCTCGACGCTGCACGCCCGCACCATGGAGATCCTCGACAGCCGCGGCCTGCTGCCGGACCTCGGCACCCCGCCGAACGAGCCGCGCGGCCACTTCGGCGGGGTGCCGCTGGACCTGACGCTGCCCTCGCCGTATCCGGGCCAGTGGAAGGTGCCGCAGACCAGGACCGAGTCGGTGCTGGAGGAGTGGGCGCTGTCGCTGGGCGCCGACATCCGCTGCGGGCACCGGCTGCGGCTGATCGACCTGGCCCAGGACCCGGACGCGGTGGAGGTGGAGGCCGTCGGGCGCGACGGGCGGCCGGTGCGGCTGCGCGGCAGCCACCTGGTCGCCTGCGACGGGCAGGACTCCACCGTGCGGCAGCTGACCGGGGCGGACTTCCCCGGCCACGGCGCCGCCCGCGAACTGCTGCGCGCCGACGTCGACGGCCTCGACATCCCCGACCGGCGCTTCCAGCGGCTGCCGCGCGGCCTGGCCATCGCCGCCCGCCGGGCCGACGGCGTGACCCGGGTGATGGTGCACGAGTTCGGCAGCGCGGCCCGCACCCGCACCGGCCCGGTGCGGTACGAGGAGGTCGCCGCGGCCTGGCAGCGGGTCACCGGCGAGGACATCGGGGGCGGCAAGCCGCTGTGGGTCAACCACTTCGACGACGAGAGCAGGCTGCTGGCCCAGTACCGGCACGGCCGGGTGCTGTACGCGGGCGACGCCGCGCACCGGCAGATGCCCACCGGCGGACAGGCCCTCAACCTCGGCCTCCAGGACGCCTTCAACCTCGGCTGGAAACTCGCCGCCACCGTCCGCGGCGAGGCGCCCGCGGGGCTGCTCGACACCTACCACCTGGAACGCCACGCCGTCGGCGCCGCCGTGCTCGGCAACATCCGCGCCCAGGTGGCGCTGCTGCTGGGCGGGGCGGAGGTGGAGCCGGTGCGCGCGGTGCTGGCCGAACTGCTCGCCGAGGAGCCGGCGCGCGCCCGGCTCGCCGGGATGGTCAGCGGCCTCGACATCCGCTACGCCACCTGCGGCGGCGGCCATCCGCTGGTCGGCGCGCGGCTGCCGTACGCCCGGCTGCGGGTCGGCGGCGCCGTGTGCACCACCTTCGAACTGCTCAGGTCCGGGCGGGGACTGCTGCTCGGCCTGGGGGCGCCGCCGCCGGCCGCCGGGGCGCGCTGGGACGACCGGGTCGACCTCGTCACGGCCGCGCCGGCGCGGGACGAGCAGGGCACCTGGGACGGGGTCGCGGCCGTGGCGGTGCGCCCGGACGGCCACGTCGTGTGGGTCGGCGGCGCACAGGACGGCGACGGCAACGGGGACGGCGACGGCTTGGACGCCGCGCTCGGCCGCTGGTTCGGCGCGCCCCGCCGCCCGCACGTGCGCCCCCGTGCGGGCGCGGCCGTCAGGGCCGTGTCCGACACCTAGCGTCGTCCCGCCCAAAGGGCGGGGGCCGACGGGGCCCGGTGCTCCCCCCATGGCCTCCGGCCTGGGAGGTCCCCCCGACCGCAAGGCGGAGGGTGGGGGTCCCTCCCAGGCGAGGCTCCGGGGAACAGAGCGCAGCGAGCCGTACCGACGGCCAGCAACGCCGGCGGCACCTCCCGCCGAAGGCAAGGGGAGAGCGTGCCTGCCGGCCCCCGCCGGCCGGGGGCGCCCCCATGCCCCTGGCCATGGGGGCGGGATGTGCCGGACCCGGCCCAGCACCGCACCGACCGGAGCGGGAACGGACGAGAAGAGGGAGGACAGCCATGGCACAGTCCGTGGTGGACACCGACGTCGTCGTGGTCGGCGCCGGACCGACAGGGCTGATGCTCGCGGGCGAACTGCGCCTGGGCGGCGCCCGCGTCATCGTCATCGACAAGCTGGCCGAGCCGTCCGGCCAGTCCCGGGGGCTGGGCTTCACCGCCCGCGCCATGGAGGTGTTCGACCAGCGCGGGCTGCTGCCGGCCTTCGGGCAGGGTGAGACGCTCGCGACCAGCCCCATGGGGCACTTCGGCGGCGTGCAGTTCGACTACACCGCCCTGCCGGGCGCCCACTTCGGCGCCCGCGGCATCCCCCAGAACGAGACCGAGGCCGTTTTGGAGGCGTGGGCGCGCGCGCTCGGCGCGGACATCCGGCGCGGCTGGGAGGTCACCGGCCTGGCCGACGGCTTCCTCGACGGCGACACCGTCGAGGCGCTCGTCAGCACCCCGCAGGGCGCCGGCCGGCTGCGCGCCTCCTACCTCGTGGGCTGCGACGGGGGGCAGAGCCGGGTCCGCAAGGCGGCCGGCTTCGACTTCCCCGGGCTGCCCGCCACCCGCGCGATGTACCTGGCCGACGTCGTCGGCTGCGGGCTGCGCCCCCGGTTTTTGGGCGAACGCCTCCCGCACGGCATGGTGATGGCCGCGCCGCTGAAGGAGGGCGTCGACCGGATCATCGTCTGCCCGCACGGCACCCCGGCCCGCGAGCGTGCCGACGACGTCACCTTCGCCGAGGTCGCCGCCGCCTGGCAGCGCATCACCGGCGAGGACATCAGCGGCGGCAGCGCCGAGTGGGTCAGCTCCTTCAGCGACGCCAGCCGGCTGGCCGGGCAGTACCGGCGCGGCCGGGTGCTGCTGGCCGGGGACGCCGCGCACGTCCATCTCCCGGCCGGCGGCCAGGGGTTGAGCACGGGGGTGCAGGACGCGGCCAACCTCGGCTGGAAGCTCGCCGCCACCGTCCGCGGCACCGCGCCGGCCGGCCTGCTCGACAGCTACCACGCCGAGCGGCACGCGGTCGGCGAGCGGCTGATGATGAACACCCACGCGCAGGGCGTCGTCTTCCTCGGCGGCGAGCAGTCGGACTCGCTGCGCGCGCTGTTCACCGAACTGCTCGCCCACGAGGCGGTCCGGCAGCACCTGGCCGGGATCGTCAGCCACCTCGACATCCGATACGACCTCGGCGACGCCCCCGACGATCCCGGCGGCCCCGGCGGCATCGCGGCGGACGGCACCGGAAAGGCGCACCCGCCGCACCCGCTGCTCGGGCGCCGGCTGCCCAAGCGGCCGCTGAGCGGGGCCGGCGGCGAGAGCGACACCTTCCGCCCGCTGCGCCCGGGGCGGGGCGTGCTGTTCGACCTGGCCGACAGCGCCGTACTGCGTGCCGCCGCCGCTGCCTGGTCCGACCGCGTCGACGTGGTGACCGCCGCCGCCAAACCGGTCGAGGGCACCGCGGACCCGCTGGCCGGGCTGGCGGCGGTGCTGGTCCGCCCGGACGGGCACGTGGCGTGGACCGGCGAGGGCGCGCCCGACGGGCTGGCGGCCGCGCTCGGCCGCTGGTTCGGCGCCGGGCGCGCCGCGTAGTGGCCGCGGCCGGCCCGGTCCGGCCCGTCGTCCTGGAAGGCGCCGGGGTCACGCTGTCCGGGCTGCTGGGCGAACCGTCCGGCGCCCCCAGGGCGCTGGTCGTGGCGGTGCACGGCGGCGGCATGACCGCGGGCTACTTCGACACCCGGGTACGGCCGGGCCTGTCGCTGCTGCGGCTCGGGGCGGACCTGGGGTATGCGGTGCTCGCGGTGGACCGGCCCGGCTACGGCAGGTCGGCCGGGGCGCTCCCGGCGGGGATGGGGGTGGCCGAGCAGGCCGCGGTGCTGCGGGCGGCCGTCGCCGGCTACGCCCGCACCCACCCGGTGGGCGCCGGGGTGCTGCTGCTGGGCCACTCCTTCGGCGCCAAGCCGGCGCTGGCGTGGGCGGCCGGTGCCGAGGACGGCGACCGCCTGCTGGGCGTGGACGTCTCGGGCTGCGGCCTGCGGTACGCCGCGCCCGGCGGGGCGGCGGTGCCGTTCACCGGCCCGGGCGGGCGGCGGCTGAGCTGGGGGCCGCTGCGGCTCTACCCGCCGGGCGCCTTCCGGGCCTGCGCGGGCCTTCTCGCCCCGATGCCGGCCCGGGAGGCGGCCGAACTCGCCGGCTGGCCCGCGTCCTTGGCGCGGCTGGCGCCGCGGGTACGGGTACCGGTGCGCTTCACCTTCGCCGAGCACGAGCTGCTGTGGCGGCACCAGAACGCGGACCTGGCCGAACTCGCGGCGGCGTTCGGCGCGGCCGGGCGGGTGCTGGTGGACCGGCAGCCGGGCGCGGGCCACAACATCAGCCTGGGCTGGGCGGCCCGCGCCTACCACCTGCGGGCGCTGGCCTTCGCCGAGGAGTGCCTGCTCCCGGCCGCGGCACAGCGCCCGTAGGACCGCGGGGCCGTGCGCCCGTGGGACCCCGGGAGCGGCGCACCGCCCAGCCGAAGTCGACCGGTGGGCCGGTAGGCGGCGAGCGGTGTCAGTCTCCCAGCACCACGATGTCCAGCTCCTGGAGCCGGTCGGGGTCGCCCACCAGGTCGATGGCGGTGATCAGGCCGTCGGTGATGGTGAAGTCGAACGCCACGACCACCCGCTTCTTCGCCTTCCACACCGCGCCCACGCTGGTGTCGATGAGCGCCACCCGGGCGGCCTCGGCGCCGCCGGAGAAGATGCCCGCCACACCGCGGGCGCCGTGCGTCATCGGGGCGGCGCCGATCCGTACGGCGGTGTCGTCGGCGTGCATGGTGACGTCCGGCGCGAGCAGCGTCAGCAGCCGGTCGAAATCGCCGCTGCGCGCGGCGGTCAGGAAGGCGTCCACCACCTCGTGCTGGCGGCGCAGGTCGTGCATCGGGGAGGCCCCGTGCACCCGCCGCCGGGCCCGGCTGGCCAGCTGCCGGGTCGCTCCCGGGCTGCGCCCGATGACCTGGGCGATGTCCGCGAACGGCACCGCGAACATGTCGTGCAGCACGAACGCGAGCCGCTCGTCGGGGTCGAGCGTGTCGAGGATCACCGACAGCGCCAGGCCGACCGAGTCGGCGAGCACCGCCTCCTGCTCGGGGTCGGCGTTCTCCTCGGTGGGCACCGGCGCGGCCGCCTCGGTGTGCTCCTCGAAGAACTCCTCGCGGCGGCTGCGGGCCCGCAGCATGTCCAGGCAGACCCGGCCCACGACCGTGGTCAGCCAGCCGTCCAGGTTCTCCACCGCGTCCGCGTCGCTGCGGTGCAGCCTGATCCACGCCTCCTGCACGGCGTCCTCAGCCTCGTCGGTGGAGCCGAGCATGCGCTGCGCCACCGCGTGCAGCCGGGGGCGCTTCTCCTCGAAGGCGCGCGCGAGCTCGTCGTTGTCGTCCATGGCCACCGTCGTTCCCCTTCGCCGTCCGCCGGTGCGTGACCGCCGCCGGGTCCATCTTCGCGCCCGGGGCCCGCACAACTGTGACGAACGGGGCCGTCCGCGTGTGACGGGCCCCGCTCCGCCGCCGGCGCGGTGTCACACTCGCCCGCCGCCGCTCGTCGTAGAAGTGGCGCACGCCGCCGAGCGTGCGCCGCTTGCGTTCCCGTAGAAAGGGATGAACATGGAAGCGCGCCTGACCAACCCCGCGGTGGTCCTCAACGCCACACAGCCCATCCAGGACCTGTACAAGGCGATCTACTCCGGCGGTGTGCCGAAGACGACCCTCGACCTGGTGCACCTGCGGGCCAGCCAGATCAACGGGTGCGGCCCGTGCGTCGACTCCGGCTCGCGCGGCGCCCGCAAGGGCGGTGAGACCGAGGAGCGACTGTTCGCGGTCGCCGCCTGGCGGGAGACGCCGTACTTCACCGAGGCCGAGCGGGCCGCGCTGGCGCTGGCCGAGCACGCGACCCGGCTGTCGGACCGCGGCGACCAGGTGCCGGACGAGATCTGGGACGCGGCCGCCGAGCACTTCGACGAGAAGGGGCTGTCCGCCCTGGTCCTGATGATCGCGCTGACCAACTTCTTCAACCGCCTGAACGTCACCACCAAGCAGGTGGCCGGCGACTGGGGCTGAGCGGCCCGGCACGACGTGGGCCCGGTCCGCCGCGGGGCGGACCGGGCCCTCGCCGCGCAGGGGGGTGGTCAGCTGGTGCGCGGGCGGCGGGACGGGGCGAGGTTCAGCCGCCAGGACACCCCGAACCGGTCGGTCAGCCACGCGAACCGGGCGCTGAACTCGTAGGCGTCGGCCGGCATGATGACCTCGCCCTTCTCCGCCAGGGCGTCGTGGTAGCGGTCGAACTCCGCCGCGGTGTCGCACTGCACGTAGATCGCGGTCGCGGGCGAGAAGGCGTACGCGTCCCAGGACGCCAGTTCGTAGCCCTTCGCGCCGGGCGGCGGCATGTTGGTGCACATGAACGACTGGCCGCCGAGCGTGAACAGCGCGTGCTGGAGGACGCCCTCCGGCCAGCCGGCCTCCCCGGCGCGGGCCCGCACCACCCGGTGCACCGCGGAGTTCTCGAACAGCGAGGTGTAGAAGTCGAGGGCTTCCTCGGCGTCGTTCCTAAACGCCAGGAACATCATGAGCTTGGGCGCCGCAGTCGGGGGCATCGCGGGTGCTCCTCTTCGTCGTCGGTTCCCTGCCGGTCGGCCGGGCCGCGCGCGGCCGGGGCCGGTCGCCGCGGCGCGCCGCCACGGCGACGGTAGCCGCGCCGCGCGGTGTTCAACCGGCGCCCGCGGCGGTTGAACACGCCGGTCGAGCCCGCCACCACCGAAGCTCCGCGCGTGGTCCAGACGGCACCGCAAGCATGTGTCGACATCAGTGACGGACACCTCGAAGTGACCCGGAGGGTGAGTGCCCGTGAGCGAGAACGCACTGCCGGCGGACCGGTCCGCCCGATCCGAGCGGATCGCCGCGCGGACTCGCAGCAGCAGCTGGCGGAAGCCGCCGCGCCGTATCGAGACCACCGAGTGCATCACCTGCGACAGCTGTCTGCGCGGCTGTCCGGCGGAGTTCGGCGCCATCGTGGACCGCGGCCTGGACGTGGTGATCATCCCGGAGCTGTGCTCGGGCTGCCCCGCCTGCGTGCTGGAGTGCCCGGTGGACTGCATCTACGTCGACGAGGACTGGAAGCCGTCCGACGACAGCCTGTGGAACCTCGTCGAGTTCCCCGCGGCGACCCGGTGAGCGGGTCGCCGGAGCGCGGCAGCCGCCGCGCGGCCAACGCGAGGAAGCGGATCAGCCGCCGCCCCAGCCGGCTCGGCACGCCCGCGGGCGCCGCCGCCGGCCCGGACCGGACACGCGAGGCGGCCGCGGGCTTCCCCGGGCTGCTCGGCCGGGTGTGGGAGCGGGCGCGGACGGCGGCCGGCCCGCGGGCGGCGGTGGAGGTCCTGCTCGGCCTCGACGGGCACGTGCCGCCGGACGTCCAGCTGCGGGCGCTGAGCACCTCCGACGAGGCCGCGGTCATGGCCCTGTGGGGGCTGACCTGGCGGACGCCCGACCCGGACGCCCCGGACGCCCCGACCGTCCCCGTCCCCGCCACCGACACCGACGCGGAGACCGACACCGGCAACGGCACCGGCACCGGCACCGACGCCGACGAGCCGGTCTTCCTCGGCGAGTTGGGCCTGACCAAGGGCGGCCGGGTGGTGCTGCGCGCCCCGGCGCAGGGGCCGCTCGACCGCTCCGAACTGGTCGGCGGGGTGCTGCGGGTGCCGTGGTCGCGGCAGGCCGCCGACGCCTACCAGGACCGGCTGGACCGGGCCGCCGTCCGCACCGCCCGGACCCTGGCGGACTGCCGCGGCTGGCTGGACCGGCAGGGCGGCAAGGGCCGTGACGAACTGGTCGAGCAGGCGAGGGAGGCGGCCCTGCGCACCGCCCCGTTCGTGCTGTACCAGGACGACCGCAGGTACACCAACTTCCGCGACCAGAACACCATCACCGGCAAGACCCTGTGGCCGGGCCACCCCGACTGCGTGCTCAGCAGCCTGAAGGGCCTGCCGCTGGAGCTGTGGTCGGACAGCGACGTGCAGATGCTGATCGCGCTGACGCTGCTGATCCGCTCGGCCGGCTTCGGCCGCGTCGAGGAGGCCAACGGCACCCAGCTCGGCCTGGACCACGTCGCGGCGATGCTGGAGCGGGTCCGGGTGGCCTACGAAGCCGTCCCCGGCGGCACACCCGTCGCCGCGGCCGCCTCGCACCGGGTGGCGGACCTGGCCGCGCTCGCCGAGGCGCTGGGCGCCCGCCGCCGCCAACTGCTCGGCACCGCACGGCTCTACCGCGAGATCCACGGCCCGCTGATGCACAAGATCGAGCGCGTGGGCGCCGACACCGACGCGGTGCGCGAGCGCGACGCGCGGCTGGCCGCCCGCCTGGCCGGGCGGCTGCCGCTGGCCGGCGCGAGCCTCGGCGAGCTGGGCCTGCCCGGCGGGGCGGGCCCGCTGTGGCTGGCCGAACCGCACGGCTCCTTCGCCACCGGCCTGGAGTCGCTGCTGTACGAGACGGTGGCCGCCTGCGCCGAGGAGTTCCGTGCCGACTTCGCGATGAGCCGCGGGATGCGGTCGCTGCCCGACCTCGTGGAGCGGATGCGCGAGGAGCGCTGGGCGGAGATCTGCGACTGGGACATCACCCGCTACTTCTGCTGCGTGGTGCCGCGGGAGCAGGCCCGCGCCCACTTCGGCGGCTCGGCCGCGACGCTCGCGGACGCGGCCTGGGCGATGTCCTCGCGCATGCAGTACAACTCCTGGCACTTCGTGCCCGGCAACCTCCCCCGGGACCCGGCGGTGGTGGCCCGCGACCACTTCGTGCCGCCCACCATTCCCGACGTCGCGTTCTTCTCCGACCAGCACCACCACGGGCACGTCACCAACAAGGTCCGCTTCTCCATCCGCTCGCCGCAGGCGGTCGAGGTGGGCGGCCGGGTCTTCAACGGCTTCATCGACCTGCGGCTGCTGCGCTGCGCGGGCGCCCCGTTCGACGAGGAGGACCTGCTGGTCGCCCACCGGGTGTCGGGCCTGCTCGCCCGCGCGACCGGACTGGCCGCCCGACTCGTCGCGAAGGGCGTGCCGTTGGCGGTGACGTCCTTCGACGCCGGGTGGCACTGGCGGACGATCACCTGCCCGGCCGGCAGCGGCGCCGCGCTGTCCGACCCCGCGGGCGCGGTCCGATGACCGCCGCCGAGGCGTTCGGCGCCCTCAAGGACCGGCTGCGCAGGGGCGAGACCACCGTCGTGGAGCACGTCGGCTCGGTCCTGGCGGCCGCGCACGAGCGCGACACCCTGGGCGCGTTCGTCGCGGTGGCCGGGCAGGAGGCGCTGCGCGCCGCCGAGGCCGCCGACCTGCGCATCGCCGAGCGCGGCGCCGACGCCTGGACGGGGGCGCCGCTGCTGGGCGTCACGGTCTCGGTGAAGGACCTGCTCCAGACCCGCGACCTGCCCACCGCCCGCGGCTCCTTCCTGGCCAACCGGCGGGAGCGCGCCGACGCCCCGGCCGTCGCGCGGCTGCGGGCGGCCGGTGCGATCGTCATCGGCAAGACGACCACCTCCGAGTACGGCTGGAGCGCGTCGACGGTCAGCCGGGTCGCGCCGCCGACCGGCAACCCGTACGACCCGGCGCGGACGGCCGGCGGCTCCAGCGGCGGCGCGGCGGCGGCGGTGGCCACCGGGCTCGGCGACGGCGCGCTCGGCACCGACGGGGCCGGCTCGGTCCGCATTCCCGCGGCGTTCTGCGGCGTGGTCGGCTACAAGCCGTCGTACGGGCTGATCCCCTACGTGCCCGGCTGCGCGGACCGGCTGTCCCACCAGGGCACGCTGGCCCGCGGGGTGGCCGAGGCCGCCGCGCTGGCCGCCGCGGCCGGCGGCCCGCACCCCGGCGACCCCGACTCCGGGCTCGGCTCGATCGAGGCGCCCCCGCGGGGCGCCGCCCGGCGCGTCGGCTGGATCGAGTGGGACGGCACCAGCGACGAGGTCCGCCGGGTCGCGGAGCGGGCCCGGTCCGCGCTGGCCGAACTGGGCTACCTCGTCGAGCCGGTGGAGGTGCGGTGCACCGACCTGTACCCGGCCCTGGTCGACATCCTGGCCGCCGCCGAGGCGGCCGGCACGGCGGCGCGGGACGAGGAGCTGTGCGACCCGGGCCGGCTGGAGGTGGTCCGCTACGGGCGGCGCCTGACCGGCGCGGCGGTGCTGCGCGCCGAGGAGGTGCGGCAGCGCACCCGGGTCCGGCTGCGCGCGGTCATGGCCCGCCACGAGCTGCTGGCCATGGCCACGGTGCCCGTCGAGCCGTTCGAGGCGGGCGCCATCGCGCCGACGTGGGCCGCCGACCCCCGTGACCTGCTGTGGCTGGCGTGGTCGCCGGCCACCTACCCGTTCAACCTGACCGGTCAGCCCGCCCTCACCCTGCCGGCCGGGCTGACCCGCGCCGGGCTGCCGGTCGGTGTCCAGCTCGTCGGCGCCTTCGGGGCCGACGAGCCGGTGATCGAGGCGGCCCGCCGGCTGGAGTCGGCCCTCGGACAGCTCCCCCCGCCCCGCGCGCCGCACGAACTGGTGGCCGCCACCGAAAGGACCCTGTGAACCGTGTACACCCGGTCTTGGCGCTCCGTGTCCGCCGAGGACAGCGTCGGAAGCCCGTGCTTCGTCGCCGCCCACGGGCTGTGGAGCGATGAGCAGTCCGCCGTCGCCGAACGGATCGAGGCCCGCCTCGGGGAGGTCGACCTCGTCCGGCTGGTCTTCCCCGACCCGCACGGCCTGGCCCGGTCCAAGACGCTCACCGCGGACGCCTTCCGCTCGGTGCTGCGCCACGGCATGAACTTCAGCCCCGGGCCCTTCGTCTTCGACACCGGCCACGCGGTCGCGGTGGACTTCCTCGGCGAGCCCGGCATCGGCGTGGCGGAGATCGCCGGCGCGGGCAACTTCATCCTGGTGCCCGACCCGCTGACCTTCCAGCTGCTGCCCGGCGACGGGCCGCGCACCGCCTGGGTGATCGGCGACGAGTACCTGCGCGACGGCACCCCGCACCCGCTGTCCTCGCGGGCGGTGCTGCGCCGCACCCAGGCCGCGTACGCCGAGCAGGGGTACGCGCCGGTGGTCGGGCTGGAGGTCGAGTGGTACCTCACCCGCCTGCTCGACGGCGCCCCGGGCAACGCGGGCAACGGGTTCGGCCGCCAGGGCGAGGCGCCGCGCGCCGCGGCCGTCAACGCCGGCTACCAGTTCAACCTGGACGCCCGCTACGACTCCGTCGCCCCGATCACCGACCCGCTCGCGCTGCACCTGCTCGAACTGGGGCTGCCGCTGCGCTCGGTGGAGCACGAGTCGGGCCCCGGCCAGGTCGAGTGCACCTTCAGCCCGATGTCCGCGCTCGACACCGCCGACGCGATGCTGCTGTTCCGCACTGCCACCAAGCGGTTCTGCGCGCGGCGCGGCCACCACGCCTCCTTCATGTCGCTGCCGCTGCTGGACTCCTTCGACCCGAGCGGCTGGCACCTGCACCAGTCCGTGCGGGAGACCGCGACCGGCCGGGGCCTGTTCGCCGCCGAGGGCCCGGCCGGCGACCTGTCGCCGCAGACCAAGGCGTACGCGGACGGGCTGCTGGCCTGGAGCCGGGAGCTGTTCCTGCTGTCGGTGCCCACGGTCAACGGCTACCGGCGGCTCGGCCCGCGCCACACCCTGGCGCCCACCCGGGTCGACTGGAACCGGGAGGACCGCAGCGCCATGCTGCGCATGGTCGGCGGCGGCGCCGGCGCGCACATCGAGAACCGCGGCGCGGAGCCGTGCGCCAACCCGTACCTGGCCATCGCCGGGCAGTTGTTCGCGGGCCTGGAGGGGCTGGCCGGCACGGCCGACACCGGGCGCGTGCCCCGGGCGGCGGGCGCGGCGCCGGAGCTGGTGCCGCAGTCGCTGGCCGAGTCGCTGGCCGCCTTCCGCGCCGGCCGCGCCGAGCGGCTGCTCGGCGACCCGCTCAAGGCGTGCCTGGTCGAGCTCAAGGAGAGCGAGCTGCGGCGCTTCACCAGCTGGTGCGCGGCGACCGGTTCGGCCGGGGACGAGGTCACGCCGTGGGAGCAGCGCGAGTACTTCGAGGTGTACTGACCCGCCCGCACGTCCCCCGCACAGGCCCCCGCCAAGGGCCCCTGCGACGCCGCCGGCAACACCGCCTGCAAGACCCCCACCGGCCGTTCGAGCCCGACGCCCCACGGAGACGAGGTCGTGCCATGATCCCCCGTTACACCCTGCCCGAGATGTCGGACCTGTTCACCGACCAGGCCCGGTACGCGACCTGGGTCCGCGTCGAGATTCTCGCGACCGAGGCGCAGGTGCGGCTCGGCCGGGTGCCGCAGGACGCGCTGGCGGACATCCGCGCGGCGCGGGTGCCGCGCGCCGACCGGGTCGCGGAGTTCGAGAAGGAACGCGACCACGAGGTGCTCTCCTTCCTCGCGGCGTACTGCGAGGACATGCCGGCGTCCTCGGCCCGCTGGGTGCACCTCGGCATGACCAGCTACGACCTGGTGGACACCGCGCTCGGCCACACCCTGGCGCGGGCCACCGACCTGCTGGCGGCGGCCGGGCGGCGGCTGCGCGGGGTGCTGGTGGACCGGGCGCTGGAGCACTGGGACACGCTGATGATCGGCCGCACCCACGGAGTGCACGCCGAGCCGACCACCTTCGGCCACAAGCTCGCCGGCCACGCCTTCGCCGTCGACCGGTCGCTGCGGCGGCTGGCCGCGGCCCGGGAGGCCGTCGCGGTGGGGACGGTCTCCGGGGCGGTGGGCACCTACGCGCTCATCGACCCGGCCGTGGAGGCCCACGTCTGCCAGGCGCTGGGCCTGGGCATCGAGCCCGCCCCCAGCCAGGTCGTCGCCCGCGACCGGCACGCCCAACTGCTCCAGGCGGTGGCGGCGCTGGGGGCGTGCGTGGAGCAGATCGCCCTGGAGCTGCGGCTGTTGCAGCGCACCGAGGTCGCCGAGGTGGAGGAGGGGCGGGCGGCGGCCTACCAGGGGTCCAGCGCCATGCCGCACAAGCGCAACCCCACCACCAGCGAGCGGCTGTGCGGCCTGGCCCGGCTGCTGCGCGGCTACGCCACCGCGGCGCTGGAGAACGTCGCCCTGTGGCACGAACGCGACCTGGCCCACCAGTCCGTGGAGCGGGTCATCCTGCCCGACAGCCTGTCGGTCGGCCACTTCCAGGCGACCCGGGCCGCGGAGCTGGTGGCCGGGCTGGAGGTGCACGCCGACCGGATGCGGGCGGCCGTCGACCGCACCGGCGGGCTCGTCCACAGCTCCGCGGTCCTCTACGACCTCCTCGGCGGGGGCGCCGACCGGGAGCGGGCCTACCGCTCGGCGCAGGCCGCGGCGAACCGTACGGCCGCCACCGGCCGGCCGTTCGCCGACACCCTGGCCGAGGAGGGCATCACCCTGCGGGACGCGCCGCGCCCCGAGCGCTTCCTGACCCACCATGACGTCATACGACGGCGATTGGAGAAGCTCAATGAGCGGGACGACTGAACCGACCTGGAAGACCGAGCGGGTCGAGGGAGGCGACCTGGACCTGGACGAGGCGCTGGCGGTCTACCACTCCTCGGGCCTGGGCGAGCGGCGGCCGGTCGGCGACCGGGAGCGGATGGCCGCGATGGTGCGGCAGGCGAACCTCGTGGTGGTGGCCCGGGACGCCGACGGCGCGCTGATCGGCATCGCCCGCAGTGTCTCGGACTTCTCCTACGTCACCTACCTGTCGGACATCGCGGTCGCGGGCTCCCACCAGCGCGCCGGAGTGGGCCTGGCGCTGATGGAGGAGACCCGGCGGCAGGCCCCGGACGCCAAGGTGGTGCTGCTGTCGGCGCCCGCCGCGGTCGGCTACTACCCGCGGGTCGGCTTCACCCGGCACGACTCGGCGTGGGTCCTGAACCCCGGGCAGCCGCTGTCGGCCTCCCGTCCGGAGCCGGCCGCGCAGCCGGCCACCCGTCCGTAGCCGCGCCCGCCCGGCCCGCGGGACGGGCCGGCCGCACCACCGCGGACCAGTGGACCAGCGGAGCACACCCCAGGGGGAAGGCATGCGTCAGACACCGTCACGGGCCCTGCTGGAACCCCGCGGGCCCCTCCTCGCGGCCGGGCCCGTGGCCGTACCGGCGGCCGGGCCCGCGCCGGCGGCTCCCGCACCCGCCGGGCAGCGCGTCCTGGTGGTGGACGCGGACGCCGACCGCGCCGGGTCGCTCACCGCCCAACTGCGGCGCCACGGCCACGACCCGGTCGGCGTCGGCCACGGCAGCGCCGCCCTCACCGCGTACGAGGACGTCGAGATGGTGCTGCTCGACCTCGACCTGCCCGACCTCGACGGGCTGGAGGTCTGCCGCGCCCTGCGCGCGGTCAGCCGGGTGCCGATCATCATCGTCACCTCCCGCCGCTCCGAGCTGGACTGCGTGCTCGGGCTGCACGCGGGCGCCGACGACTACGTCACCAAGCCGTACGGGCTGCGGGAGTTGATGGCGCGGATGGAGGCGGTGCTGCGGCGCACCCGGTGGGAGCCGGCCGCGGCCCGGGACATCCGGCACGGGCGGCTGCACATCGACGTCGACTCGCGCGAGGTCAGCGTGGACGACGAGCCGGTGGCGCTGACCCGCAAGGAGTTCGACCTGCTCTACCTGCTGGCGTCCCAGCCGGACACGGTCATCCCGCGCAAGCAGCTGCTCCAGCAGGTGTGGGGCGACTCCTGGTCCCGCCGCACCATCGACACGCACGTCAGCAGCCTGCGCGGCAAACTCGGCGGCAGCGGCTGGGTGGTGACGGTGCGCGGGGTCGGCTTCCGACTCGGCACGGGCTGAGGCCCGGCCGGGTCCACCACGTGCACCGGCCCCGCGGCCTCAAGAAGAGGCCGCGGGGCCGGCTGCGTGCCGTGCGGGCTCAGCGTACGGACGCCTCCACCACCGACAGCGCCGACGCGGTCTGCACCACGCGCTCCAGCGTGAACCCGGCCTTGGCCAGCAGCTCCGCGTACTGGGCGCGGGTGCGTTCCTTGCCGCCGACCAGCAGCATCAGCCACAGGTCGGTGAGCTTGCCGGCGTGCGGGCTGTTGCGCCGGTCGGGGACGACCATCTCCATCACCAGCAGCCGCCCGCCGGGGTTCATCGCCTTGCGCACGTTGGTGAGGATCTCCAGGGCCTGCGGCTCGGGCCAGTCGTGCACGATGTGCTTGAGCAGGTAGGCGTCACCGCCCGGCGGCACCGGGTCGAACAGGCCGCCGTCGGCGACGGCGCAGCGCTCGGACAGGCCCTGCTCGGCCAGGAAGGCGGCGGCGCCGTTGGTGCCCACCCGCGGGTCGGACAGGATGCCGCGCGCCGAGGGCACCTTCTTCAGCACCCCGGCGAGCAGGTCGCCGCGGCCGCCGCAGAAGTCGACCACGGTGCCGAAGCGGCTGAAGTCGTAGGCGGCGAGCAGCGGTTCGGTCTCCGTGGCCGACATCGCCCCCATCCCGGCGGTGAAGACCGCCCCGTACTCGGGGTTGGCCTCCAGGTAGTCGAACGCGCCCATGCCGCGCAGCTTGGGCAGGCTGGGCTCACCCGTGCGCACCGCGTCGACCAGGCAGCCCCAGTCCTCCCAGTGGATGGGGTGGCCCATCAGCAGCGCGATGCCGCGCATCGACATCGGCGCGTCCTCGACCAGGGCCCGCGCCATCGGGGTGAGCGCGAACCGGCCGTCCTTCAGCTCGGTGAACACGTCGTAGCTCGCCAGCAGCCGCAGCACCCGGTGCAGGGTGTCGGCTTCGGCGCCAGTCCGCCGCGCCAGCTCCTCCGGCCGCAGCGGGCCACCGGTCAGGGCCTCCGCGACCCGCAACTCGGCGGCCACGTAGAGGGCTTGACTGACCATCGCGCCCTGCACCAGCTCCAGCAGGGCGAACGGCGGCGGTGCGATCTTGCGGGTCAGGCCCTGGAGGGCCGAGCGCACGCCTTCGACGGCGCGGACGACACGGGCGGGCGGCAGGGGCGGCATGGAATCCTCCGGCGGGGGCGATGGGATGCGGCAGGTGCGGCGGGCGGGCGCGGTGGCGCCGGCCCGGGTCGTACGGCACGGCGGGCGGGAGCGGGCGGAAGCGTGGGGGCTCGGTCGTGGCAGGGGCCGCGGGGTCACTGGCGGAGGGCCTGGTCGACCAGGGGGCCGGCGACGCCGGTGTACTGCTCGGGGTCGAGCAGTCCGGCCAGTTCGCCGCGGGTCAGGACGCCGCCGACCGCGGGCTGTTCGGCCAGTACGTCGCCGAGCGGGCGTCCGGTGCGCCGGGCGGCCAGGGCGGCCGCGGTGAGCAGGTCCCGGGCGGCGGCCCTGCCGAGCAGCGGCGCGAGGTGGGCGGCGAGGCGCTCGGAGACGATCTGCCCGGCCGTGGCGTCGAGGTTGGCGCGCATCCGCGCCGGGTGCACGCTCAAGCCCGCGGCCAGCTCGGCGGCGGCGCGGGCGGCGCCGCCGGTCAGCCGCAGGCACTCGCGCAGCGGCTGCCACTCGGCGTGCCACAGCCCGGCCGAGCGCTCGTCCTCGGCCGGCATGCACTGCGCCAGGACCGAGCTGAGCGCGGGCACCTGCACCGCGGCCGACCGGATGAGCGTCGCCAGCACCGGGTTGGCCTTGTGCGGCATCGCCGACGACGCGCCGCGCCCGGCGCCGCCGGGCTCGGTGGCCTCGCCGACCTCGGTGCGCGCCATCACCTGGACGTCCGCGGCCATCTTGCCCAGCGCGCCCGCGGTGTGGGCCAGGGCCGCGCCCAGGTCGGCGATCGGGGTGCGCAGCGCGTGCCAGGGCAGCACCGGCCGCGCGAGACCGGTCTCCGCGGCGAAGGCGTCCGTGAGGGCGCCCAGGGAGCCGAGCGAGCCGGCGCCGCCGTCGGCAGGCGCTCCCCCGCCGCCCGCCCGCGCCATGGCCGCGTACTGGAGGTAGCCCGCCAGCGTGCCGGCCGCACCGCCCAGGGAGACCGGCAGCCCGTGGTCGGCCACCGCCTCCAGGCGCGCGACGGAGTCCAGCACGAGCTGCCGCCACCCCGCGGCCTTCAGCCCGAAGGTGGTCGGCACCGCGTGCAGGGCGAGTGTCCGGCCGGGCATCGCGGTGTCCCGGTGCGCGGCCGCCAGCCGCGCCAGCGCGCCGGCCGCGGCCCGCAGGTCCGCCAGCACCAGGCGCAGCGCCCGTGCCGAGACCAGCATGGCGCCGGTGTCGAGGATGTCCTGGCTGGTGGACCCGCGGTGCACGTACTCCGCGGCTTCGGGCGCCCGCCGTGCGACCTCGGCGGTCAGCGCGGCCACCAGGCCGACCACCGGGTTTGCGGTGCCGCGTGCGGCCAGGGCGAGCCGGCGTACGTCGAACAGCTCGGCCCGGGCCGCGGCCGTGATCGCCTCGGCGGCGGCCGCCGGCACCGTGCCGCACCGGGCCTGCGCCCGGACCAGTGCGGATTCCGCGTCCAGCATCGCCTGGAGCCAGGCGGTGTCACCGACCGCGGCCTCCACGGCGGTGCCCACGCGGACCGGGGAGAGCAGCCCGGAGTCCGGCTGCACAGCGGGGATCTGCTCCCGCGGCGCTACGGGGGCGGCGGGTTCCGTGCCGGGGTACGCCGAACCGGCGCGCGCTGTGCTCACTGGTGCACCTCTTCCGTACGGGCGGCGGCCGGAGCAGCGGGGTCCGGCAGGACGGGCGGCGCGGCGGCCGGCGGCGCGGGAACGGGCGATGCGGCGGCGGGCGGCGCGGTGGCCGGCGGCACCGGCGGCGCGGACAGCGCGAGGACGCTGCCCGCGATCGCGTCGGAGTCCTCCAGCGTCACGGACCCGACCCCGGGCCGTATCCCGGCGGCCGTGACCCAGTGCACGGACTCGGTGGGCACGCCGTAGGCGAAGCGCCGCGGATGCGCGGTGCCGTCGGCGCGCAGCAGGTGGTAGGGGCGGGGGGAGACGGCCAGGCCGCCGGTCTCGTAGTCGCCGCCCTCCCGCCCGGGGATGCGGTAGGGGCGGCACTGCCCGGCGGCCAGCAGTCCCCGCAGCAGCGGGTCCTCCGTGCGGCGCAGGTCGGCGTCGCACAGCCGGGCCTCGATCAGCGCGGCGGCCCGGACCCGTACGCCGGGGATCTCGGCCGAGGTCGCGACGAAGCCCGCGCCGCGCACGCCGTCCCCCGGGTCGGGCGCCACCCGCATGCCGGGGCCGGTCAGTTCGAGCACGCCGGCGTCCAGCAGCGCGATCATCTCCTCCACCCGGCGGGCGGGCGGGCCGATGGACAGGTAGGCGTTCAGGGGCGTGTACCAGGCGGCCAGCTCGTCGCGGTAGGAGGCGCCGTCGAGGCCGCCGTGGTCGACGGCGAGCCGGATCTCGTTGCGCAGGTCCCGCAGCACGTCCAGGGCGGCCTTCAGCGGCCCGCGCACATTGCCGCGGCGCGCCTCGGCCACGTCCCGCACGAGGTGCGCGCGCAGCCAGCCGCGGAAGTCGGCGAGGTCGGCGAAGGCCCGGGTGCCGTACGGGCGGGTGATCGCCGCCCAGTCCCAGCGCTGTTCGGGCCCGATCCCGGAGGCGTCGAGCACGGCGTCCTCCGCCGCGCCCGGCGCGGCCCGCAGGAAGGCCGCGGCGAACCCCGCGGCGGCGCCCCCGCGGGCACCGTCACCCTCACCCTCCCGCGCGGCGAGCAGCGCCTCGTAGTAGACGGCGCGCACCTCCTTGGAGATCAGCGGCCACAGGTCGGTGCCGAAACGCAAGGGTGCCGTGCCCGGCGCGCGCAGCCGCGCGACGTGTTCGGCGGTCAGCAGCCGCGGGGTGTGCCGGCCGTGCGCGCCCTTCTCGTTCTCGCCCCGCGCGTGGTACGGGACGCCGCGCCGCGAACCGGCGTACATCCGCGGCTCCCGGCCCGAGGGCCGGTAGACCAGCCGGCCGTCGGTCCGCTCGAACCGCCCGCCGCGGCCGTGGGTGAACAGCGCCATGTAGTCGAAGAAGTTCAGGCCGAGCCCGCGCAGCAGCACCGGCTCGCCCGGCGCGACGCCCGACAGGTCCACGTCGGCGGGGTTGGCGGGGCCGATGTGCAGCAGGCCGTTGCGGGCGGCGAAGTCCGCCAGGGCGCGCTGCGGTCCGTCCGGCCCGGCGGGCACGTGGCCCTGGGCGAGCACCACCGCGGACAGCGCCGTCAGCCGGGTGCCGTCCGCCAG
The DNA here is from genome assembly GCF_057708105.1 of Actinacidiphila sp. bgisy144. Classification (NCBI taxonomy): domain Bacteria; kingdom Bacillati; phylum Actinomycetota; class Actinomycetes; order Kitasatosporales; family Streptomycetaceae; genus Actinacidiphila; species Actinacidiphila sp. bgisy144. The sequence goes on along the minus strand of NZ_JBYIRM010000017.1, from coordinate 175,130 downwards.
CGACACGCGCTGCGGCCCGTACGGGGCGGGCGGGCCGTGCGCCGCCGGCTCGTCCTCCAGGGCCACCGCGCGCACCCGGTGCACCCGGATCGCCACGTGCGCGGGGGCGCCCGCCACGATCCGGTGGAAGGCCCAGGCCAGGTAGTGGCCGTACAGCGCGCGGGTGGGATACGTGTCCGGGTCCAGCGCGCGGGCCTCGGCCACCACCCTCGCGGCGGTGGGGGTGGCCGGTCCGGGCGGGAGCGTGCCGAGGCCCAGCGCCCTGGCCCACGCGTACAGGCTCGGCCCCTCCTCCAGCGGGCCGCGCATGTGCACGCTCTGGTCGGTGTAGACCGTGACCTGCGAGGCCACGGTGTTCATCAGCAGGTGCGGCGACTGCGCCGGGCGCCACACCCGCCCCGCGCCGGCCGGCTCCGGGTCGACCACGTGCACGGTCACCCGGTCCCACCGCGGGGACTTGCGCTCCTGGGCGCACAGCCGCTCCAGTACGGACAGCCCGCGCGGTCCGGCCCCGACGAGGCACACCCGCGTGTGCCGGCCGCTCACCAAGGCGCTCGGCCCGGCGCCGCGTCGTGCCCCGAAACACCCGTCGGCATGGTCGCGTTCTCCCTTGTCCCGGGGGGAGGCCGGGGGAACTCCCGCCGGCCCGCGGGCCGCGTCCTGCGGCCCGCTCCACCCTCCCGACCCCCCGGGGAGCACCACTCGACCAGCACTCGCGTCCCGCCTGAGACCCCGCGACCGGCTGCGCCGCCCCGGACCCCGGACACGAGTCCGGCCCCGACCGCCGGTGCCCGCGTTTCGCCTGCACCGCCGCCGGAACACCTGCATTTCCGCTAGAACAAAGGCATGACCGCGATCACGATCCGGGATGTCCCGGACGGCACCGTCAACGTCCTGAAGGTCCGTGCGGCACAGGCGGGCATACCGCTCGAGGCGTACGCGCTGGAACTCCTCACCAGGGAGGCCGCCAAGCCCACCCTCGCGGAAATGGCCGCCCGACTGGAGCGCGAAACCCGCACCGCGCTCAGTACGGCCGATGTCCTCGACGCCCTCGGGCACGGGCGGGAACAGCGTTGATCGCCGTCGACGCCTCCGGCCCCGTGCACGTCCTCCTCGATCACGGCACGACCGGAACCGCGATCCGCGAACGGGCGGCCCGCGGCCGCCGGGGCGGCAAGCCGAGGATCACCGGCGAGGAGGCGCAGCGGCGCGGCCCGCTGCCGGGTCGAGACGTTCCAGCAGTCCGCCCGCGCCTGACCGGGCGGCGGCGGGCCGCGGCCGGCCCGGGGGCGCTCAGCGGCGGCGCTGGTCGGGGCGCAGGTCGAAGTCGCCGTAGCTGTTGTCCGCGGGGTTGACGGTGACGCCGGGCGCCACGATCTCGTCGATGCGGTCGAGGACGTCGGCGGGCAGGGTGGCGTCGGCGGCGGGCAGGAAGGCGTCGAGCTGCTCCATGGTGCGCGGCCCGATGATCGCGGAGGTGACGCCGGGGTGCTGGAGCACGAAGGCGACGGCCAGCTCGATCAGGGTCAGGCCGCTGGACTCGGCGAGCAGCGCGAGCTGCTCGACAGCGTCGAGCTTGCGCTGGTTGGCGGGGCTGGCCAGGTCGAAGCGGGCCCCGGGCCGCGCCGCGGAGGCCGGACCGGAGGTGGCGTCCTTGCGGTAGCGGCCGGAGAGCCAGCCGCCGGCGAGCGGGCTGTAGGTCAGCGTGCCCATGCCGTGGCGGCGCACGGTGGGCAGCACGTCCTCCTCGATGCCGCGGACCAGGATCGAGTACGGCGGCTGCTCGGTGACGAACCGCTCCAGGCGGCGTTCACGGGAGGCCCACTGCGCCTCGACGATCTGCGAGCCGGTGTAGGACGAGGAGCCGAGATAGCGGATCTTGCCCTGCCGGACGAGGTCGGTCAGCGCGCCCAGCGTCTCGGCGACGTCGGTGTCGGGGCTGGGGCGGTGGACCTGGTAGAGGTCGATGTGGTCGGTGCCCAGCCGCCGCAGGGAGTCCTCCACCTCGCGGATGATCCAGCGCCGCGAGCCGCCGCGCCGGTTGGGGTCGTCCTGGCTCATCGGCATGAAGAACTTGGTGGCCAGGACCACGTCCGCACGGCGGTCCTTCAGCGCCTTCCCGACGATCTCCTCCGAGACGCCGCCGGAGTAGACGTCCGCGGTGTCGACGAAGTTGATCCCGGCGTCCAGGGCGCGGTGGATGATCCGGACGGAGTCGGCCTGGTCCTCGTTGCCCCAGGGGCCGAACATCATGGCGCCGAGGCAGAGCGGGCTGACCTGGACGCCGGTGCGGCCGAGCGGTCGGTAGTGCATGGGGTGGTCTCCTCGTGGTTCAGGTGTCCCGGGCCGGGACGGCGGTGCCGGCGCCCGCCCAGGCGGCGAGCAGCCCCAGCGCCTCCTGTTCCGGCGAGTCCGGTTCGGGGGTGTAGGCGTTCAGCCGCAGGCCCGGGTCGGACGGCAGGTCCAGCGCCTCGTAGGGCAGGGCGAGGTCGCCGACCAGCGGGTGGTGCAGGCGCTTCAGGCCGCTGCGGTGGAACTTCACGTCGTGGCGGGCCCAGCGCCGGGCGAACTCGTCGCTCCTGGTGGTGAGTTCGCCGACCAGATCGGTCAGCGCCCGGTCGTGGGGCGCCCGGCCGGTCTCGGTGCGCAGGAAGGCCACGGAGTCGTCGGCGGCCTTGTCCCAGTCGGGCCAGAAGTCCCGCCCGGCCGGGTCGAGGAACAGGAAGCGCGAGGTGTTGACCGGGCCGCACCGGGCGAAGAGCGGGGAGTCGAAGACCGGTGCGTACAGGGCCCGGCCCAGGGCGTTGGCGGCGATGACGTCGAAACGCGCGTTGCGCACGTACGCCGGTACGCCGGTCATCGAGTCGAGCAGCCGCAGGATGGTGGGGCGGACGCGCGAGGCGGTGGCGGACGGGCGGCGGCCGGACGGGGTGGCGGCGCGGGCCAGGTCGTACAGGTGGGCGCGCTCGGCCTCGTCGAGTCGCAGCGCGTGCGCGAGCGCCTCCAGTACGGAGTCGGAGACGCCGCCGAGGTTGCCGCGCTCCAGGCGCACGTAGTAGTCGACGCTCATTCCGGCGAGCAGCGCGACCTCCTCCCGGCGCAGTCCCGCGACCCGCCGGGTCCCGCCGCCGTGGACCGGCAGCCCGGCCTGTGCGGGGGTGATCCGGGCGCGGCGGGTGCTGAGGAACTCGCGGACCTCGGCGGCCAGGTTCTCCTTGGGCACGGGGCTCCTCGTGGTGGGCGGGTTCGGCGGTACCTGGCGGCCTCGACGGTACGGTCGGTTTCTGCGGGTATCAGCCGGTTCGACGGGTTCGGCCGGCTCCTCCACCGTAGATCCGGCGCCCGGGCCCTGCGAGGTACTGCCGTTACCTGGAAGAGCAGTGACTCCCACCCCGGGGCCGGTGCGCGGTTGGCTGGAGGAGTCCGGGGCACCCGCACGGCGCGAGCACCACGCAGGCACCACCGAGCCCGCCCCGAGACCGCCCCGCCGTGCCCTGCCTCCCACCCGGACCCTGGGCGCCCGCGACGAAAGGACCGCGTGATGGAGTACCTCACCCTCAACAACGGCGTCCGGATGCCCGCCCTCGGGCTCGGCGTCTTCCAGACCCCGCCCGAGGAGACCCGGGCCGCGGTCGCCGCCGCGCTCGACCTCGGCTACCGCCACATCGACACCGCCGCCGCCTACGGCAACGAGCACGAGGTCGGGCAGGCCCTCCGCAACTCCGGTGTGCCGCGCGAGGAGCTGTTCGTCGAGACGAAGATCTGGATCAGCGACTACGGCTACGACGAGACGCTGCACGGCTTCGACAAGAGCGCCGCCAAGCTCGGGCTGGACCGGATCGACCTGCTGATCCTGCACCAGGCCCTGCCGTCGGACTTCGAGCGGACCACGGCCGCCTACCGCGCCCTGGAGACGCTGCTGGCCGACGGCCGGGTCCGGGCGATCGGCGTCAGCAACTTCATGGTCGAGCACCTGACCGCGCTGCTCGAGGCGACCTCGGTGGTCCCCGCGGTGAACCAGTTGGAGATCCACCCGTACTTCCAGCAGCGCGCCGTGCTGGACTTCGACGACGCGCACGGCATCGTCAACCAGGCATGGTCGCCCATCGGCGGGATCACGTTCTACCCCGGCTACGGCGAGGACCGCCGCAGTGTCCTCCAGGACCCGGTGGTGACGCGCATCGCCGCGGAGCACGGCCGGAGCCCGGCCCAGGTGCTGCTGCGCTGGGGGCTCCAGCAGGGCCGCTCGGTCATCCCGAAGTCCACCCGGCGGGAGCGGATCGCGGAGAACATCGACGTCTTCGGCTTCTCCCTCGACGCCGGGCAGCTCGCCGCCCTCGACGGGCTCGAGACCGGCCGGCGCGGCGGCCCCGAGCCGGCGGACGTCACGCTCGCCACGTACGGGCGCGCCATCCCCGAGGCGGCCTGAGCCGCCGCCCCCGCCCCGGAGGGCCGACCGGCCCTGCGGAGGGGGCCGACCGGCCCCCCGGGGCGGCACCACCGGGCCGCTGCGCCGGTGGCGGCAGGCGAGTTCGATGGGCCGCAGGGGCGGTGAGAGGAGGAAGGCTCGTGGCAGCACACAGCGCTTCCGGCGCGCACGGCCCTGCTCCGGACCGGCTCCGGCGCCGCATCGCCGAACGCCAGCGCCAACTGGGCGTCAGCGACGAGGTACTGGCGAAGCGGGCCCGGATGTCGCCGCACTACCTGCGCCAACTGGCCGCGGTCGGCTTGGACTTCGACCCGGACGGGCTGCGCCGGGTCGCCGCCGCGCTGGGCATGACCTTCCAGGACCTGATCGACGACCGCACCGACATCCCGCCCGGGCAGCCAGGCCCCGGGGAGCGCCCTGTGCTCATCCGCCTGACCGGCACCGAGTGCTGGGACCGGGTGGGCCCGCACGGCGTGGGCCGTGTGGTGCTGCCCGCCGAACCGGCGCCCGTCGCCTATCCGGTGAACTACGCCGTCGACGCGGAGACCGTCGTCTACCGGACCGCGCGGGAGGGCGAGGCCGCGCCCGGGGAGGGCACAGTCGTCTCGTTCGAGGTGGACCGGATCGACGAGGAGACCAGCCAGGGCTGGAGCGTCCTGCTCACCGGCCGGGCCGAACGCGTCGGCGCCGCCGAGTCCCGCCATCTCGCCGAGGAGGAGCTGATCCGGCCCTGGGCCGGCGGCGACCGCCCGCAGTGGGTGCGTATCCACCCCGACCGCGTCACGGGGCGCCGCATCGGGGCGCTGTGAGCCGGTCGCGCCGCGGCGGCCCGCCCTCCCGCCCGCCGGCCGGGTGGACCTGGGCCTACGAAGGCTACGATCCGGCGCGGGAGCGGCTGCGTGAGGCGCTGTGCACGCTCGGCAACGGCTACTTCGCGACCCGTGGCGCGGCCGCGGAGTCGGCCGCGGACGACGTCCACTACCCAGGCACGTATGCGGCGGGCTGTTACAACCGCCTCTCGTCGCAGGTGGCGGGCCGCGAGGTCGACAACGAGGACATGGTCAACCTGCCGAACTGGCTGCCGCTGCGGGTCCGTGTGCCGGGTGGGCCGTGGTTCGGCCCCGACACGTGCGCGGTGGCGGCGTACACGCAGGTGGTGGACATGCGCCGGGCCACCATGACCCGCCGGATGCGGCTGCGCGGCCCGGACGGCCGGGAGGTCGCGGTGACCGAGACGCGCATCGTCCACATGCACGACCCGCATCTGGCCGCCCAGCGCGTGCAGGTCACCGCGGACTGGGCGGGCGAGGTCGAGATCGAGGCGGGCCTGGACGGACACGTCGCCAATGACGGCGTCGAGCGGTACCGCGCGCTGGCGGGCCGGCATCTTGTCGACCTGCGGGCGGGCGTTCCCGGGCCGGACACGGTGACGCTGAGCTGCCGGACGTCCTCCTCGGGCATCGGCGTCGCCATGGCCTGCCGCGTCCGTGTGGAGGGCGCACCGGCGGGTGCGGCGGACCGGGCCGCCGGCGAGGGGCGTGCGATGCTGCGGCTGACCGTGCCGGTCCGCGCCGGGCGGCCGGTCACCGTGGAGAAGACGGTGGCCCTGCACACCACGCGGGACCCGGCGATCGGCAACCCGGCGGACGCGGCGCTCGCCCGCGCCGGGCAGGCCCCGGACTTCGCGGCACTCCTCGACTCCCACACCACCGCGTGGAAGCGGCTGTGGGAGCGGGCAGCGCTGGAGGCGCCGGGCCGGGCCGGTCACGTGCTGCGGCTGCACCTCTTCCACATCCTCCAGACGCTGTCCCCGCACACCGCGGTCCTGGACGTCGGTGTGCCCGCCCGCGGGCTGCACGGGGAGGCGTACCGGGGGCACATCTTCTGGGACGAGCTGTTCGTCCTGCCCTTCCTGAGCCTGCACCTGCCGGAGGTCGCCCGCGCGCTCCTGCTCTACCGGTACCGCCGGCTGGGAGCGGCCTGCCGCAGCGCGGCGGACGCCGGGCGGAAAGGCGCCATGTATCCGTGGCAGAGCGGGAGCGACGGACGCGAGGAGACCCAGCGCCTGCACCTCAACCCCCGGTCCGGACGCTGGCTGCCGGACAACTCCCGGCTCCAGCACCATGTCGACTCCGCGGTGGCGTACAACATATGGCAGTACTACCGGGCCACCGGCGACGCGGCGTTCCTGCACGGGCAGGGCGCCGAGATGCTCTTCGAGATCGCCCGGTTCTGGGCGGACACCGCGCGCTTCGACCCGTCGTACGGCCGCTACCGCATCGAGCGGATCGTCGGCCCGGACGAGTACCACGACGCCTATCCGGGCGCGGTCGAGCCCGGGGTGGACGACAACGCGTACACGAACGTCACGGCCGCGTGGGTGCTGTGCCGGGCCCTGGAGACGGCCGACCTGCTGCCCACGCCGCGCCGCGACGAGTTGTTCGAGCGCATCGGGCTGGACCGGGCGGAGCTGGAGCGCTGGGAGGACGTCTCCCGGCGGTTGCGGGTGCCCTTCCACCAGGGCGTGGTCAGTCAGTTCGACGGCTACGGCGAGCTGGCCGAGCTGGACTGGGCCGACTACCGGGACCGCTACGGGGACATCCGCCGCCTCGACCGCATCTTGGAGGCCGAGGGGGACAGCGTCAACCGCTACCAGGCGTCCAAACAGGCCGACGTGCTGATGCTCGGCTACCTGTTCCCGATGGACGAACTGTCCGAGCTGTTCCGGCGGTTGGGCCACCGGCTCGATCAGGAGACGTGGACCGCGACCGTGGACCACTACCTGGCCAGGACGAGCCACGGCTCGACGCTGAGCGAACTGGTCCACGGGTGGGTGCTGGCGCGATCCGGCCGGCGCGAGGCATGGAGCCATGTGCAGCAGTCGCTGCTGGGCGATGTCGCCGACCTCCAGGGCGGCACCACCGGCGAGGGCATCCACCTCGGTGCGATGGGCGGCACCCTCGATCTCGTCCAGCGTTGCCTGACCGGGCTCGAACCACGCGGCGGGGCGCTGCACGTCGACCCGGTGCCGCTGCCGGGGCTGTCCCGGTTCCGTGTCTGCGTGCACTACCACGGCCACTGGGGCGTGGGGCTGACCCTCCACTCCGGCCGGCTGCACGTGACCGTCCCGGACTCCGACCGGGCACCGGTGCGGATCGTGGTGGGCGGGCAACTGCACATGGTGGCCCCCGGGACCGGTCTGACCGTCGAAATATAAATCGGATCAAAGGAGTCCGCGCCCCGAGGCGGCACGCCGGACCCCGGCGCTGCACGTCGTCGGCCCGGCCGGCTCCGGGCTCCGAATCCGCCCACGCCCCGCGCGGGCGCAGCGAATTGAAGCTCTGACGGGACAGCCGAAAGCCGCCCGGGATTTTCGTCCTGTCAGGACGAAAAGAATGACCTGTGAATGCGTATTGACCGGCCATTTCCCGGCTCTGTAGCTTGCAGATGCCCAAGTGGGGCCGGTCGGGCAGGAGTCCGCCGGCCCGCTCGACTTCATTTGTCGAACACACGTGGAAGGGCGCCGCGCGAGGGCGCCCATTCCTTTCGGAGGAGACTCGATGACGAGTTCCGCTTTTTCCCGCAGAAGGCTGACGATGAGTGCCGCGGCCGTCGCGGCGGCCGTCGTGGCCGCCACCGCGGGAACCGGCACGGTGGCCGCCGCCTCTCAGCCGCCCCGGGTGACCGGCGACGCGCGGGTGGACCGGCTGCTGTCGCAGATGACGCTCGACGAGAAGCTCACCATGATCGAGGGCAGCGCCGAGGCCGCCTCGACCAACCAGTACGAGGCCGGCTACCTCACCGGCGTACCGCGCCTGGGCATCCCCTCGCTGCGCCTGAGCGACGGCCCGCCCGGTGTCATCACCCGGCAGGACTCCACCGGCATGACCTCCACCATGGGCGTGGCCGCGACGTTCAGCAGCGCCGACGCCCGGGCCAACGGCAAGGTGATCGGCTCCGACGCGAAGGCGCTGGGCCAGGACGCGGTGCTGGAGCCGTTCGTCAACATGGACCGCGACACCAGTTCCAGCCGCGGCTACAACACCTTCGGCGAGGACCCCCTGCTGACGGCGAACACCGGCGCGTCGGAGATCACCGGCATCCAGAGCCAGGGCGAGATGGCCCAGGTCAAGCACTACATCGCCTACGACGGCGGCAACAACGTCGAGGTCGACTCGCAAACCCTCCACGAGATCTACCTCGCGCCCTTCGACGCCGCCGTCAAAGCGGGCGTGTCGTCGGTGATGTGCTCCTACAACACCCTCAACGGCCCCCAGTCCTGCGACAACGCCGACACCCTCACCACGGTCCTGCGCGACGAGCTGGGCTTCAAGGGCTTCGTCACCTCCGACTGGGGCGCCAACCACTCCACCGACTCCCTCAACTCCGGCCTGGACATGGAGATGCCCGGCAACGGCGGCCCGGCCGGCGCCCAGATAGCCGCCTACTTCACCCCCGCCAAGATCAAGGCCGCCATCGCCGCCGGCCAGATCAAGGAGTCCCGGGTCACCCAGGCCGCGGGCCGCGTCCTGTACGAGATGGACCGCTTCGGCCTCCTGACCGGCGCCTCCAAGCACAACGTCACCCCCGAGCACACCGAGGCCGACGAGCAGACCGTGCTGCGGACCGCCCAGGACTCGGCGACGCTGCTCAAGAACACCGGCTCCGCGCTGCCCCTGGACGGCAAGGACCTCTCCTCGCTCGCCCTCATCGGCCCCGGCGCCGGGCAGACCATCGCCACCAACAGCGGCGGCGAGGCGGCGGGCGGCCTGGTCGACCAGCAGACCAGCGCCCTGTCCGAGCTGAAGAGCGAGACCGCCGGGCGCGCGAACATCTCCTACCAGGCGGCCGACGACCTCACCGGCACACCCGTGCCCGCCTCCGCGCTGTCCAGCGGCGGAAAGCCCGGCCTGACCCGCACGCAGAACGGCGCCACCAGCACCGACGCCACCGTCGACTTCACCACCAAGGGCGGGAACGCGCTCCCGGCCGGCACCACCGCCACCTGGTCCGGCACCCTCACCGCCCCCACCGCGGGCGGCTACTGGCTGAACATCCAGTCCCTCGGCGGCACCGGCACCCTCGTGGTCGACGGCAAGACCCTCACCACCGTCGGCGGCGGCTTCAGCACCGCACCGCGCTACGGCGTCGTGCACGCCACCGACGGCAACGCCCCCACCGCCACCACCGACGGCCTCGCCAACGGCCGCACCCTGGTCCAACTGACCGCCGGCGCCCACACCCTCAGCATCGCCGCCGCCCCCGACGTCTCCGGCAAACCCGTCCAGCTGCGGCTGAACTGGGTCACCCCCCAGCAGCAGCAGGCGAACCACGACGCCGCCGTGGCAGCGGCGAAGAAGGCCGGGACCGCGGTCGTCTTCGTCTGGGACACCAGCTCCGGCGACCTGTCGACCGCCCTGCCCGACGGCCAGGACCAGCTCGTCGAGGACATCGCCGCCGTCAACCCGAACACCGTCGTCGTCCTCCAGGCCAACCAGCCCGTCGCCATGCCCTGGGAGAACAAGGTCAAGGCCGTCCTGGACACCTACTACGGCGGCGACCAGGCCGGCGTCGCGGCGGCACAACTGCTCACCGGCGAAGTGAATCCCAGCGGCAAGCTCCCCTTCACCTGGCCGAAGTCCCTCGACCAGGAAGTCGCCCACGACGCGTCCCACCCGGAGCGCTCCAGCGCCGGGGTGAACGGCACGACCACCTACTCCGAAGGCGTCGACATCGGCTACCGCCACTTCGACGCCACCGGCGAGACGCCGCTGTACCCCTTCGGCTACGGCCTGAGCTACACCGACTTCCGCTACTCCGCGCTGCGCACCACAGGCGCCGCCGACGGCGGGGTGAACGCCGCCTTCACCGTCACCAACACCGGCCGGACCGCCGGCACCGAAGCCGCGCAGGTCTACCTCGGCGCACCCGACCACGGCCCCCAGGGCGTCCAGTTCGCCCCCAAGGCGCTGGCCGGCTACGACCGGGTCACCCTCAAGGCCGGGCAGTCCAGGACCGTGACCGTCCACATCCCGCTGCGGCAGTTGCAGTACTGGAGCGACACCACCGGCTGGACCCTGGCCACCGGCACCCGCCAGGTCACCGTCGGCGGCGACGAGCGCACCACCGCACTGGCCCGCACGATCCGCGTCACGGCCGCCCCCGGCCACGCGGCGCACTGACCGCGGCAGGGTCCGGGGGCTCGGCCCCCGGACCCATCGGCGGTCGGGGTGTCCCGGACCCGGCCAGGGGGTTCGGGACGCCTCGCCCCCGGGGCGGGCCGGGCCACGCGCTCGGCCGTACGGTGGGGGTCCGCCCGGCGCACCGGGCCGGCCACACCGCGGGGGCGCGAGCACACCACGACCCCCGCGGCGCACCCGGAGCACACCGCACCAGCACAGGGACATGCCATGACAGCGGCCCGCGGCCCCCGAAGCACCGCCCCCGTCCTGGGACGCGCCCTCCTCGCCGCCTTCGAAGGGCACGACCGCCTCCGCCGTGTCGACCTCATGGCGGCCACCGGCCTGTCCCGTCCCGTCGTCACCGCACTGCTCGGCAAGCTCGTCGCCGACGGACTGCTGACCCCCGTACCCCCCGAGGACGGCCCCGCCCCGGTGCGCGGCCGCCCCTCCCCCGCCTACCGCCTCGCCCGCGCCGCCACCTGCGTCGCGCTGCTGCGCCTGTTCCGCGGACCCACCGCCTTCACCCTCGTCACCGCTGACGGACCCACCGCCCACCGCACCCTCGACGTCCCCTGGACCGGTCCCTGGCCGGATTGGTGCGCGGCGGTCCGCGACGTCCTCGGTGCAGCCGAGGCCGCCACGGGCCTGCACGCCCGGCACGTGGTCCTGGCGCTGCCGCTGCCCGTCGACGCCGCGGGAGACGGCCCGGCCCGGATCGGCCGGCCCTTCGGTCGGCAACTTCCGCCCGGGGCACCGGCCCCGCTCGCCGCCCTGCTGCGCCGCTGGCGGCAGGAGGACCCCCGCGACCAGCTCAGCCGCACCCTCGGCCGGACCGTCCACCTGGTCAACGACGCCAACCTCGCCGCCCTCGGCGAAGCACACCACGGCGCCGCGGTGTGCGCCTCCTCCAGCCTCCACCTGTCCGTACGCGACGGCCTCGGCGCGGGCATCGTCATCGGCGGCCGCATCCACCACGGGGCCCTGGGCACCGCCGGGGAGATCGCCCACATCCCCGTCGTCGAGGACGGGCCCTACTGCCTGTGCGGCAAACGCGGCTGCCTGGCCACGCAGACCCTCGGCGCCGACCTCACCACCGCCTTCAGCGCCCTCTACCGCCGCGCCCTCACCCGGACCGACGTCGACGCCATGCTCCGCGCCCCGGACGCCACCGCGAACCGCTACCTCGACGACCTCGGGCGCCTCCTCGCCCGCCCCCTGGCCAGCACGATCACCATGCTCAACCCGGACGTCCTGGTCATCGACCCGGAACTGCGCGCCGGCCACGAGGCGTTCACCCGCGGACTGGCCACCCGCATCGCCCCCTTCACCGACCCCGACCCCGCCGGCACCCTCCGCATCGTCCCCGGCGCCCTCCCCGAAGCCCACGCCTACGGCGCCCTGTCCCTCCCCCGCACCACCCCCGCCTCCCCACTCTGACCACAGCCCCCTCCGCCGCCGGGTCCGGGCGGCGGCCGCCGTGCGCAAAACCCCGCCTTCGCCGACCTTCCCCCCGCCGACGGACAAAACACCGCCACGTTCGGCAAGGCCGACAACTGCCCCGAATTCGTGCCGCGTTCTCCCGCGACGAGCGGTGGAGCACCGCAGCAAAACGGCACCAATACGACTTTGCACAGCCATTGCACAGGGGTAGACGCCGTTCCCACCGCCCTGCTTTCATTCTTCTCGGCCTTCTTTCCAACGTTGGAAAGAAGGCGAGCGCAAATCCCTCCGGCGTTCTCCGAGCGCCGACTTCTCCCACGGAGAGGTGTATCCGCAGTGAGATCAGGCAGATTCCGCTCACCGAACCGACGCCGACTTGCCGCCCTGGTGCCGCTCCTGCTCGGCGCGGCACTGCTCGTCCCGACCGCCGCCGGCGCCACCGCCGCCGGCGCCGCCACCGGCAGCGCGAGCCCGTCGTCCGCCGCAGACACCCCCCAGGGCCTGCGCGCGGACTACTACCTCAGCTCCGACGCCACGTCGCTGGACTTCGCGCAGTACAGCAGCACCGGCGTCGAGAACTCCCTCAACGTCCCCGACCTGCTGCCCACCCTGCGCGACTACGCGGGCTCCACCCTGAACGTCGCCGCGCACTGGACGGGCCAGCTCGACGTCCCGGCCGGCGGCTCGTACACCTTCTACATCAAGGGCGACAACGGCTTCCGGATGTCGCTCGACGGCGCGAGCGTCATCGACCACTGGACCACCGACTGGGACGTCCAGACCCAGTCCGAGCCGATCACGCTCACCGCCGGCCTGCACACCCTGGCCTTCGACTACAACCAGGGCAACGGCGGCGCCTACATCACCACCGAGTGGTCCGGCCCCGGCATCAGCCGCCAGGCGATCCCGGACTCCGCGCTGCGCCTGCCGGAGGGCTTCACCGCGCCCACCGTCGACGCCGCGGTCACCTCCTCGGGGAAGTCCGCGACCGTGCAGCTGCCGGGCGCGGTCACCTCGCTGCCGACGGACATCGGCAAGCACCTGGCGGTCATCGCCGGCAGCAGTCGGTGGACGCCCGACATCGTTGTCAACCCCGCTGACCGGACGCAGCTGCTGCTCACCGCGGGCACGTCCGACATCCCCGCCTCGCTGAAGTCGGACGTGCGGATCAGCTATGACGGGCAGGGCGGCCTGACCACCGCCGCCGGCCCCGTCCCGCTCTTCTCGGGCCTGGCGACCAACAACTCCACCTGGTACTTCGCCACCAAGTGGGCCAAGGACGTCAGCCCGAAGAACGCGCTGCCGGACTACCCCCGGCCGCAGCTGACCCGGGACAAGTGGCAGAACCTCAACGGGACCTGGCAGTTCCAGGGCACCGCCGAGGACGCCGCGCTGCCCCACGGCAAGCTGAGCGGGTCGATCCTGGTGCCGTATCCGATGGAGGCGCCGCTGTCCGGCGTCGCCGAGCACCACGACTGGTCGCTGTACCAGCGCACGTTCACCGTTCCGCAGAACTGGCGGGTCGGCTCGGGCAACCGGCTGAACCTCAACTTCGGCGCGGTGGACTACGAGGCGTGGGTCTACGTCAACGGCAAGCAGGTCGCCCACCACGTCGGCGGCTACGAGGCGTTCACCGCCGACGTCACCGACGCGCTGGCCGGCCGCGGGACGCAGACCCTGACGTTGAAGGTCAAGGACACCATCGACCCGAACACGCCGACCGGCAAGCAGTCGAGCGACCCCAGCGGCATCTGGTACACCCCGTCGTCCGGCATCTGGCAGACCGTCTGGATGGAGCCGGTGGCCCAGGCGAGCATCGACTCGCTGGTGCTGACGCCGAACCTGTCGGACGACACGCTGTCCGTCACCGTGCGCCCGTCGGCGACCACGCCGGCCTGGTCCCTGGTGAACGCCACCGCGTTCGCGGGCAGCAAGCCGGTGGGCACGGTCACCGGCGTGGTGGGCCGGAAACTGACGCTGCACGTGCCGCACCCGGAGCTGTGGAGCCCGGACCACCCGTACCTGTACAACCTCAAGGTCTCGCTGACCGACGGCCGCTCGTCGGACTCGGTGGGCTCGTACTTCGGGATGCGGTCGGTGTCCGTGGCGAAGGTCGGCGGGGTGAACAAGGTCGAGCTGAACGGCAAGCCGACCTACCTGCTGGCCAACCTGGACCAGGGCTTCTGGCCCGACGGCATCTACACCGCGCCGACCGACGAGGCCCTGAAGTCCGACCTGCTGCTGGACAAGCAGCTCGGCTTCAACACAGTGCGCAAGCACATCAAGGTCGAGCCGGCGCGCTGGTACTACTGGGCGGACAAGCTCGGCCTGATGGTCTGGCAGGACATGCCCAGCCGCAACGTGGGGCCCGGCGCGAGCCAGGCCAGTGACCAGGCGTTCAACGACCAGGCCCACGAGATCGTGGACCAGCACCTCAACGACCCGTCGATCGTGGTCTGGACGATGATCAACGAGGGGTGGGGCGAGCAGTCCAGCCAGGCCACCGGCGATCTGGCCGACTCGATCAAGCAGCAGGACCCGAGTCGGCTGGTCGACGCCGCGTCCGGCGTCAACTGCTGCGCCTCGCAGGGCGACTCGGGCAAGGGCGACCTGATCGACTACCACGTCTACCACGGTCCGGCGTTCCCGTCCCCGGACGCGACCCGGGCCGCCGTCGACGGCGAGCACGGCGGGTACTCGCTCAACATCCCCGGCCACATCCTGGGCGTCGCCGGCGGCCAGAACTACGGAGGCGACGCCTCCACCATCGCGGAGCTGACGCAGGACTACGTCGACAACACCAGCCAGCTGCTGTCGGCCGCCGCCGGCAACCTCTCCGGTTCGGTGTTCACGCAACTCAGCGATGTCGAGGGCGAGTTGAACGGGCTGATCACCTACGACCGCGCGGTCGTCAAGGTCGAGCCAGGACCGGTGCGGGACATCAACCGCAAGCTCATCGCGGCCGGCGCCGCGGCGGGCACCTCCTGAGCGGTCCGATGATCTGACTCCCCACCCGGGCCCGGCGCGTATGGCGGTCAACGCGGTACAACGTCAGCCCCATCACGGTGAATTGGTGCGCGTTGCGCCGTGGGTGGGCGAAGTGCGCGGCGATGATGCATATGACCTCGGTACGTGATCTGTGACAGGAGGAGTCATGCGTCGTTCCCTCGCGCTGCTGGGTGCCGCCCTCGGCACCGGGCTGGCGGTTCTGGCCGGTGCCGGGACCGCGGCGGCCGCCGCCGTACCCGGCTCGGTCCCCGCGGTCCAGCAGGCCCAGTCCGGCTGCGTCAACGCCAAGACCTGGCCCTTCATCGTCAAGAACGACACGGCCGCGCCCGCGTTCGTGTTCGCCGAGCGCGACTGCAGCGGGCCCGTGGTGTCCCTGGTGGCGCCGGGCCAGACGGAGGTCTCCGAGTTCGGCCAGAGCGCCTTGTTCCCGTCCTGACCCCGGGCCGGCGCCCACGACAGGCCGCCGGCCGCCACACTCCGCCCGCCCCCGAGAGATGAGGAGAGCCCGTGTCCAGGGCGCTGGTCGTCGTCGATGTACAGAAGGACTTCTGCGAGGGAGGGTCCGTGCCGGTCGCGGGCGGGGCCGACCGGGCCCGCGCGATCGGGGAGCTGGTGAGCGGCCCGGCCCGCGAGGAGTACGCGCACGTGGTGGCCACGCGGGACCACCACGTCGATCCCGGCGGCCACTTCTCCGACCACCCCGACTTCCGGGACTCCTTTCCGGTCCACTGCGTGGTCGGGAGCGAGGGCGGGGAGTTCCACCCGGACTTCGCTCCGGCCGCGGCCTCGCCGGCCGTCAGCGAGGTCTTCTACAAGGGCGCCCACTCCGCCTCGAAGAGCGGTTTCGAGGGCGCGACCGCGGACGGGGAGGCGCTGGCGGACTGGCTGCGCCGGCGCGGGGTCTCGGACCTGGACGTCGTGGGCATCGCCACCGACCACTGCGTGCGCGCGACAGCGCTCGACGGCGCCCGGGAGGGCTTCGCCGTACGGGTCCTGCTCGACTACACCGCGGGTGTGGCCGCCGACACCACCCGCCAGGCGCTGGCCGAACTGCGCGCGGCGGGCGTGGAGTTGTCCGGGACGCCCGTCGTCCGTCCCTGATCCCCGCCGGCGCGCCCCGCGGCCGCGGGGCGCGCAATCGTGTCGCCCGGGGGGCGTCAGGGGCGGAAGGGCAGGCGCCACCTGCGGCGACCGGGCCCTGCGGCGTCCTTGCGGGCGGCCGCGAGGTTGCGGCGGCTGTGCTCGGTGTCGGGGTGCCCGCGCCCGAGGACGCGTTCGAGATGGGCGAGGTTGGCCTCGTGGAGCGCGACCGACAGGTCGTGGTGGCCGGCCGCACCGCTGGCGACCGCGAAGTTGTTGCGGCAGGTCATGGTCGCCTCGTGGTCCGCCCCGAACGCCGACTGGTAGCCGGACAGGGTGGCCTCGTACAGGTCGAGGGCCTCCTGGTGGCGGCCGGCCGCGGAGTACGCGCCGGCGAGGTGGCTTTGGCACTTGAGGGTCTCGGGGTGCTCCGCCCCCAGGACCTTGACGTGCTGGACCGCGGCGACCTGGTACAGCGGGACCGCGCGGTCGAGATCGCCCATCTCGGCGTAGGCGTAGGCGAGGAGATGGCGTCCCAGCACGGTGTCGGGATGCTCGTCCCCGAGCATGGTCCGTCGCTGGTCGACACAGACCTCGAGGAGCCCGGCCGCGGCCTCGACGTCGCCCGCGGCCACCAGGGCGGAGGCCAGGTTGCCGCGGATGCTGAGCGTGCCGCGGTGCTCCGCGCCCAGGGTCCGTTCGGCGCTGACGAGAGCGTCCCGGTGCAGTGCGACGGCCCGCTCGACGTCACCCGCGTCGTCGACCGCGAGGGCGAGGTTGCTGCGACAGGTGAGCGTGTCGGGGTGGTCCTTTCCGCGGACCCGTTCCAGCCGGTCGACGACTTCCTCCCAGAGCTGGACCGACCGGCCCAGGTCACCGGTCTTCCGCGCCACGTCGGCCAGTTGGGCACGGCATCTGATCGTCTCCGGGTGCTCGGCGCCCAGCAGCCGCCGGTACTGCTCGAGGGCGGTCTCGAGCATGGGGACCGCCCGGTCGGCGTCGCCCGCCTCGGCATACGCGCCGGCCAGGTTGCTGCGGGACTTGACGGTCTCCGGGTGCTCGGCGCCGAGCACCCGCAGGTTCTGCTCGAGGGCGGTCTCGAAGAGCGCGACCGCCTGACCGATCCGCCCGGCCTGGAGGTAGGAAGCCGCGAGGTTGTTGCGGCTCGCGTTGGTGTCGGGGTGCTCGGCGCCGAGTACGCGTCTGCGTCGGCCCAGCGTGGCCCGGTGGATCGGGAGCGCGCGATCGGGCGCGTCCATCGCGTCGAGAGCGCAGGCGAGGTTGCTGCGGGAGGTGAGGGTGAACGGATGGTCCGCTCCGAGGGCGGCCTTGCAGAGCGCGAGGTTGGCCTCGTGCAGGGCGACCGCCCGGCTCGGCTCTCCGGCCGCGGAGTAGGCGTCCGCGAGGTTGTTCCGGCACATCAGGGTGAGTTCGTCGTCCCTGCCGAGTGCCCGTTCCATGGCGGCCAGGGCCTCCTCGTAGGCGGGGACCGCCTGCCGGAGGTCTCCCGCCTCCGCCCGGGCGAGCGCCAGGTTCATGTGGCTCGCCATGGTGTCCGCGTGGTCGGGGCCGAGGACCCGCAGGCGCAGCGCCAGCGTCTCCTCCAGCAGCGGAAGCGCGCGCCGGAGGTCCCCGGCGTCCATGAAGGACAGCGCGAGCAGGTTGCGCAGGGTCAGGGTGTCCGGCTCCTCGGGGCCGTCCTCCCGTTCGCTCTGGTCGGCCATCGCCTCGAGCAGCGGGAGTGCCCGGGCCCGTTGGCCCTCGTCCAGGAGGTGGGCCGAGGTGGCGAGGGCCGCTCCCCAGAAGTCGTCCGAGACCGGGCCGAGCCGGGCGGTGGCGGTGAGGGCCAGGACCTGCGGTACGAGGGCTGCCAACCTGTCCTTGTCGACGGTCTCCTGGTGCCGCCCTTCGGGGAAGACCGCGTGCGCGACGGCCTGCTCGGCGTCCGCTCGTCCTGGCAGCGGGCGATCGGCGGGGTGGCCCGGTGGGGGCGTACGCAGGACGGCTTGGACCAGGCGGTGGACGCCGACCGCCTCCGCGCTCAGCGTGACCATGCTGTAGGCGTGGAGCCGTCCCAGGGCCCGGTCCACCTCGGTGACGCGCGGTGCGAGGTGGTGGAAGAGGGCGCGGGGGCATCCGTCGGGGTCCAGCCAGGCCAGGGCTGCCAGGATTCTGACGGCGAGGGGGTCCCGCTCGGTGAGGGTGTCGAGCGTGACGGCCCAGATCCGGCCGACCGTCCGCTGCGGAGCGATGTCCTCGGCCGGTTCGGCCAGCAGGTCACCGAGGTACTGGCGGTAGGTCGCGATGTCGGCCCGGGTCTCGGCCAGATACGCACCCGCCTGTTCCAGGGCCAGCGGCAGGAACCCGAGGGTGCCGGCGAGCGCCACCGCCTGCTCGCGGTCCGACGGCGTGGGCGCCGGCCCGTCCCACGCACGCCGGCACAGGAGGTCGACGGCCGCCTGCTCGGACAGCACCTCCACCGGGACGGTGCGCGCGAGGTGGCGCCAGCCCGTGGCACGGCGGCTGGTGGCCAGATGGTGGCCGTCGGGCAGAGCGCCGAGGTGGCGGCGCAGGTCTGCCGGGTTCTCGACGTTGTCGTGGACCAGCAGCCACCCCGGATGGCGCTGGAGCCAGGAGGTCGCCCAGGCGGTGCGCTGCGCGGCGGACGCGGTCCCGGCCCAGTACGGCACCAGGAACCCGGCGAGGTCGGCGAGCGCGGCGTCGATGCGTTCGGGTGAGGACGCGTCGATCCACCAGACGAGGCGGTAGGAGGTCCGGTGGGTGTGGGCGTAGTGGAGCGCCAGCGCGCTCTTGCCGACGCCGCCCAGCCCGTGGACGGCCACCGCCGGCGGCCCCATGGGCCCCGCGGCTTCCCACTCGTGCCGCAGCCGCAGGAGTTCGGCCTCCCGGCCCAGGAACAGGTCGGAGGACGGTGCCGGAAGGTTCCCCGAGCCGGGCGGCGGCAGGACGGTGGCGGCGGAGTTCAGCGCCTCGGGGGTCAGGACCACGTTTCCGTCGCCCGTGATCGCCATGCCGAGGTCGCCGCCGACCGCGATGGACCGTTCGCCCGAGGCGATCACCGACCGCAGCCCTCTGGACGGGCGCGGGTCGCTCACCGGCCCACCGTGTTGTTGTCGCCGGTGACCGCCGTTCCGATGTCACCGCCTGCTGCGACCGCGCGCGCACCCGAGGCATCGACACGGTTCGGCCCGGCGGGCGTCGCCGGCAGGAGCGCGGCCAGTTCTTCGAGCAACTCGGCATCCCCGGCCAGGGCCCGCCGGATCTGCGCTCGCAGCACCTGCGCCGCGTCGTCGTCGGACGGGTGCTCCGCCGCGTTCTGCACGGCGTCCTCCAGCACCACCTGGGCCCGGGGCGCGCCACGCCGCCAGATCCGGGCGAGCACCCGCCGCCCCAGGTTCGCGGTGGCACCGACCGCCGCCTCCTCGGCGCGGGTCAGCACCGCCGTGCCGTACGCGGCCAACGCGGCGTCGATCGCCGGGCCGACCTGATCGGTGAACTCAGTGATCTCCACGCGCCCAACCCCCAAGAACGCCGGCCCACATGAAAGGTCCCCCGCCAGCCTACGCGGAGCCGGACAGCCGCCGAAGCCGTTCCGCCTCGGTCGGTACCGCACGTCGGCACGTCCCGGACCGCGGTGATCGCCGCCCCCGCGGTCCGGGGCGTCCGCACGGACATCTACCATGGCGCCATGATCGATATGCCGTCTCTTGCCATTGATGATGTCGTTATGCGTCCTCTTGAGGCAGGGGATGCGCGCGCACTGTGCCGGGCGTATGTGCGCAATCGCGATCACCTGCGTCCGTGGGAGCCTCGTCGGAGCGACGGCTTCTTCACCGAGCAGGGGCAGGCGGAACGCGTGAGCGGCCAGTTGGAGGAGCGGGAGGCGGGGCGCTTCGTCGCATGGGTACTGGCGGACGGGGACGAGGTGGTCGGGTGGACGGCGTTGTCCAACGTGTCGCTCGGGCCCTTCCGCAGTGCGAATCTCGGGTACTGGGTGGATGCCGGGCGCGCGGGGCGCGGACTGGCGACGGCGGTGGTGCGGGAGGCATGCCGCGCGGCCGACGAACTCCTGGGCCTGCACCGGGTCGAGGCGGGCACGCTGGTGGACAATGTCGCCTCGCAGCGCGTGCTGGCGAAGTGCGGCTTCACCCGGATCGGTACGGCGCCTGAGTTCCTGCACATCAACGGCGAGTGGCGCGACCACGTGATCTTCCAGAAGATCCTCAACGACCGCGCCCCCCAGTAGACCGCGGGCTCTTCGGCCTGCCGAGGGGCCGGGGTGGTCCGCGTCGACCACCCCGGCCTCGGGGCACCTCGCGGCCTCGGCCCGGAGGATCTGCCGGGGGCCGCTCACATCGGCGTCAGGATGCGGTGGGGAGGTTCCACTTCTGGTTGGCGCCGCCGTTGCAGTCCCAGATCTCCAGTTGGGTGCCGTTGGCGGTGTTGGCGGCGGGTATCTCCAGGCAGCGGCCGGAGGCGGGGTTGACCAGGGCTCCGTTGCTGACGGTCCACTGCTGGTTGCCCTGGCCGTTGCAGTTCCACAGGTCCACCAGGGAGCCGTTGGCGGTGCCGGCACCGACCACGTCGAGGCACAGGCCGTTGATGGTGACCGCGCTGTTGCCCACGGTCCACTGCTGGGCGGACGAGCCGTTGCAGTCCCAGACATCCGCGATCGCACCCGCGGTGCTGGATGCCTGGTAGTCGTCCAGGCACTTGGAGGTGTTCGCCGCGGAGCTGACCTGACCGGTCGCGGTGCCGCCCGCGCTGCCGGAACCCGGGGTGATGGACAGGTTGTCGAACTGGTCGGTGCGGTAGCTCTGGATTCCGAGGCCGGCCTGCCCGGACTGGAACGAGGTGTCGGTGACCGAGCCGACCTGCCTGCCGTCGACCTCGGCGCTGATGGTCGAGCCCTGGAAGGTGAAGGCCAGGTGGTGCCAGGTGCCGGTGCCCAGCGCGGTGGTGGTGCCGGTGGCCAGGGTGTGGTTGGAGCCGTCGGTGTACATCTTCTCGATCCACCACTGCCCGGTGTCCCTGATCCGGAAGTAGTAGGCGTTCATGTGCGACTGCGGGCGCAGTTGGGTGTTGGCGCGGCCGAGCAGTTCGGTGGTGCCGGCGCTGCGCAGCAGCACGTCGGAGCTGACCGTGTAGTTCGACCAGCCGGTGTCACCGATCAGCGCGTAGGAGTCGGAGTCGTCCTGCCACTCGATCGGCTTGACCGGCGCCATCTGCTGCACGCACTGCCCCGACCGGCCGGTGCAGGGCTGGACCTCGAAGGAACCCTGCATGTCGGACAGGTACTTCGCCTCGGTGCCGCTGGCATCGGCGTCGAAGTTGTCGCTGTAGGGCAGGGCGAGGGCGTGGGCGGCGGGCGCGGTCGCGGTTCCCTTGCCCGCGGTGTTCAGTGTGCTGACGGTGTAGACGTAGCCGGGCTGCATCGTCAGCGAGTACGTCCCGTTGCTGGGGGTGATGTCCTGGGTGTGGAGGAACGACGTGGCGTCGCTGGGCGAGTCGACCTTGGTGGCCCACACGTGGACGGTGCCGGTGGACAGGCCGCCCTTGACGGTGAAGTTCGCGGTCTGGGTGGAGTTGGAGGTCGTCGTCTCCAGGATGGTGGAGTAGTCCGAGGAGGTGTTGGACCTGATCGTGACGTAGCTGCCGTTGGACTCCGAGCCGCCGAGGTAGCCGGACGCGGAGTCGATGAACTTCCAGCCGGGCTGGGTGAACTGGGTGACCTGGGCGGTGGCCCAGGTGTTGGCGCCGATCGTGTAGTTCCCCGACCACGGGGAGCTCGCCGTGGCCAGACCGACGGTGTCGAAGGGAAGGTTCGGGTAGACCGAGGCGATCAGCGGCCAGTTGAAGAAGCTGGTGAACCTCGCGTCGGTGTAGCCGCGGACGATGGCGCGGATCAGTGCCGGAGCCCCGCCGTTCATGTCCTGCGAGCCGTTCTCGCTGTCCCACAGCGGCTTGCCGAGGTTCCGGCCGTTCTGGGTGCTCTGGCAGGACGTCGCGTCGCCGCCGTCACCGCCGTTGCAGGAGTAGTGCACGCCGACCACGGACACCGCGTTGTCGAACGCCGAGTTGGTCGTCATGTCGTCCGCGACGCTCCAGCCGGAGTCGTCGCCGACGATCTGCACGCCGCCGTAGCCGGCGGTGTTCAGCGCGGAGCGCAGCTGGACGTACCAGTCGGCGTCGTGGCCGCGTTCGTTCCACCCACCGAGGTAGCTGACCGTCAGCCCGTGCTGCTTGGCACAACCGAGCCACGAGATCAGGTAGTTGATGGTGTCGGTCGACCAGAACCCGCCGTTGATCCAACCGGGTGCCGCCCAGGCCAGCCCGTAGAACTTGATGGCGGGGTTGCGGGCCTTGGCCTGCTCCGCCAGCCAGAACTCGTACCCGGCGTCGCAGTTGACGGTGCCCCGGGCGTGCTCGATCGACGGCTCCGAGCCGTCCGTGGAGTTGGCGTCGCCACCGATCTCCAGCTTCAGCATCTGAAGGTCGGCCCCGTAACCGGGCTTGAACATGTAGTCCAGGATCTGCGACTGCTGGGTGGCCGGATAGTCCCGCAGCAGCCGCGAGTTGCCGCCACCGCCGCTGATCGCGCCGATGCCGTCGAACGTCCGCCCGCTCTGCGTGCCGTCCACCGCGATGGACGTGGTCGCGGCCTGCGCCGGAGCGGCGCCCACCGCCAGCAACGCGGCGAGCAGCGCCAGTATCCATAAGGGGGTGAGTCGTGCGATTCCGCGCATAAAGCCTCATCCTTCGCCGTGGGGGGAGGCGGCAGGGCGCGCTCGATCCGTAGAGCACATCGGGTGCCACCGGGGAGAGTGGTGCACAGTGTGCTGTCGTGTTTCTTTTGCGGTCAACCCTCGCGACAAGCCAACAACTTCGCACAGAACCCCGACGGGTGCCGCCGCGCAGGTCACCGCCACACCGCCGGCCAAGGCCGGGCAGGCGCGCCCCGCGAACCCGCGGATCGTCCTGACGCGGGGATCATGTTGGAAATATTCCGATCATGGCTTTTTGCTTGACGCACTCACTCAAAGTCCATCACGATGCGACACGAACTCCCGCGGGCACCGGTAGGAAACACCTCCTGCCCTCCCCCACAGACCGCGCAAGGAGCCGCATCACCATGACCTCCCCCACGCGACAACAGCCCCGCCGGCCGAGAGCTTTCACGCGTCGCCGCGGCTGGGCCGGCCTGCTCGGCGCGGCCGCCCTGCTGGGCTCGTTCCTCTACGGTACGGACGCGGCCACCACCGCACCCGCCGCGCACGCCGAAGGCAACGGGGCCGCGCTGGCCCCGCAGTCCGGCTGGAGCAGCTGGAGCTTCATCCGCAAGAACCCCACCGAGGCGAACATCGAGGCCCAGGCAGCCGCGATGGCCTCCACCGGCCTGGTAGGCCATGGTTTCGACTACATCAACATCGACGACTTCTACTACCTCAACCCGAGCCAGACCGTCGACAGTTACGGCCGCTGGGTGGTCGACACCGGCAAGTTCCCCGACGGCATGGCGTCGGTGGCGAACTACGTGCACGGCAAGGGCGAGAAGTTCGGCATGTACCTCACACCGGGCATACCCGTCGCCGCGTACAACCAGAACACCCCGATCCAGGGCACCTCGTACCACGCCCGGGACATCGTCTCGAACACCTCCAGCTACGAGAAGAACTACAACTTCGGCGACGGCTCGATGTACTTCATCGACTACGACAAGAACCCCGCCGCCGCCCAGGCGTACCTCAACTCGTGGGCCGACCTGCTGGCCTCCTACGGCGTGGACTACCTGAAGATGGACGGGGTCGGCCCGGACGACACCGCCGACGTCCAGCACTGGTCCACCGCCCTGAACCAGTCCGGCCGCACCATCCACTTCCAGCTGTCCAACTCCCTGGACGTCAAGAACGCGGCCGTGTGGAAGAACAACTCCAACGGCTGGCGCATCGACGGCGACGTCGAGTGCTACTGCAGCACCCTGACCAACTGGAACAACGTCTCCCAGCGCTTCAACGACCTGCCCGCCTGGGTCGCCTACGACAGCCCCGGCGGTTGGGGCGACCCGGACTCCGTGGACATCGGCAACGGCTCCAGCGACGGCCTGACCGTGGACGAACGCCGCACCGAGATGACCTTGTGGTCCATCTCCGCGGCCCCCCTGGTCCTGGGCACCGACCTGACCCACATGGACTCCACCGACCTGTCCCTGCTCACCAACGACGAGGTCCTCGCCGTCGACCGCGCCGGCCGCCCCGCCCACCCCGTCGTCCAAGGCGCGCAGCAGCAGACCTGGTGGGCCTACAACGGCGACGGCACCTACACCGTCGGCCTGTTCAACCTGTCCGGCGCCACCGCCGACGTCACGGCCAACTGGTCCGACCTCGGCTTCACCGGCAGCGCCACCGTCCACGACGACTGGAGCCACACCGACCTCGGCTCCTCCACCAACTCCTTCACCGCCTCCCTGCCCAGCCACGGCTCCCGCCTGCTGAAGGTCACCCCGGCCGCCGGCCACGGCACCATCGGCGCGAAGATGGTCAGCAAGCTCTCCGGCCGCTGCGTCGACACCCCCCAGGGCACCACCTACAACACCACCCAGCTCGCGGTCTGGGACTGCAACGGCGCCCCCAACCAGAACGTCGTCTACACCACGTCGTCCAGGACGCTGGTCCTGGAAGGCAAGTGCTTCGACGCCTACGACAACCAGACCGCCGCCGGCACCCCGGTGGAGTTGTACGACTGCAACGGGCAGACCAACCAGCAGTGGAACAAGAACAGCGACGGCACCTTCACCGGCGTCCAGTCCGGCCTGTGCCTCGACGTCACCGGCGCCAGCAACCCCAACGGCTCCGGCCTCGAACTGTGGACCTGCAACGGCGGCGACAACCAGCAGTGGACCCTCGGCTGACCTGGGCGCCGCACGGAACCCCGCGGCGCCGGGCCGCAGTGCCCGGCGCCTGCGGAGGGCGGGGTCAGCGGGCGGTACGGATCAGCAGGGCCGCCGTTCCGCGGGCCGGGATCGTGACGCGCAGGCTTCCGGCCGGCCCGGAGGACAGCGGAGTCGGGTCCGCCCCGAGGTAGGAGCAGGCGAACGCCTCGGTGAACGGCACATGGAGACGGATCTCCGCCGCGACCTCCTCGTCGGCGAACGACTGCAAGCGGACCGTGAAGGCCCCCTCCTCCTGGGGCAGCAGGCCGACGACACGCACCTCGGGCTGCTCCACCGTGAGGACGGAGCTTCGCGGTCCGCCGCCGGACCCGGCGCCCTGCGCCCTGATCGCGTGCAGGGGGTGGCCGGGGTCGGCGGCGCGCGTGCCGAGCGCCGCCGGCGGTTCCTCAGGAGCACCGCCGCGTACGGAGACGCTGTAGCGGAAGGTCTGCTCGAACGCCTGGCTGCTGGGGAAGTTGGTGTCCCAGATGTTGTTGTGCACCCAGGAGTACAGGGTGCCGGGCTCCTGGCCGGGCACCGACGGCGGGTAGGGCACGTAGGGGATGGCGATGTTGCCGTGCTGCACCAGGGGCGCGTCGTGGGTGGCCCAGCCGACGGCGGTCCCGCCCTGGGCCAGGGACACCCAGCGGCGGATCGCCCGCATGTGCCGCGCCGACCCGGGGACCAGCGGCAGGTCCGTTCCCACGGTGCCGCCGCTGCTCTCCATCCGGACCACCGGGTCGGTCAGGGCGAAGGGGAACGCGAAGAAGGCGCTCTCCTTGGTCATGGTGGCCGGCTTGGCCAGGTGGTTGGCGATGTCGAGCCGGGGCACGCCGTGGGCCAGGGTCAGCGTCGTGCGGAGTTTCGCCCCGCCCGGCGGGACGCACTCGTAGACCAGGGTCTCGGCCACCGCTGAGGAAGTCCGTTCCACCAGCACCGCGGGCGGGGCTACGTCGCGTCCGGCCAGGAGGTGCATGGAGTCGTCGGCGACCGTCTTGCTCGACTGGTGGTTGAAGCCCCCGGCCGTCGCGTACCGGTCGTAGACGTACCCGTTGAAGCCGAAGGCCGCGTCGGGGTCGACGAGTTCGGCGCCCGTGGACTTGTCCGTGA
Organism: Actinacidiphila sp. bgisy144; assembly: GCF_057708105.1. Lineage (NCBI taxonomy): Bacteria > Bacillati > Actinomycetota > Actinomycetes > Kitasatosporales > Streptomycetaceae > Actinacidiphila > Actinacidiphila sp. bgisy144. The sequence continues at coordinate 148,930 of NZ_JBYIRM010000017.1, read as the reverse complement.
TCGACGCGATGCGGTTGCCGCGCAGGTCGACGCGGACGGTCAGGAACTCGTTCTCGAGCACGGTGTCCGGCTCCGGCACAGCGGCCCGCGCCCCGTCCGCCGACTCCGCCGGTTCCCCTACGGCGCCCGCGGCGTGGACGTCGAGCCGCACCGTCCCCAGCGACGGGACGTCCGTGACGGTCACATGGAGGAAGCGGCCGGCCGACCGGTGCAGCGGGTTGGTCTGCGCCTCCTCGGCGACCGGCAGCGCCGATCCGGTCCGGCCGTCGGTCACTTCGGCGGGCACGTCCAGCGGCAGCACGCTCTCGGGGAGGAAGAAGCGCACGACGTCGGTACGTATCCGGCTGCGGGTGTTGACGACATGGAAGCTCGCCCGCGCGCCCGGCTGCTGGGGCAGCGTGTCCGCCAGCCGGTGCGCGGCCCGCTCCAGCAGCGCCAGCGCGCCGTCGTGAGCCCGTACCGCCTGGCCGTACTTCCAGTGCCACTGCTGCTCACCGGAGCCGTGGCCCTGACAGCCGTACGTCCACGGGTCGCCGGCTCCCCAGGTGTGCTCGTTGAAGAGGGACACGGCGCGGTAGACCGTGCCGGTGTCCCGGGTCCCGGCCGCGGTGCCCGCCGCCCCGCGCAGGTCGGCGAGGGCGTCCAGGGTCCGGGCGTCGGCGAGCGCGGACTGGGCGGCGCGGTTCATCGCCAGCGGTGCGGCGCCCGCGCCGACTCCGTCCACCCACCAGTCCGACCAGTCGCCCTCGAAGGTCTCCAGCCGGTCGCCGAGGCGCTGTTCGGCGTCGTCGAAGAAGTCCTCGTGCCGGGAGATCCGCAAGATCGGGTAGGCCCAGTCCTCGTTCCAGCGGCGCACGGTCTCGGCGGCCACCAGGCGCGGCGGGCCGTTGTCGGCGAAGGTGCCCAGCACCCGCAGGTGCAGGATGTCCCACGGGTAGGGGTCGGCCTCGTAGGCGGCGTCGAGGATCGGGTAGCCGGGGACGCCCTTGCCCTGGTGCGGCACCGCGTGGCCGGCCAGCGCGGTCAGATAGGCCGGGAGCAGGTCGTCGACGGCGGCGTGCGACTCGTCGAAGCCGATGATCGACCCCTCCATGTACGCCAGGCCGTGCGGGGTGTCGGTCCGCCACACCAGGACCGATTCCCCGTCCGCGGTGCGCCAGCGGAACAGCCGCGGCAGCCGGGCCCCGCCCACCAGGTGCGGCGCGGCCCGGCCCGCCCAGTTGTGCGCGACGGACAGCCGCCGCACGCCGTGCGCGGCCAGCGCGTCCTGGAGCCCGACCACCTGGCCGGGCACATCGGTCTGCATGGCGGTGGTCAGCGGCACGCCGTAGGTGTCGCGGACCTCGACGGCGTCGCGGAGGAGCTCGTGCAGTTCGTCCACCGAGCAGGTCTCGCTGTGCAGGTTGAACGGCAGGGCGGTCAGCTCGATCCGGCCCTCGCGGACCCGGCGGACGAACTCCTCGACGCGCGCGGCCGGCCGGTGCGCCACCCAGTCGGTGAAGGTGCTGAGCCCCTCCACCGACCAGCGGTAGCGCGCCTCCGGCGGCCAGTCGTCGGTGGCCCGGATCAGCTCCAGGCAGGTGTCCAGGGCCGCGCGGCCCTCCGCCAGCACTGTGCCCTGCGGATCGGTGTAGCCGATGTCCAGGTGGGCGTGCTGCACCAGGTGGACGGTCCAGTGCCGCTGCGGTTCCAGCCGGAGGGCGAGCGGGCCGGGCAGGCCGAGTTCCGGCAGGTCGAGTGCGACGTCGGTTTCCTGTGCGACCTCGGGCACGAGCACCCGCACCGAGCCGGCCGGACCCGCGATCACCTCGCAGTCGGTCGCGGCGCCCCCGGCGGTCCGGACGGACGCGGAGCTGATCGGCCGCGGCAGGGCCGGCTCGACGTCGACACGCACCGACTGCCTCAGCCCCTCCCCGGGGCCGCGGCGCAGCAGGGGCTCCGGGGAGAGCCGGACGGTCATGGCGCCGTGCTGGTGCTCCTGCCGGTGTTCGTGGGCGACGGCACGCTCCCGCAGCAGGTCGCGGGCGATCGTGGAGTCCCACCAGGAGGGGCGGGTGTGGCGGTCGGTCATCGGTGAGTGCTTTCTGCGGCGGCGGGGCGTGATCGGGGGGCGGGGCGGTGGAGCGGTGCGGCGGGTCCGACGGGGGCCCGGCCGGCAACGGGTCAGCGACGGGCCGGCCGGGCGCGGTCGTTCAGCTGGTGCGGTCGTAGTCCTTCGGGCTCCACGCCAGCAGGGAGAAGAGCTGCACCGCCGCGGCCTGGTTGAGCGTGCCGACCGGCTGGGCCGGGTCGGGTGCGCCGCCGTTGCCGGCCTGGAAGCGGAACAGGCCGGTGGCCGGGTCGCGGTTGTCGGCCCACAGCCGGTCGGCGTACGCGCTCAGGACCGCCCGGTAGCGCGGGTCGTGGTGCTGGGAGTCCAGCAGCAGCAGGTCCTGGAAGAGGAAGGAGTTGAAGACGGCCGGCTGCTGGTAGAGGCGGTCGTCCGCGGTCCAGTAGGCCAGCGCGCCGTCGGCGTCCTGGACCGCCTGGTCGAGGTAGGCGCGCTCGCCGGTGGCCCGGTACAGCTCGGTGGCGGTGCCGATCATCGCGCCGGAGTTGTAGCTCCACAGCGTGGTGTCGACGCTGCCGTCGTCGGCCCGGTCGTTCTGGTAGAGGCCGGCGGACTGCCGCAGGCACTCGCGGTTCCAGTCGTACGCGCGCCGCGCCCAGTCGAGATAGGCCGGCTGGTGGGTGATCTGGTAGAGCCCGGCGGCGAGTTGGGCGGCCAGGCCCGTGACGTTGGCGGCGCGGATGGTGTTGGCGTCGGTCTCCACCCAGTGCATGCCGCCGGGGCACGCCTTGGTGGTGTCCTCGTCCCAGGCCCGGGTGTCGGTGGCGAAGGCGGCGCGGGCCCCGGCCAGCATGGCGGGGTCGCCCTTCGCGCGGTACTGCGTGAGGAACGACAGGGCGACGACAGCGTTGTCGTCGAAGAAGAGGTCGCCGCCGGTGCCGAGGGGGGCGGGCAGGTAGGAGTCGTAGCCGGGGTGGGCGGGGTCGGTGGAGGCGTACTGGGCGAGCGCGGCGAACCGGTCGGCCACGTCGGCTTCGGAGGCGCCGGACGGGTGCGGGATGTTCGCCACGTAGAGGGTCGCCTGCGTGGCCTCGCGGAACTCCCAGAGGTAGGAGTACGGGTTGGCGCCCGCCGCCGCGGGGGTGGACTCGCGGTAGAGGCCGTGGCCCGCGGGGCCGAGGTAAAGGTCGCGTTGGAGGGCGGTGTAGCTCGCCTGCGCGCGGGCGGCCCAGTCGGTCTGCGGCCGGCCGGTGCCGTGGTCGGCGGCGGTGGCTGCGGTGGCGGGGGCGGCGAGGAACCCGGTCGCCGTGGTGGCCAGCACCGTCAGCAGCAGGCCGGTACGACGGATGGCACGTGGACTTCCCATGGGAGTACCCCTTGTCAGACGTTCAGCTTGAGGCTGGAGACGAAGAACCGCTGGGAGGCGAAGAAGAGGACCACCGTCGGCAGCGACACCACCAGGGCGCCGGCCAGTACCACCGGCGGGCCCACGTTGGAGTAGTTGCCCTGGAGGTCGGCGAGAGCGGCCATCACCGGCCGGATGTTGCGGCTGGTGGCCAGGGTGATGCCGAAGAGCAGGTCGTTCCAGACCGCGACGAACTGGAAGACGAACGCGGCGACCATCGCGGACCTCGACAGCGGCAGGTAGATGCTCCGGAACAGCCGCCACCACGAGGCGCCGTCCAGGCGGGCCGCCTCGATCACCTCGGGCGGCAGGCCGGCGGCGAAGTTGCGCAGCACGAAGAAGGCGAACGGGATCGCGATGGCGACGTAGATGACGACCATGCCGATCTGGGTGTCGTACAGGCCGGTGTTCGCGTAGGCGAGGAACAGGGGCCGCAGGAAGACCTGGAGGGGCAGCAGGGTGCCGGTGTAGATGAGCCAGAACCACAGCGTGCGCCGCCGTACCGGCATGACCGCCGCGGCGAACGCGGCGAGTGAGGCCAGCAGGACCGCGGCGGCCGAGCTGACCGCCGCGTAGTACAGGCTGTTGGCCATCGCGGGGCCGAGGCCGGCGAGTTTCCAGGCGGAGCGGACGTTGGCGAACAGGCCGAAGCTGTTGGGGAACCAGCGCGGGCTGCCGGTGTAGTGCGACACGGACGTCAGGCCGTTGACCAGGAGCAGGTAGGTGGGCACGAACCACAACAGGGCCACCAGCACGACGACACAGTTACGGACGATTCTGCTCATGTCACACCTTGCTCGAAGAGGGCAACTGGCGACGCAGGTAGGTCCACGACGCGATCAGCACGACGACGGTCAGCAGCACCGCGATGGCCGCACCGGCGCCGGGCCGCAGGAACAGGAAGGTCTCCTGGTACATGGACACCGCGAGCGTCTCGGTGGCCCGGCCGGGGCCGCCCTGGGTGAGGACGAAGATCAGGTCGAACGCCTTCAGACCGTTGACCAGGCTCATGCCGATCACGATGATCGTGACCGGCCGCAGCTGCGGCAGGACGACATGGCGGAACCGCGCCCAGGGACCCGCGCCGTCCAGTGCCGCGGCCTCCACCGTCTCCGGCGGGATGCCCTGGAGGCCGACCATGAAGAGGATCACCGCGACCCCGGTGGCCTGCCAGGAACTGGCGATGATCATCACCACGGTGTTGCCGGGCCATTCCAGCAGCCAGTTGCCCGCGAGACCGCCGAGGTGCAGCCCGCGCAGCGCGCTGTTCACCGCTCCGTCGCTGGTGAGCATGAAGTTCCACACCACGGCCACGGCCGAGCCGGAGATCGCGTACGGGATGGTCACGGCCAGCCGCGCGGCGCGGCTCCACCGGGTGGCGTCGGTGAGCAGCGCGATCACCAGGCCCATGCCGGTGGGCAGCACGATCGCGCCGCCCACCCACATCAGCGTGTTCTCCAGCGACCGCAGCAGGTTGGGGTCGGAGAGGAAGTCGCCGTAGTTGGCGAACCCGATGAAGGTGGAGTGGGTGTAGTCGCTGAAGAAGCTCCGGTAGAGCGTGTAGCAGAAGGGCGCCAGCAGCACCACCACGACCAGCAGGGCGGCCGGCAGCAGGAACGCTCCTGCTGTGAGCCGCTCGCCCCATGGCGCGCCGGCCCGCTTCCCGCGGCCGGGCGGCGCGTCCGGGGCGCCGGACCGCGGGCCGGGCCCGGTCCGGATCGAATCGGTCGTCACACTCATGAGCCGCCCTTCCGCCAGATGTCCCACTCGGAGTCCGCGCGCTTGCGCATCGAGGCGAGCGTGGAGCGGACCGCTGTGGGATGGATCATGAAATTGCCCAGGTCGAGGATGTTCCCCTGGATGAGGTTGGGCGGGCTGGCCTCGTTGTAACGGGTCAGCAGCGTCCGCCGGTTGCGCGCGATGTCCTGCTGCACCTTCTCGATCACGGGGTTGGCCGCGCGCACCGTCGGGTTCGCCGAACTGTCCTGGAGGAAGTCCGACCACACCCGCTGCACCCGCGGATCGAGCCAGTGGGAGACAGCGGCGACGGCGCCCGCGTGGTCCGCGGCCCGCTTGGGCACCGCGAACACACCCGACTCGGCGATGACCGACGGCCGGGTGCCCGCGTGCACCGTGGGCATGATGAAGGCGCCGTAGTCGACGCCCGGTTTCAGGCCGGCCGCCGCGATCGCGGCCGACTCCCAGCTGCCGTGCAGGAACATCCCCAGCTTGCCGGCCTTCATCTGCGCGGGGCCGTTGGCGCCGTCGAAGTCCGGGGCGGTCATCCACCCCTTCGCGTAGAAGTCCCGCCAGATCGTCATCGCCTCCACGGCGACGTCGTCGGTGTACGCGGCCCGGCCGTTGATCAGCCGGGTGTAGAAGTCCGGGTCCAGCTTGCTGACGAGTTCCTCGAACCACTCGAAGGCCGGCCAGACCCCGTTCTGCGTGGCGAGGAAGGGCGTCACACCGTTCTTCTTCAGCACCTCGGCGTTGTGCGTGAACTCCGCCCAGGTGGACGGCTCGTTCAGGCCGTACCGGGTGAACACCTTCTTGGCGTAGAAGAAGACGTAGGAGGACTGGTACAGCGGGATGCCGTACACCTTGCCCTCGTAGCTGACCGCCTGCTCCAGCTCGGACGAGACCCAGCCGCGGCGCACGGTGTCCCGCCACAGACCGCTGAGATCGCTGAGGCCGCCGGAGCGGGCCAGGGAGTACAGCGGGTAGCCGGAGGCCCACTTGACCACGTCCGCGGCCCGGTTGGTCTGCACCGAGGTCTGGACCACCTCCTGGTAGGAGGTGGTGGAGGCGTTCGAGAGCGGACGCAGGTCGAAGCCGCACAGCCGCTTGAGCACCGCCCCGGCCTTCTCGTACCCGCCGGACCAGGTGGCGTTGTCGTTGTAGAGGTTCACCGCCCCGGGCACGCTCGTGGTGGAGCTCCCCCGGGCGCACGCGGTGAGCGTCGCGGCGAGGGTGAGTCCGCCGAGCCCGGCGAGCAGCCGGCGGCGCGTAGGACCGTCTGAGGGGTGCGGCGAGCCGACGGGCGGCGTCCGGTGATCAGCGCGGCCAGGTTGCATCGACCTGTCCTTCCGTCGTGTGCGCCCTGGCCGGAGGCCGGCTGCCGGGTGCACGGTCGCTCCGAAGGTAACGGTAACAAAATGGTGAGGCAAGGGTTCATCGGCGAGAAATCAAACTGTGCCTGATGAGAGGCGGTTCACCTTGCGCCCCCTGTCGGGGCATCATGGGGAAGCGCTATGGTACCGATACCGAAGCGGTGGCCCGCGGCGGCGAGCCGCCGCCGAACAGCCACCCGTCATGAGGAAAGGTGTCCTTCGTGCATCAGGACGGCAGTGCTCTGCCCTACCAGCCGAACCCCCGCTATGGCGCCGTGGGCGCGCCGGTCCGGCGCGGCTGGGCGGCGGCCCTGGCCGCGGTGCCGGCGGCGGCCGGAGTGCTCGCCGTGGACGGACCCTGGGCCGTGGACTGGGACGCGGTGCGCCGCGCGCTCGCGGCAGCCCGCCCCGGCCTGGCCTTCGTGGACATCCGCGACCACCTGGCCCCCTGGGAGGAGATCCGGGCGGACACGGAGGCCGGTGTCCTCGCGGACGACCCGCACTTCGCCGCCCTGTCGCAGGCGTCGCTCGCCGACTTCTTCGCCGAACTGCCCACCGTCGGCGGCGGCTCGGGCCTCACGGTCGTCTACGGCACGGGCGCCGCGCTGGTCGCGCACGACGCCCTCTGGTACGCGGATCTGCCCAAGCGCTACACCGAGGCGGCCGTCGCGGCCGGTACCGTTACCAACCTCGGGCAGCGGTCGGCCGGCAGCCCGGCGGAAACCCGCCGCCTGTTCTACGTCGACTGGCCGGTCCTGGACCGGCACCGCGACGGGCTGGCCGACCGGATCGACCGCTGGCTCGACCTCCAGGACCTGGACGCGCCCGCCTCCCTCGACGGCGAGACGCTGCGGGCGACGGCCGCGCACCTGGTCCGCCGCCCGTTCCGGACCCGGCCGACCTTCAACACCACGCCGTGGGGCGGCCAGTGGGCCCGCCGCGGACTCGGGTTCAACCCCGAGGGGCCGAACACCGCGCTGGGCTACGAGCTGATCGCGCCCGAGTCCGGCATCCTCATCGGTGACGCGGACGGTGCGGGGGCGGACGGTGCGGGGGGCGGCGCGGACGCCGGCACGGAGCTCGGCACGGATGCCGGCACAGCAGCGGGCACCCCCGCCGCCGAAGTCGAGCTGCCCTTCCAGCTCCTGGTGGCACTCCACCCCGAACTCCTCCTGGGGCAGCGGGTGCACGACATGTTCGGCACGTCCTTCCCGATCCGCTTCGACTACCTCGACACGGTCGACGGCGGGAACCTCTCGGTCCACTGTCACCCGCAACCGCAGTACATGAAGGACGTGTTCGGCTGGCCCTACACCCAGCACGAGACGTACTACCTCATGGTGGGCAGCGAGCAGAACACCGTCTTCCTCGGCCTGCGCGGCGACGCGGACGTGGCCGAGTTCCACCGCCGGGCGCACGACGCCGACGCCCACGGCACCGCGTTCCCGATCGAGCAGTTCGTCCAGACCTTCCCGGCCACCCCGCACCAGCTCTTCCTCATCCCGGGCGGCACCCCGCACGGCAGCGGCGCGGGCAACGTCGTCCTGGAGGTCAGCGCCACGCCCTACCTGTACTCCCTGCGGTTCTACGACTGGCTGCGCCGGGACGCACGGGACCGGCAGCGGGCCGTGCACGTGGAACACGCCTTCCGCAACCTCGACACCGACCGCACCGGCGAGGCCGTCGCCCGCGACCTCGTCCAGTCGCCGCGGGCGCTGCGCAAGGGCGAAGGCTGGACCGAGGAGGTCCTGGGGGAGCTTCCGGAGATGTTCTTCGTGGTGCACCGCCTCGCCGTGCGGGCCGGAGCCACCGCCCCCGACACCACCGACGGGCGCTTCCACGTGGTCAACGTGGTCGAGGGGGACGGCGTGCTGGTGCGGACCGGGACAGGCGACGAGCACCGCGTCGGCTACGCCGAGACGCTGGTCATACCGGCAGCGGTCGGGGACTACACCGTGACCGGTCTCGGGTCGGCGGACAGCCGCGTCGTGAAGGCGTTCGTCAAGTGAGCGCGGAGCCGGGGGCAGCCTGCGGCGGGCCGCCGAGCGGGCAGGCGCAGCCGGGGGCGTGCCTGACCGTACCGCTGCTGGAGATCGGCGGCACCCATGTGACGGCGGCGCTGGTGCGCGTGGGCGGCGCCGGTCCCGCGCAGGTGGTCGCGACCCGGCGGGCGCCGCTGGACGCGCACGGCACCGCCGAGGCCGTCGTCGCGGCCCTGCTGCGGGCCGGTCGCGAGCTGGGGCCGGTGGACCCAGCGCGCTGGGCGGTCGCGCTCCCGGGGCCCTTCGACTACGCCCGGGGGATCGCCCGCTACCACGGCGTCGGAAAGTTCGAAGCGCTCGACGGGCTGGACCTCGGCGCCGCGCTGCGGGCGGGCCTGCCGTCCTGCACGGACGTGGCCTTCCTCAACGACGCCTGGGCCTTCGCCTACGGGGAGCGGGCCGAGGGCGCCGCGCGCGGCCATGACCGGGTCGTCGGCATCACCCTCGGCACCGGGGTCGGCTCCGCCTTCCTCGCGGACGGCGCCGCCGTCACCGAAGGGCCCGGGGTGCCGCCGCAGGGGCGGGTCGACCTGCTGGTGCACGACGGCCGCCCGCTGGAGGACACCGTCTCCCGCCGTGCTCTGACCGCCGCCTACGCCGGCGCGACGGGGCGCCGGTCGGACGTCCGGGAGATCGCCGCGGCGGCGAGGGGCGGCGAGGTCGCCGCCCTGCGGGTGCTCACGGACGCCTTCGGCGCGCTCGGGCGGGTGCTGGCGGTCTGGGTGCGCCGCTTCGAGGCGGGCGCGCTCGTCGTCGGCGGTTCGATGACCGGTTCGTGGGACCTGATCGGACCGGCGCTGACGGCGGGCCTGCTCGCCGGGGGCGCGGAATCGCCGCGGCCGGTGCGGGCGGAGCACGTGCAGGAGGCGGCTTTGGTGGGTGCGGCCTGGTACGTCGCCGGGCCGCGCGCGGACGCCGACCGCGGTGCCGGGCCGCGCGCGGACGCCGACCGCGGTGCCGGGCCGCGCGCGGACGCCGACCGCGGTGCCGGGCCGCGCGCGGACACATGCAGGTCCGTGCGCGGATCGGAAGACCACGAGCGTTGACACTATTCTCAGTTGAACGATCAGGGAGGGAGACAGACGTGCCACGCGCGCCGCTCACCGCCGCACAGCCCACCATGAAGCAGGTCGCCACACTGGCCGACGTCAGCGCGATGACCGTGTCACGGGTGCTGCGCGGCGACACCGGGGTGTCGGAGGACAAACGGGCCCGGGTCGAGGCCGCGGTCCGCGAACTCGGCTACCGTCCCAACGCGCTGGCCCGCAACTTCCGCCACGGCCGGCGCACCGGCACCATCGGGCTGATCGTCACCAACCTGGCGAACCCGTTCTACGCCCACCTCGCCCTCGGCATCGAGGCGGCCGTCGCCGGCGACGGCCTGCGGGTGATGATCACCAACACCGACGGCGACGCGGCGCGCGAACGCGAGGCCGTCCGCGACCTGTCCGCACGCAGGGTCGACGGCATCATCCTCGTGCCGGCCGGCGTGGACCAGTCCTACCTGGCCGAGGAACTCCCATCGGGCCTGCCCGTGGTGACGGTCGCCCGGCCGCCCACCGGCTTCGAGGCCGACTGCGTCCTGGTCGACGACTTCGGCGGCGCCTACGCGGCGACCAGCCGGCTGCTGGCCGCCGGCCACCGCAGGATCGGGTTCCTCGGCAACCCGCCCTCGGTGTACACCGGCTCCGAGCGCTACCGGGGCTATTGCGCCGCGCTGCTGGAGGCCGGTGTGGACCCGGACACCGCGCTGGCCAAGCGCGACCAGGACGACCTGGCCTCCGCGGAACAGGCCGCGACCGAACTGCTCGCGCTGCCGGCACCGCCCACCGCGATGTTCTGCACGAACAACCGCAACACCATCGGCGCGTACCGGGCGCTGCGCGTCCACGGGATGCGCGCGACGCTGGCCGGCTTCGACAACTTCGACCTGGCCGACCTGCTCAGCGTGCCGGTCCTGGTGGTCGACTACGACCCGAACGAGATCGGCCGGCGCGCCGCCCATCTGCTCGCCGAACGCCTCGCGTCCGACGCGTCCGCGACCCTGCCGCCCCGCCGCGTCGTCATCCCCACCACGGTCACGGCCCACGACGCCGAACAGGCCCCGGCACCGGGCCGCTGACCACTCGGCGCCGCGCCGACTCGGCTGCCGACCGGGACACCGCGCCCCGGCTGACCCCCGGTCACATCCGGTCGGTGCCGGGGTCGTCCACCCGGTGCACGGCGGCCTCCTCCGCGCTGGCGGCGCCGCCGTCGATACCGACGTCCTCGGCGACGGTGTCGTCGTCGACGGGCCGCTCGGCGCCCTGACCCGGTGACCGCAGGCGTCCGGCGCGCTCCGCGCCCGCCTGCGGATCGACCGGTTCACCGGCGCCGTCCGGGCTGTCGCCCAAGCCGCCGCCGGGGTCCCCGGCCGTGTCGGGCACCTCCTCGGCGAGCCGCTCGTCGAGGCTCTCCCCCTCGCGCTGCTCCCGGGCGGTCGTCCCGGCACCCTCCACCGCGAGCGGGCGTTCCGGCGGCGACCAGCCCTTGTCGAGCACCTCGTCGTAGTCGTCCTCGCCGACGGCGTCCTCCATGTCCAGCGGCGCCGCGTCCTGCTGCTCCTCGTTGTCGTCGGTGGGCTGGTAGACGTCGTCTCCGCGTGCTTCGTCGCTCATGTCCGTCCCTCCTGGTCGGTGGGCGATCGGGTCAGGCGGGGGTGCCCGCGGGGCCGCGGCCGGAGCCGCCCTCGCGCAGGCGGGGCAGCACCTCGGTGCGGTAGAAGTCGAAGAACTGCCGCTGGTCGGGGCCGATCTGGTTGACGTAGACCTCGTCGAACCCGGCGTCGGCGTAGGACCGGGCGGTGGCGGCGTGGGCGTCGGCATCGTCGCCGCAGGTCACCGCGTCGGCGATCATGTCCTCGGTGACCAGCGTGCTCGCCTGCCGGAAGTGCTCCGGGGTGGGCAGGATCTGCGGCAGCTCGCCGGGCAGCTGCTCGTTCGGCCACAGCCGGTGCACGGTGCGCACGGCGCGCTCGCGGTCGGTGTCCCAGCAGACCTTCACCCCTCCGACGACGGGCTTGGACCCGCCCCCGGCCCGGCGGAACTGCTCCACCAGGTCCGCGTCGGGCGCCATCGTGACGAAGCCGTCCCCGATCCGCCCGGCCAGCGCCGCGGCCTGCGGGCCGAACCCCGACACGTACAGCGGCGCGGGCTGCTCGGGCACCGTGTAGAGCCGTGCGTTCTGCACCGTGTAGTGGGTGCCGTGATGGGTGACCCGCTCCCCGGCCGACAGCCTCCTGATGACCTGTACGGCTTCCTCGAGCATCTCCAGCCGCTCGGCGGCCTCGGGCCAGGTGTCGCCGAGGATGTGCTCGTTGAGCGCCTCGCCGCTGCCGATCCCGAACCGGAAGCGCCCCCCGGTCAGGACGGCCGCCGTGGCCGCGGCCTGCGCGTTGATCGCGGGGTGCAGCCGGACGGTCGGGCAGGTCACGAGGGTGGTGATCGGCAGGGAGGTGACCTGGGACAGGGCGCCGATCACCGACCAGACGAAGGAGCCCTGGCCCTGCTCGTCGTTCCACGGGTGGAAGTGGTCGGAGATCGCCAGCGCCTCGAACCCGGCCTGTTCGGCCATCCGCGCCTGCTCCAGCAGGTCGTGGGGCGCGAACTCCTCCGAGGAGAGGAAGTATCCGTACGCGGTCATGACAGTCCTCTCTGTTGGTGTCCTTCCGCTCTGTTGGTGTCCTTCCGCGCCGACTCGCCTGAACGGGAAGGGCGGGGGGCGCTCAGTCGCGCAGGCGGTCGAGTCTTCGCCGGGCGGCGGCGAGGGAGCGGCCGCGGGTCAGCGCCGGGTCCTTCCAGGGGTCGGGCTGCGCCAGGCGCTCGTCGATGCCGTCGAGGGTCCAGCGCCTCGCCGTGGTGGCCGGGTCGTCCACCTCGCTCCAGGTCAGCGGCATGGCGAGCGGGGCACCGGCAAGGGCGCGCACGGCGTACGGGGCCACGGCGGTCTGGGCGTAGCCGTTGCGCTGGACGTCGAGGTAGAGCCGGCCGCGCCGGGCCTGCTTCCTCGGCTGGGTGGTGAGTTCGCCGGGATGGCGGTCCGCGAGCACGTCGGCCGTGTCGCGGGCGAAGGCGAGTACGTCGTCGGCGTGGGCGCGGCGGTCCAGGGGCACCAGGACGTGCAGGCCCCGCGAGCCGGTGGTCATCACGGCGCACGGGAGCCGCAGCTCGTCCAGCAGGCCTCGCAGCAGGCGCGCGGCTTCCCGTACGGGGACGAAGTCGTCCTCGGGCGGATCGAGGTCGAAGACGAGGCGGTCGGGGCAGTACGGGCGGTCGGCCCGGCTCAGCCAGCGGTGCGGGGTGATGGTGGCCTGGCCGGCCAGGTACAGCAGGGTCGCGGTGTCGTCGCAGACCGCGTGGGTGACGGTGCCGCCCTCCTTGGGCACGGTCGTGCGGTGCACCCAGTCGGGGAAGTACTGCGGCACGTCCTTCTGCATGAAGGACCCGCTGCCGATGCCGTCGGGGTGCCGTTCGAGCATCAGCGGGCGGCCGCGGACGTGGGGCAGCAGCCGCGGGGCGACGGCGTGGTAGTAGCGGGCGAGGTCGGCCTTGGTCAGCCCGTCGTCGGGGAAGAGCGGTTTGTCGGCGCGGCCGATGCGCACGGTGCGCCCGCCGGCGCGCAGCACCGTCTCGGAACTCATCGCTCGTGCCACCTCCGTCGGCGCTTTCGGCGAAACCGGGCAACGTGCTGCGGCTACCCGCAGCACACCGGATGACACCCGAGGCTCCTGGGACGCAGGGGGCGCACGGGCCGCAGATCCGCGCCGGTGCGCTGTGACCAGCGGGTACGCCCGTCTCCGCACCCCGGCGCCGGTTTCTCGCCCCCGGCAGGACCCTGAAGGTGGTAGCGGCTGTCCCACCGAACCGCTCTCCCTGGTTGGCGGACCTGCGACCGAGCACTCTTGCGGACATGACCTTCACGTTCGCCCACGACCACGTGGGCATCACCGTCACGCCCGAGGACCTCGACGCCACCATCGCGTGGTACTCGCGCACCCTCGGTTTCGCCGTCGAGCAGCGGTTCGAGGCACATGGCACGACGTTCGTCTTCCTCACCGCCGGTGACGTCAAGATCGAGCTTCTCGCGGGCGCGGCGGACCGGACCACGCCTCCGACCACCATCCTCACGAGCATGCACACCTCGCGCCTGCACCACTTCTGCCTCGCTGTGGCGGATCTCGACGCGGCGGTCTCGCGGCTGCACGAACTCGATGTGCCGCTGATCGGCGGCCCGATGGAGATACCGGCGACCGGTCAGCGCATCGCCTTCGTGACCGACAACGTCGGCACCATCATCGAACTCAGCGACCCCGGCACCTGGATGTCCGGCCGGAAGGCACGGGCATGACGCCGGACCGCGTGGATGTCGCCGCCTCCCAGGACATCAGGCAGGCCCGCTGGCAGCCCGCCGAGGTGGCGAGCCCGCACCTCGACCGCCCTGTCCCGGTCGTCGCCGCCAAGGACGTCGCCTACCTCCCCCACGCCAACCGGCTCCAGAACCTCAGCATCTACCTGCCGCGGACCCCGCGAACCGCCGCGCTCATCGGCACCCCCGTCACGTCCCTGCCCGGCGCCGACGCCGCGGTGCGGCACCCGCGGTACCTCGTACACCTCCACGGCGGCGCCTGGCGCGACCCGCGGCTCACCTCCGCCTCGATCGAACCGGCCGTCGCCCACGCGTTCCGCGCCGACGCGCTCACCGGCGAGGCGGCGCCGCCGGTCACCGCCATCGCGTCCCTCAACTACACCGTCTCCCAGATCGACTACCCCGTTCCTCCCGTCATGAAGGACCCTCCCGTTCCTTACGACGCGATCAAGGACAACCACACCGACCCGGCGCGCGAGGCCGTCCATCCGCAGCACGTCAGCGACGTACTGCACGGCTTGGCCCTGCTCGGCTCCCTCGGCCTCGCCGACGGCTCCTACGTCCTGTCCGGCCACAGCTGCGGCGCCTGCCTGGCGTTGCAGTCCGTCCTCCAGCCGCCGCGGCACCACGGTCTCGGCCACCTGCCCGAGCCGCCCCGCCCTGCCGCGCTGCTCGGCCTCAACGGCCTGTACGACCTGCCCGCCCTCGCGACGGCCGAGGGCCTGGGCACCTCCCACGCCCACCTCCGCGACGACTACGAAGCGTTCCTGTCCAGGGCGTTCGGGGCGGACAAGGGCGCCTGGGCGGACGCCAGCCCGGCCGGCTTCGACCCGGTGTCCATCGCCGCACGGGTCCGCGAGGGCACCGCGCCGCCTCTGGTCGTCCTGGACCACAGCGCCGAGGACCAGCTCGTACCGGAGAACCAGCACAAGCGGATGACCGCCACCCTGGCCGAGGCCGTCGGGCTCCGCCTCGCCCGGGGGCACCGGCTCACCGGCCCCCATGCGGCGCCCTGGGAGGAAGGCGTCATGATCTACCAGAGCCTCCTCGACACCCTTCGGCTCCTGCGGGAGGCCCCATGACCGCGGGCCCGCATCCCGCACCGGGAAGCCGATCCCAGGAGGGCTCACCGGGGAGGACTCACCGGCGGCGAGGGCTCACCTTCCGTGCCGAAGTGCGAGCCGCTCGGCCGCGAGCACGACCGAGCTGCGCCGGCGGCTGATCTCGTCCTCGCTCTGCGCCGGCCGGCCGCTGAGGAAGGTCGCCAGTTGGGGAACGCTCGACCACCAGGCGGCCAGCCCGATGAGCATGAACAACAGGTGGTCGGCCGGGATGTCGTCGCTGATGTGGCCCTCGCGCTGAGCCGCCTCGATCACCTCGACCTTCGCGCGGTACTTGGCGCCGCGGACCGCGGCGTCACCGGCCCGGCCGGTGAATCCCTCCTGGAGGAGGAGCCGCACCAGATGCGGGTGCTCCGTATGGTAATCGAACAGACGTCCGGCGTATGCGCCGATGTGCTGGAACTCCTGGCCGCCCGGCCAGTCGACGGCGTCGGCCAGCCTGTTCATCTCGCCGGCCAGGACCGTGTCGAACAAGGAGTCCTTGTCGCCGAAGTACCGGTAGAGCCGCTCCTTGTTGATGCCCGCGCGCTCGGCGATGGCCGCCATGCTCGCCCCTTCGAGGCCCCGCTCCGCGAACTCAACGACGGCGGCTTCGAGCAGTAGCCGCTTGGTGCGCTCCGTGTCCCACGCCATGGGGACAGCGTAGCTCATTACAACCCCAACGTTGGAGTTTGTCCAACTCCAACGTTGGGGTTGGACATTTCCCCGAGCCGGGACTACGTTCGCTTCCGGCGCCGGCCGCTGGTCGGCGTACTGGGACAAAGAGAGCGCGGAGAGTGACATGAGTGCTGTTCTGAACGGAAAGATCGCTGTGGTGACCGGAGCGTCCCAGGGCATCGGGAAGTCGGTGGCCCGCCGCTTCGCGGAGGAAGGCGCCAAGCTGGTGATGTCGGAACTGCACGACGGCGTGCACGCTGCGGCCGACGAGATCGCCGCTGCGTTCCCCCAGTCGGACGTGATCGCCGTCGTCACGGACGTGACGGACCCGTCCGCCTGCGCCGAGCTGATGGCCACGGCCTCCGAGCGGCACGGCGGCCTCGACATCCTCGCCCACGCGACGGCGGTGATGCCGGCTCAGAGCCCGACGGCCGAGACGAGCGTGGCGGACTGGGACCGCACGCTGGCCGTGAACGCGAAGGGCGCCTTCCTGCTGGCGCGCAGCGCGATCCCGGTCCTGCGCAGGCCCGGCGGCACCATCGTGTTCACCGGTTCCTACGCGGGAGAGGTGGGCCTGGTCGGCCGTGCCATCTACTGCGCCTCCAAGGGCGCGCTCCGCACGTTCTCCCAGAGCCTGGCCCTTGAACTGGCAGGCGAGGGCATCCGTGTGAACGCGGTCGCGCCCGCCCACCTCCAGGCGGAACTCAACAGCCAGATGCTGGAGATCACGTCCGCGCAGGAAGGCATCTCCGTCGAGGAGGCGCAGGCCCGGCGGAACGCGAGCATCCCGATGGGACGCGAAGCGACCGCCGACGAAGTGGCCGAGGGCTTCGTCTACCTCGCGAGCGGTGCGGCCTCCTACGTCACGGGGGCATGGCTGGACGTGAACGGCGGAGCGGTCATGCGGTGAGAGGCGGACGGAGCGCCTGCTCCGGCCCGGGGCAGCATCGCGGAAGGCGTCTCCCTCGCCGCTCTGCCATGCATGCTATGGACCAGGCAGCCGCTCCCGGCTGGTCCCTCGGCCCCCGGAGACGGCGGCCGCCGGGCCGGCCACAGACCTGGGACGGCCGACTCGACATCCTCGTCTCTTGCGGCTGCTCTAGGCTGGCCGGTCTCATCCGACGCACCGCGACGAGGATCAGCTCATGTGCGCCAGCACCAGAATCCGCCTGATAGAGCCCGCCGATGCCGGCCCGATCGCGGCACACAGAGCGCGGGACATCGAGGCTTTCCAGCCGTGGGAGCCGGCCCAGCCGGCCGACTTCTTCACCCCGGAGGGCCAGGCCGAGCGGATCGACAGGCTACTGGCCGGACACCGGGCCGGCACGGTCTGGCCGGGCGTGGTGCTCGCCGACGACCGGGTGATCGGACAGGTCACCGTCGGAGGCATCCTGCGGCAGCCGCACCTGCGCCGCGGTTCCGTCGGTTACTGGATCGCCACGGTCGCCCAGAACCAAGGGCATGCCGGGCGTGCCGTCGGGCTCGCGCTCCAGGTGATGACGGATGAACTCGGGTTGCACCGGGCTGAGGCGTCCACCCGTCCGGAGAACCTGCCCTCGCAGCGGGTGCTGCGCCGCAACGGGTTCAGCACGTACGGCGTCGCGCACTCCTCGATCTTCCTCGACGGGAGCTGGCGGGACGGGCTGCTGTGGGAGCGGCTCCTGGGCGACTGACCGATCGCTTCACAACGAGGCCCACTCAGGCACGCGCGCGGCAAAGGCGGGCGCTGACCGGCTCACTACGAAGAACGGCAACGCGCGGGCCGGCTCCCGCTGTCGGGGCCGACCCGTTGCCGCGCGCGGTCAGGACGACGTCACAGGCTCCCGGTAGCGCCAGGCTCCGAGCACTCCGAGACACTGGCCCGGTAGACCCCGAGCAGCACCTCGATGACCGGGCTGACCGTCCACAGAGCCCCAAGGCGACCGGCTCACGCTGCGGCGGTCCAACGCCACGGGCGGGGGCCGTGCTCGCCGCGGACGCACGCGATGCGGTAGCGCGCCTGCTCAAGGGCGCGCGGGTCGTGGTCCGCGGCCTGGACCGCGAAGGTGATCATGCGCAGTTCGCGGATGGACCGGAGGACCGGGTAGCCGGGCCACTGGCGGACGTCGTCACCGTAGGCGGTGCAGAAGGCGTCGTACGCCTCGGTGGTGAGGGTGCCGGTGGTGTCGAGGGCGATGGCGGTGGAGGTGAGGTCCCACTCCGGGCGGCCGAGGGAGGTGCGTTCGAAGTCCAGCAGGGTGACCTGCCCGTCGCGGGTGACGGCGCAGTTGCCGCCCCAGGCGTCACCGTGGATGACGGAGTCGGGCCGCCCTGGCGGCTGTTCCGCGTAGGCGCCGCGGAGGTCGTCGAGCCGGGCGAGGAGGAAGTCGCGGTCGGCCGGGGCGAGGGTACGGGCAGCGGTGAGGCGCCGGTCGAGGCGTACGAACGGGTCGGCCCGGCCGAGGGGCAACTCCGGGGGCACGGGCAGGTGGTGGAGCCGGCGCAGCAGCGGGGCGAGGTCGGCCGCCGTACCGGGGCGGTGGGGCGGGAGTTCCTGCCAGTAGGTGGCCGGGCGGCCGTCGGCAAGGAGCGGTTGGGCGATCGGCAACGGGCGGACGGCCGGGAAGCCGTAGCGTGCGAGCCAGCGGGTGACCGCCACCTCGCGGGCCGCTGCCGTGTCCTGCCCGGCGCGGGAGATCCGCACGACGGTCCCACCGGCAAGGCGCCACAGGTCGTTCTCCGCGAGCCGGATGATCTCCGCGCCGACCGGTGACAGGCCGGCCGCGGCAGCAGCGGCATGCAGGTAACGCCGGGCCGATTCTGTGCGGTCGTCCGTCATGCGTTCACTATCGCCGTGATCCGTGTCCATGGAGGCGTTGACGACGGCACGAACTGGGCGTGGCCGGTGCCGTTGTGACGCACGTTCGTCGCGCAACCATTGGTGGACAGGTCGGCGAGACCGCGAACACGCGGTTCGTGCTGCCAAGCGGTCAACGCACGCCTCCCCTACGCTCTCTCGTCCCGGGCCAGGCGTGCGGTGAAGCCGTGATCGCACAACCGGGCGTAGGCGAGGCGCACTTCCTGGGCACGGGCTGCTCGACGGTGAGCCCTCGCTCCGGGTAGAGCATGATCCGCTGCGTGGCGCCGACCATCATCGCAACGACCATGTCCTCGTCGCCGATGGCGGATACGTAGTCGGCGTACGGGACGCGCGCCGACGCGCAGACGGCGTCGACCGACGGCCACAGCTTGCGCAACGTCGCGTACGCCCGCCGCTCCTCGTAGGGCTTGCTGACCAGGAGGACCGACGTCACCTCGATGCCGTTCGCCGCAAGGAGTTCCCGGGACTTCGTGATGTTCTCGCCGGTGTTCCGCGCTTCCGGCTCCAGCAGGACCGCCGAGGCCGGTACGCCCAGTTCCAGGGCGCGTTCGCGGTAGTGCACGGCTTCGCCGCGCGGCATGCGGGCAGCGGACGTCGGACTGGTCGCACCGGTCATCACCACCAGCGGGGCCATACCGCGCGCAAGGAGACCCGCCGCGGTGTCGGCCACGGAGAGGTCATGACTGCCCAGGGCGATGGCGACCGAGCACGGGCGCGGCGCGTGGCCCATCCGCAGGTAGTCCCACAGCAGCAGGACGTCCGCACGCGCCGACGGTGAAAGTGCCACGCCCGCACCTGCCCACTGTCCCACGCTTACGATCCCGTCGTCTCGTCCAGGAAATCGGCCACGACGGGCAGTCGGCGGTGACGGTCGAGGCCCGAATGCAGCCCGGCGAGCGCGCTGGACGCCCGCGCGGAGCTGACACCACCCATCAGTTCGATGGCGATCCGGGCAGTCTCCACTGCGCCGTCGACGTCGCCGAGCGCGAGGTACGCCTCGGCGCGGCGGGCTTCGTAGATCGCTGCTCCGCGGGGTTCGTGGACCGTGTTGTAAGGGACATCGGTGTGGGCCGCCGCGGCCGAGTAGTAGCTCAACGCTCGCGCCGGTTCGCCTAGCTGCTGGGCGGCGGAGCCAGCGGACTGGAGGATCTCGCCGGCGGTGATCCAGTAGACCGTCGGCACGTCCTTGTCAGCTGGGATACCCGTTTCGTACGCGGCAAGCGCCTTGTCGATCGCCCGATACGCCGCTGCTGCGTGCCCGGCGACGGAGTACGCGCGGGCCTGCCGGATCAGCAGCAGCACGGTCACGCGCGGGGACTCGACACAGCCGTGGGTGAGTGCCTGGTCGACGAGGTCGATCGCACTGCCGGGGTCGGGGCTTGCCGCGCCGTACCGCACGTTCGCCCAGAAGCCGGCGGCGATCGCGCCAGCGACGTGATCGCCGGCTTCGGCCGCGGCCCGCGTCGAGGCGGCGAGGTGCTTCTCGGCCGCTCCGGTGTCGCCGTTGTCGTAGGCGCACCATCCGGCGAGTCGGGACGCCTCAGCCGCCGCCGACCACAGGCGCCTGCCGGTCTCCTGACTGTACGACCGCTCGATCAGCAACCGGCGGATGAGCCGAATCTCCGCACGTGCCGCGTCGTAGACGTGCCCTGCGCCCAGGTCGTCATCGAGTCGCCGGAGCGCTGCCAGGCGGGTGTCGACGTGGTCGACGGTCTCGGCCCCGATGCGGCGGCCGGTCCCCTGTGCCGGTGCGGGCAGAGCGGTAGCCCACTGGGCGATGATCGCCGAAACCGTTCCGGTCGTGGCGATGAGCAGTCGGCGTCGGTCCACGGGTCCTCCATCATCCAGAGCCGCGAGGGCGCCCTCAGGAGTCCACGCCGCGGTCCACGCCGCGTGGTCGTCGCGCAATGCCGCCAACAGCCAGTGGGGCCAGCCTCGCGTCAGTACTTCATGGGTGGGGATATCCACCACAGCGGCCATTGCCAGTTGGGTGAGTTCGCTGGGGACTTGAGGCCGCTCCGCCCGGGTCCACCTCGACACCTTCTCCTTGCGGGTGGCGAAGTCGCGCCCGTAACCGCGCCGTACGTACTCCGCTTGCACCCGCCGTAAGTAGGACTGCGCTGTCCACCCGCGAAGGGCCAACAGTTGGGCGAGCGGATGGCGGTCATCGTGCACGTCGGTCTCCCACCGTCTGAGCTCCTCTCAGTGTGGACGAGGTTCGGCCCTGTGGGGAGGAGCGGAGCAACCGGAGCAACCGGAGCAAGGGGGCCAACCGGAGCAGAGCAACCGGAGCAACGAGAGGCAACCGGAGGCAACCGCCTTCTCCTTCCGTGCGACGTGCACGACCCGTTGTGATGGGTGCGGGCCGACCACGGCCCCAGCCACCTTTCGGAACGGGAGGTACAGCCATGCTGGAGATCCGGGAGAGTACCGCTCCGAGTGAAGTACCGGACGGCTGACCGGTCCGGCGGCGAGCCAGCCACCTCAAACACCGCTCCAGCGGCATACCCACGGGCGTCGTCCACGTCGCCGTACGTGCTCCCGTCCGCGGGCGTGCGGCAACGGACACCGCGCCGCTGCTGGAGCGGACCTTACCCCGCTCCGGCCACGCCGAGTCAAGCACGTATCCACGCCCCGCCGTTCCCCGCGGGGTGTGACGGACTCACGGCGCACCTGCCCGTGGCCGGAGCGGGCCGACCCTCCCCCGTACGAAGCGATCGACGGCGGGGCCCCGACGTCCAGCCGCAGTCCGCGCCGCCCCTTCACCCGCGGCGGGCGGGCCGGTCTGCACCGCGCGGGCTCGGCCGCCCGACGGCCGATTCCACCGACGAACCACGAACAGGAACCCCGCACGATGAAACCCGCGGCCCCCGCGCCCACCGCCTTACCCGCCAACGAGCCCGACGCCACGACCACCGGCTACCCCGTCGCCGAGTTCCCCGGGCAGGTCCTGCACGCGTACTCGCCCGGCAACACCCCCGACACGCCACAGGGGTTCGAGATCCTGCGCTCCAGCATCACCTGCACGCCCTACGCCGCCGCGCCCGAGGCGGCCATCCCGGTTGCCACGGTGTGGATCGCCGACGCGTACCAGATCGCCGACCTCGACCCGACGGGCCTGGCCGAGATCGTTGAGGGCCTGCGCTCCGTCGCCGACCGGCTCGACCACGTCGTCATCCCCCACCTCAACGACATCCGCGCCGCATGGACCACCCACCACACCTCCCGGACGGGGGCCCGCCAGTGAGTACCGACACCGCGCAACTTGCCCGAACCGCCAGCTCGTTGTTCGCGGCAGGTCAGGTCAGCGCTCGGGCCCTGTACGCCCACCACCTCGCGTTCCTCCGCGAGAAAGCCGGCCTCTCCCTCCAGGGACTGGCCGACCAGTGCCACTACGAACAGTCCTACCTCCACCGCCTGGAAACCGGCGGCCGCCTCGGCACCCTCACCGTCGCCCAAGCCCTCGACCGCTACTACGCAACCGGCACCCTCCTCGCCGCACTGTGGCGCCTGGCCAAACGCGAAGCCAAACACGCCGCAAACGGACTCACCGACCTCGAAGCCGCCGCGACGAGCATCCAGGAATACGCCCTCACCACCATCCCGGCTCTGCTCCAGACGCCCTCCTACGCCGAAGAGCAGTTCGCCACCACCAGCCCGCAGTCGGCGGAGGTCCTGGCGGCACAGATCGACGCACTCCTCCAACGCCAAGCCCGCCTCACCGAGCCCACACCCCACCCCCTCCGCTACCGCGCCGTCCTCGACGAACTCGTCCTCCACCGCGCCGCCCGCAACCCCGCCACCTGGGACGGCCAACTCGACCACCTCATCGCCACCGCCCAGACCCCCACGGTCACCCTTCAACTCCTCCCCCTCCACGCAGGCCCCCACGACCTCCGCGGCCCCCTCCACCTCCTCACCTTCCGCGCCCGCAACCCCCTCGCCTACGCACACGGCACCCTCACCGACCACACCACCGACGACCCCGACGACATCGAGGAACTCACCCGCCAATACGACCAACTCCGCGACCTCGCCCTCACCCCCGCCCAGACCATCGAACACCTCCACACCCTCCGCACCACATGAGCCCCACCACCCCGACGACACAGACCACACCCCCCACCTGGACGATCACCACCACCGAAGGCATCACCCTCACCGGCCACCAACCCGACTGGTCCCAGGACAACCCCAGCCACACCGACATCACCCTGGACCAGGCCATCAACCACCTGCGCGACCACGCCCACTACACCATGCTCCCCATCGACCCGGTCCTGCCGCCCGCCACCCTCGACATCACCATCAACGGCACCCACTACCGCGAATCCACCAGCCTGATGTTCGCCACCCAGATCGCCTGCCACCCCTACTCCACCCAGCCGCACCAGCAGGTCCCCACCGCCAGCCTCACCATCGTCGAGGAATGGGACTTCGAGGGCCTCACCCCTGCCGACCTCGCCCACATCGCCACCCAAATCCGCACCCAGGCCGACTACTTCGAAAACACCGTCCTCCCTGCCCTCGTCACCGCCCGCGAAAACTGGGCCGCCCACCACCAGACCAAGGCCGACCTCCCGTAATCGGCCCGGCCATCGCCGACCAACCCGCCCCCTGAAAACTTCGCCGGCCCGCTGCCTCAGGTCACTCCGGTCCGCTCGGGCATGCCGCGCCGAGCGGGCCGGGGAAGCCAGACAACCCACAGGTCAGCGCTCGCGGCCGCGCGGCTTCAAGGGGGTCGGGGGGAGCGCAGGGGCCACGAGGCGGGCGCCGTCGTAACCGTGGACCTCGCCGAAGCGGGTGCCGGTGTGCCAGTCGTCGCGGGCCTGGGAGATCTCCTCCGCGGTGCGGGCCACGAAGTTCCAGAACATACCACGCTGCCGTGGACTCTCCCCAGGTCAGAGAGGTTACGGACCATCGCGGGTCAGCAAAGAGCCAGCATTGATCCGCGGAGGAGCACGAACGATGGCAAGCAGGACCCTCGCACGAGGAATGGGCACGTACCTCAAGAGCTGCGACCACCCGGAGGCGCGCTGGTCGAAGTGCCCGCACCCCTACACCATCAGGTACCGCGACACGAGCGGTAAGCAGACGGAGGAGTCCGGCTTCACGACCCAGGACGCCGCCGTCGAACGGCTGGCGGACGTCTACAAGGCCAAGAAGACCCAACGCCACGACCGGAGCAGGGCCGAGCGGATCAAGAAGTACAGCGCCATGACGTTCGCCGACTACCGCGCGGAGTGGCGATCGGGCCAACGGCACCTCGCGAAGTCGTCGCTGCGCCACCTCGACTCGCTTCTCGTCCATCACCTCCTCCCCGCATTCGGCAGTCGGAGGATGGGCAGCTTCGACCACAAGGTGGTCGACCACTTCATCCAGACCATGGAACGCAGCAACGTCGGGCTGGCGACCCAGGCGAACACGTTCGACAAGCTCAAGTCGATCCTCCTGGACGCGCACCGCCTCGGCCTGTATGCCGACAATCCCGTGCTCGGGATCAAGCCGCCCCAGTACGACCCGGATCGCGCTGTCATTCCTTCCCCGCAGCAGCTCCAGCGCCTGCGTACCTCCGGCGACGACGCCTTTCGCCTCATCGTCGACCTCATGAGCGGATGCGGGCTGCGCAACGGCGAAGCCGCAGCCATCAACCTCGCCAACATCGTCGCCGACGACGTCTGCCGCGTCCACGAACAGGTCAACCAGACCACGAACACCTACGCACGCCTCAAGCACCGCAAGCCCGGCGAGTACTGGGACGTACCCCTACCGGGCCGCGTGAAAGAGACCATCGAGCAGTACGCCGCCACCCACGGCACCATCGACGGTTACCTCCTGCGTAACCCCCGCAAGCCCGACCTGCCTTACCCTCACCACCGCCTGTCGAACCAGTGGCGCAACATCAAGAAGGCCGAGGACGCCGACATCACCTTCCGCGTATACCGTCACCTGATGCCCGGGGCGATCAGCAAGGCCGCGAAGATCCTCGACCTCGGCCTCGCCGCGTAGCGCACGACGGCCCGAGCGCACCCGCGCGCTCGGGCCCCGTCCTCGTCGCGCCGACTCCTACCTGCTGTCGCTCCGCTGACGGACCCACGCCTGCACGTCCGCGATCCTGAACTGGATCTTGGAGTTCGGCCCCCTGCCGAAGCGGTACGGCATCAAACCCACCCGCGGCCCTTCCCGATACACCCACTGCACCGACATGTTGAGGTACTCAGCCGTCTCCTTGACGTCCATGAACTGCTTCGCCATGCTCACCCGCCTTCGCTCCCGGCTCACGGCGCCGGCCTCCGGAAGGATTCAGGGTGCCCACGGCCCGCGGCTTGGCCCACTGGAGTTCGCTGTTAGGGCTGTCCGGCGGATCCATGGGTGATGCCATGGTGGTCGCGTGAGTTACAGCCTCTACCTGATCCGGTTCGAGCACGGCGATGCAGCCGCCATGGATGGCGAGCTGTTCGACGAGGTGATCGGACCGCACGTCGTGAAGCGGGAACCGGAACACGGCTTCGTGCAGATCCGGACGGAGGATGGAGGCGAGGCTGACCTCTACGCGACCGCCAATGCCGGACCGGCCCTGATGAGCATCATGGTCAGCTGTTTCAGCTCCGGGCCGGTACTCGACGTGGTCGCAGGTCTGGCGAACCGGCTCGATGCGGCGATCGTGCTCCAGGAGGGAGTCGCTCTCGTTTCCGAGACCGATCGATGGAACGACCTGCCGGAGGTTCTGCGGCAGGACGCGAAGGTCGTCGGTCTCTGCGGTGACGCGATCCAGGCGGCGATCAACGGCATCTGAGCCGGGCCTCGGTCAGTTCCTGAGCCACAGGCGGATCGAGGCCAGGGTGACGGTACCCGTGAAGACGTAGGCGCACTTGTCATAGCGGGTGGCCACGGCCCTGGAGCGAGCCGGCCGGCAACGGCCGCACGACAGCGCCCCGTTTCCGGCATCCGAACTGCCGGGAACAGGGCGTTGTTCATCGTAGGCGGGGCGGCCCGATGGCTTCGGACGGCAGACGGGGGCCGGTCCGCCCTCCGGATGGCCAATGGATGGATGGGGAGGGGACATGGGGCAGGTCTGGGTTCAGGGCGCACTTGCTCACAGCAGCCAGCCCCAAGGCGACTACCCGCTGCTGGTGCGCGCCGACACCACCACCCAGCCGACCCGGACCGATCAGCAGGCCGCGCTCGCCCGACCACTCTCCATCAAGCCCGCCGCGCCGCCGGTACCGTCGCCGGCTGCACCGCTCGCTTTACATGCCTGCGTGCGGTGGCTTCGGCGTCCGGTTGCGCTGAAGCTGCCATGCCTCGGGGGTGGCTGGCGTGTAGAGGTTGACAAGGGATCCGTCGGGGTCGCGGACAAGAGCGGACAGATTACCCCACGGCATCATGGTCGGAGGCTGAACGACATCAAGATCGTCGCCGAAATCGGTCGCAAGCCTCTCGTAGACGGCGTTGGCGTCATCGACGAGGAACTCGATGATCGCGCTGTTGTTTGCGCCCCCACGAGGCGTGTTGGGGGTGATGAAAGCGACGCGGGCGGAGCCGCTGACAGCGACGGTGGCCGAGGGTGTCACCAGTTCGACGAAATCCTCGGTGAGGTACTGCGGGGTCGCACCGGTGAGCACCTTGTAGAAGCGGACGAGCCGCGGAATGTCATCGGTGACGAGACGGACGGAGGCGAGCTGCACTGCTGCTGAGGCGGTCATGTGGTCACCTTAGAAGGAATACAGGTCATATTCCGTCCGTAAATCCTTCATCATCGCAGGTATGACCCGACCGACCGCACGCGTTCTCGCCTTGCTGGAGTTGCTGCAGACAGGGGGAACCCGCACTGTTGCCGACCTCGCCGAGCGCCTCGGAGTCGATCAGCGCACCGTGCGTCGCTATGTCGAGCAGCTGCGCGAAATGGACATTCCGGTGGACGGGGTTCGCGGTCGGTACGGCGGCTACCGTCTGGCCCGCCACTACCGCATGCCGCCGCTGATGCTGAACGACGAGGAAGGCCTTGCCGTGGTGTGGGCGTTGCTGGTCAACCAACATGCGCCCAGTGGTCCGGTAACCCCGCTGGCGGTGGAGACGGCCACGGCGAAGGTGCGCCGAGTACTGCCTGCCGCGCTCGCCCGCCGCATCGACGCGGTACTCCGGGCAGTGGACTTCACCGGTGAGCGACGCCCGGGCGCAGAAGACGAAAACGCCGAAGCTCATCCTGGTGCTGACGAAGGCGCTCAGACGCTGCTCGGTCTGGCTGAGGCAGCACGGGACCAGCGCCCGGTGGCGTTCGCGTACCGGACGCGTCAGGGCCATGCGGCTACCCGGCACGTACAGCCGCACGGCATCGTGGCGTACCAAAACCTGCTCTACCTCACGGGCTTCGACACCGACCGCCAGGCGCAGCGTACCTACCGCCTGGACAGGATGGCCGATCTGCGACTGCTGCCAGGCACCTTTGAAGCGCCCGCGAACATCGACCCAGTGGCCCAGGTGCTGGGACCACTGTCGGCGGCACCTTCGCGATACGACGTCTCCGTGCTCATCCGCGCTGATCCGGCCCATGTGCGGCGCTGGATTCCGGAAACGCTCGGGTCAGTCGCGCCGGCGTCTCCTCCCGATGCTGCGGACGGTCATGACTGGCTGCAGGTGTTTCTGCGGGCTGAACGCCTCGAGTGGGTCGCCGGCACACTCGCCATGCTGGACCGGCCCTTCATCATCCAACAGCCGGAAGCCCTCAAAGCGGTGGTTCTCGCACTCGGACGCCGACTGGCTGAACGCTCCGCCGAGTAACGCGAAGTCACCGACGACGAGGAACGACTCGATGCCCCCGCGGCCAGGACGAC
Source organism: Actinacidiphila sp. bgisy144 (assembly GCF_057708105.1). Taxonomy (NCBI): domain Bacteria; kingdom Bacillati; phylum Actinomycetota; class Actinomycetes; order Kitasatosporales; family Streptomycetaceae; genus Actinacidiphila; species Actinacidiphila sp. bgisy144. Next base: position 121,448 of record NZ_JBYIRM010000017.1, on the reverse strand, counting down.
CTGATCGCGGGCTGCCTGCCCCAGACTCCGCCAGCGATCGACACCCAACGGCTCCAGGCAGTCGGTGCCCTTGGGTGCACCGGCCATGGCGCGCACGGTGGCAGGCGGGTCTGGAGCAGGCGGTGGGCGGTATGCCAACGGGCTTGTGACATGCAGGCGAGCCGTCCCGGTCGCGGGGCACTTGCGATGCACGGCACCAGACTCCGCTCCCTGATCCGGCCTGATCCGGCCTGATCCGGACGAAAGATCCTGGCCCCCGGCCGTCCAGGCCCGTGGGGCTCAGCTCGCCAGGCCGTGACGGAACGCGTAGACGACCGCCTGGACGCGGTCGCGCAGGTTCAGCTTGGTGAGTATGCGGGAGACGAACGTCTTCACCGTCTCCTGGCTGATGACGAGGGCGGCGGCGATCTCGCTGTTGGACAGGCCGTCCGCGATCAGCCGCAGCACCTGCAGCTCGCGGGGGGTGAGCGGAATGTCCTCGGGGGCGCCGTCGGTGGGGCGGATGCGGGTCGCGTACCGGCCGACGAGCTGGCGGGTGACCTCGGGGTCGAGGAGCGCCGCGCCCATGGCGACCGTGCGGATGCCGTGCAGCAGGTGGTCGGGCGGGGCGTCCTTGAGGAGGAAGCCGCTCGCTCCGGCGCGCAGCGCATCGTAGACGTACTCGTCGAGGTTGAACGTGGTGACCACGAGGACCTTGACGGGGTGGGCGACCCCGGCCCCCGCCAGCAGGCGGGTGGCTTGGAGGCCGTCGAGGACCGGCATGCGGATGTCCATGACCACGACGCCCGGGTCGAGCTCGCGGGCGAGGTCGACTCCTTTCCGGCCGTCACCGCACTCGCCCACCACCTCCATGTCGGGCTGGGCGTCGATGATGGTGACCAGGCCCATGCGGATCAGCGCCTGGTCGTCGCAGACGAGCACCCGGGTCGGCGCGGACCCGGACGGCGGAGGTGTGTTCACGAGCGGCCCCCGGCCGGTATCCGCACCCGGACGACGAAGCCGCCGCCCGCGACGGCGCCCGCGCTGAAGTCCCCGCCGAGCACGTCGACCCGTTCGCGCAGACCGGCCAGCCCCCGTCCGCTGCCACCGACGGCGGCGGCCCGTGAGCCGGTGCCGTCCGTGCTGACCTCCACGGTGATCTCTCTCTCGCCGTGCCGCATGGTGACCGAAGTGCGGCTGCCGTGAGCGTACTTGAGGGCGTTGGTGAGTGCTTCTTGCACCACCCGGTAGGCCACGAGGTCGGAACTGCCGGTGGACTCCGGCGGGGTGCCCTCCTCGGTGAACTCCACCGGCTGGCCCGCCCGGCGGGTCTGCTCCACGAGGGTCAGGACGCGGCCGACGGCCGGTGTCCTCGGCTCGGCCGCGGCATCGCTGCCGTTCCCGGTGCCGTGATCGGGGTTGAGAAGGTTCAGCAGGTGCCGCAGATCGGTGATCGCCCGGCGCCCGGTGTCGGAGACGGCGCTCAGGGACTGCTCCAGCCGCTCGGGCGCGGCGGTCAGATAGCGGGCAGCCTCCGCCTGCACCACCATCGCCGTCACGTGGTGGGTCACGACGTCGTGCAACTCCCTCGCTATCCGGGTGCGTTCGGCGTTCCGTATCTCCACCGCGACCCGCTTGTGACGTTCGGCCTCCGCCTGCCGGGTGGTGCGCAGCCAGCTTCCGGCGCCCCAGGCCAGGCCCAGCGCCATGTAGAAGGTCGTGAACTCCGTGGCGCTCTCGCCCGTGCCGAGGTGGGAGAGGCCCACCGACAGCGCCACGTACGCCACGGTGAGGCCGGCCACGAAGCTCCGGCGGTGCCCTTCCAGGTGCGAGCCGGTGCTCAGCAGCACAACGCCCATCGCGGTGGCCGCGAAGGTGTGGTAGCCGAGGAGCTGGTCGACGGCGAACCCGCCGGACACCAGGGCCAGGGAGAGGGCCGGCCACCGTCGGCGCACCGCCAGGGGCAGGGTCTCGAGGAGGATCACCACGACGGCCACCGCGTCGTGCGGGCGATCGGGGACGCCCCCGATGACCGTTCCGTGGCTGCGGAGCGCCGGGAGGAAGGAACCGATCAGGAGGAGGAGCCCGAAGGGAAGGTCCCGGACGACGACGTCCAGCCGGTACCAGACTCCACCGAGCCGCTTCCGGGTGCTGTCCAGACGGTGTCGGATGCCGTCCAGGCGGGCCCGGTTCACCAACGGCCGGAGCCGGAGCCCGGTCGGCCGGTGCCCGGCACCGCTCTCGCGGTGTCCGGCTCCGTCCGTCCAGTGCTCCGGCGAACCGGCGGATCGCTGTTCCGTCATCGGGCGAGCGCCGCGAGGGTGCCGACGCGCTCGGCACGGCGCCGGGGGACGATGTTGCCGCGGCGGTGGGCCACGACCAGGAAGCAGACCGTCAGCAGCGTGCCGAAGACCACCGAGTAGATGCTCGCCTCGGGACCGAACTCGCCACCCGTGATCAGATGGTTGCCCGACAGGGTGGCGTCCAGCAGACCGTGGGTGTCGCCGTTGCCCGAGACCTGGGTGCTGAAGACGCCGGACTCCATGAAGTTCCAGGCGAAGTGCACGCCCATCGGCAGCCACAGGTTGCGGGTGGCGGCGTAACCGGCGGCGAGCATGGCGCCGGCCTCGATGGCGATGGCCAGGGCGCCGGCAACGGTGGCGTCGTCGTTGAGGAGGTGCATGGCGCCGAACACGAGGCCGGACAGTACCAGGGCGACGTACGTGCCCGTGCCGCGTTCCAGCAGCCGGAAAAGCAGTCCGCGGAAGATGATCTCCTCCGTCGAAGCGGCGGCCGCCATGAAGCCGATCAGCCCGATGGCCCCGCTCACCGAGTCGATACCGTGGACCTTGTAGTCACCGAGGAAGTAAATGTTGCCGATGACGCAGAGGAACATCAGTGTGCCGAAGACCAGGCCCCAGCTGGTCGCGCTCGTCGCTTCCTTCCCCCGCAGTTCGGTCACCTCGCGGTTCTCGGTGCGCCGCACGGCCCACCGGTAGACGAAGGTCATCACGACCACGGTGAGGGCGCCCACCAGGAGCGAGAGCCAGAGGTTGTCCTTCACCCCGTTGGTGAGGCCGCCGCACGCCGCGTAGACCGCGAAGACGACAACTACCTGCAGGGCTACCTTCCAGGCTTTCATGACGTGGACTCCCCTTGCCGGTTCCGACTCCGGTTCCTTCTCCGGTCCGCGGCCCGGCGTTCCGCGGTGATTCGAACACTACGGATTCGATGTTGGGGAATCGTCACCGTGCAGTGGACACTCGCTTGTAGCTCGTACGGGGGACAGGGGGCGGGACGTCACCCAGAATTGGCACCTGCCCGTAGCTTCGGGAGTATCGGGCCTAGTACTCCAGCAGGTCAGACACCGAAATCCTGCTGGAGTACTAAGCCGCCAGGCACAGCGGTGGTACCTGGAGAAGCTGCTCGCTTCGGGGGGCCGACGTGGGCCGACCCGGATCGCGGTGTGGGCATGCCAACCCTTCAACCCCGGTCACCTCAAGTCCCACGTGGACCTCCTCCTGGACGGACTTGCCGAGGCGGCCCTGGCCGCGGTCTGCCGGTGGCGCGGAGACAGCGCCGCTCGGATCGCCCGGCTCATCACCGACCGCGCCACCTCCGGCCCGAGGGCCGACGACTCCACCCACCGCCACCCGGGGGCGCTATCGCGCCGCCACGGTCGGGGCAAGGTGACCGCCGCCATGAAGCGCATCCCCTCCGTCGTCCTCGGTCTGTGCTCGTACACCCACGATTTGTCGGCCGCCCTCCTCGTGGACGGTGAACTCGTCGGCTTCACCACCGAGCCCACCAGCTCACAGCCTTCGCCGCCTCCGGTTGAGAGGAATCCGCCGTACTCGTGGTCGACAGCCTCGGCGAGCGGCAGACCACCACCATCGCCCACGGCTACGGCATCCAGCGCCCCCGCCTGCAGCCCATGGAAGCGATCAACGACCCGGCCTCCCTTGGGTACGTGTACGGCGCCGTCACCGAGCACCTGGGCTGGAGGCGTGGCGACGAGGACGGTGGTCGGCCTACTCCCCCGGAGCGACGAGCCCTGACTCGTATGCGAAGACGACCGCCTGGGCGCGGTCGCGCAGGTCGAGCTTGGTGAGGACGCGGCTCACGTGGGTCTTGACCGTCTGCTCGGCCAGCACCAGCGCTCGGGCTATCTCCGTGTTGGACCGGCCGCGGGCCACGAGAGTGAGGACCTCGGTTTCGCGTTCCGTCAGGCCGTTGAGCCGGAGGTCGGGTTTGCCCCGGGACACAGGACGCCGCCTGGCGAAGTCCTCGATGAGGCGGCGCGTCACGGAGGGGGCGAGCAGAGCCTCGCCCGAGGCCACCACCCGTACGGCGGCGACGAGGTCGGCGGGGGGCGCGTCCTTCAGGAGGAAGCCGCTCGCGCCCGCTCGCAGCGCCTCGTAGACGTAGTCGTCGACATCGAAGGTGGTGAGCATCAGGACCCGCGGCCGGTGGGTGACCCCCGGCGGTGGCGCCAGCAGCCGGCGCGCGGCCTCCAGGCCGTCCATCTCGGGCATCCGCACGTCCATCAGTACGACGTCTGGATGCGTACTCCGGCTCAGCTCGACGCCCTGCGCGCCGTCGGAAGCCTCGCCCACCACGTCGATGTCGCTCTGCGCAGCCAGCAGTGCAGCGAATCCGGCTCGCACCATGGCTTGATCGTCGACGATGATGACGCGCGTGATCATGTGAAGTCCTCTTGAATGAGGGGAAGATGTGCGGCGACGCGGAAGCCGCCGTCTGACAGCGGCCCTACGTCAAGAGTGCCGGAGACAAGCCGCACCCGCTCACGCATGCCGACGAGTCCGTGCCCGGTGCCGCCCGTTTCGAGCGGCCGGGCGGGCGGCTCGGGCGGCGGGTCGTTGACTACCAGGACGGTGAGCCTGGGCCCGCCCTCGCCGTCGGCGGGCGGCGGCACCGACAGCGACACGTGGGTCACGGCTCCCGGCGCGTGCCGTACGACGTTCGCGAGGGCCTCCTGGACGATCCGATACGCGGAGAGCCCCACCGCCTCGGGCACCTCGGCGTAGCGGGAGGTGTCGCAGCGGGTGAAGTCCACCGGTGCGCCGGTCCTCGCCGTCGCCTTCACCAACTGCCCGATCTCTGCCAGGCCCGGCTGCGGCACGAGCTCGCCCTGGGCCTCCTCGTTGCGCAGGACACCGAGGAGCCGCCGCATTTCGGCGAGGGAGTCCCGGGCGGTCGCCGCGATGGACGTGAACTCCTCCCGTACCGGGGGCGACAGCGACGCGAGGCGGTATTCCGCGGTGTCGGCCTGAACCGTGATGACGGACATGTGGTGGGCCACCACGTCGTGCAGCTCGCGTGCGATGCGGGCGCGTTCCTCCAGCAGCGTCCTGCGGCCCCGCTCGGCCTCGCTGATGGTCTCCTGCTCGGCAAGCCTGCGCTTCACCTCTTGTCGCTCACGAATCACTCCCCCGAGCAGGAGCGCGACGCCGCTGAGGATAGTGAGCAGCGTGCCGTCGCCGCTCATGCCGTCAGGCACCACGAACTCCATGCCGACGTTGGCGGCCACCGTCGCCAGCCATACCAGCAGCAACGTCCTGCGCTGTTCACGCAGGCCCAGAGCGAGGCACAGGCCGATGTACCCGACGATCTGCATGGGCGGGAACGGCCACAGCAGCCGCTCGTCGAAGTGGACAGTGAGCAGTGCGAGTGCTCCGACCACATCCGCTACGAAGATCACATACCAAGCGGCCAACGGCCGGACGACGGCGAGCAGTAATGGTGCCGCCTGAGCGACGGCCAGCGTGCTCGCGACGGCGCCGTTCAGGCCGTAGTCAGCGGTGAGGACCACGACGGTGGTGGGCAGCAGCGCGACACTCAGCACGAACGCCACCGCCCACGGCAGCAGTCGCACCCACCAACGGGTGGCCCCCGCGAACAGGGCGGGCGGACGTTCTCTCACTGAGGTCATGAGCCCCATCTTCTTACCTGCGACAAGAGTCCGTCACGGAACGCGTGGCCACCAGGCGGACCCGCACAACAGTACTGTGGCCACCGCGCCCCCTTGCCGCGAGCCAACCCAGACGCCGGGACAAACCCCCGGATCAGGTCCAACCCGCTACACCGCTTCCAAGGACGCAACCTCCCGCCCGGAGAACTTTTCGCCACTGCGGCCCGGCTGTGCGCCCCGTCTCCTCCCACCCGCGGATTTCGTCGAACGAACTTCGCGATGCCGCAGCGGCCGAAGGATTGGTCGGCGCCCTCCCGGAATCCGAGGATCGCCTCAAGGTCGCCTCCGGAAACGCCGAGAGGCTGTTCCACCTGCCCGGACCTGGAGCGCCCCGTGAGCTTGGCCGGGGGGACGACGATCACGGAGATTCCTCCGTGCGGTTGGAGCACGTAAACTTTACTCTGCCGTCTACTTTGAGAAGGGGCCACCATGGGGGCACGACGAGGCGAGAAGCTCCGCGAGCACATCCTCATGGCAGCGAAAGACGTGTTCCTTGAGGCCGGCTTCGAGCGCACCTCGATGGATGTCGTAGCCCAGCGGGCTAAGACCTCCAAGCGCTCGCTCTACGCGCACTTCCCCAGCAAAGATGTCCTCTTCGCCGGGGTGGTCGACCTGGTGCGCGAGCTCTACCTCGACCGTCTGGGCTCGCCGGAGCGCTACGTCACCACGGAGCGGGCCGATCCGGCCGAGGCCCTGGTGCGCTACTGCGAGCGGCTGCTGCAGCTGCTGCTGTGGTCCTCGTCCCTGCGTACGCTCCGGATGGGGATCGCCGAGGCCGAGAGGGTGCCCGAGATCGCGTCTGGCTACTACGAGGCGGTCTTCGAAGCTCCCACGGTGCGCATCGGCGCATACGTCTCCCGGACGTGGGGCCTGACGCAGGAGGGGGCACGGGAGACGGCCGAGATCCTCGTTGGCGTGACGGTCTACCCAGAACTGGTACAGGGCCTGCTCGGCACCCGGAAACCGATCGCCGAACACCCCGATGAGGCCGCCCTCGCCACCGATATCGACCTCGACCGCATCGCCGCAAGCGTCCGGCTGCTTCTCCCGGGGACACCAGCGCGCTCCTGACATTCCGAGGCCGGCGCGGGCGAGTCTGGAAGGCATCCGAACTCCAACGCAGCCTGGCCGAGCACGGGTTGGTGATCTCGGCGGGGAAGATGTCCGGTCCATGCTGCGATTCCCGGGCGGAGAGGCAGGGCATCGCGCAACCCAATGTAGTGCTCCCGCACTTGGGCGGTGAGGGCGGCCGGGGCGTCGAGTGGTCTTCCCAGCCGGGCCGCGAGGGCGTCCGTGAACGGTGGCTTGGGATCGGCGGTGGGCCCGCGTCCTTGGGCCCAGTGTCGGGCCCAGACGTCGGTGGCAAGCCGCAGGCCGTACTCGCCGAATATCTCACGCCACGCGAGGTAGTGGGCGTACTCGGAGTCGATGATGACACCGTCGAAGTCCATGAGGAGCGCGGAGAGACCGGCCCAGGGGCCTTCGTCCTGTCCCGCGAGGATGGCCATGCGTCGGCGTAGGCGGCAAGCTCCTCCGCGTATCCCTTCCTCGCCCAGCCCCGGTAGAACTGGCCGACCTCCCAGCCGGGCGTCGCACGGTCGCGCAGTGAGCCTTCGGTACCGGACCAGGTGGGTGCGGTGGTCACGCGGAGACAGTCCTTGGTGTCTACCTCGATGAGGTCTCCGGTGTTGGTGTGGAGCCAAGCGGAGACCTGGTAGGCGTGTGATCCGGTAGCCGCGTTAATGGTCGCGGCGGCATCGCTGGTCACGGCTGGCTGGTGGCAATGCGAGATTGAGCGACGAGCCGGGTCTCGATGTTCCGCAGAGCCGCGATCAACGTGTCGACCTCCTCGGCGTCGGTAACCGTTCCATCGAGCAGGCGGGTCCAAGTGTCACGTAGCCGCCGAAGGTTCTCGGCTGCCGCGCCCACCGTGGTGCCCGGGCGGCGGTCGATGTACCGCATCACGGCCCCTTCCGGTGGTGTCCCCAACTCGGGCGTCAGTCTCCTTGGCTGCGTTGATATGGCGGCCCACCGCCAGGATCGGGTGTGCCTCTACCGGGGTCGTCGAAGGTGCGGGGACCCGGCTCTGACGCGGATGCCGGACGTAAAGACCGGGACACGTTCGAGCGCGGCATCGTGGTTGCCACCGATGGCGAGGGCCGCAGATCCTTTCCGGGGCTGCCCCGGCACGGCCGCTGCCCTGTGGTGTCACCCCCTACCGCGGTAGCACATCCAGATGGCTCCGCAGTATGACGCGTTGCGCGCGGGCAAGGACCCATTCTCACCTCACCACCACAAGGAGACTGCGAAAGGGCAGAACGTGAGGCTACGCAACGGCAAACGGCGCAAGCGGGATGATCGGCCGGAGGCTCCGGCGGGAACGCCCGGCCTCGCCGTGGAACTGCGCGGGGTCCGTCGGCAGTACGGCCGCGGCGCGAACACCGTGCACGCGCTCGCAGGGGTCGACCTCGCCCTCCCGCGCGGCACCTTCACCGCGGTCATGGGCCCGTCCGGGTCCGGCAAGTCGACCTTCCTGCAGTGTGCCGCCGGGCTCGACCGGCCGTCGGCGGGATCGGTGCGCCTGGGCGGCACGGAGATCACCGGCATGAAGGAGAACGAACTGACGGAGCTGCGGCGCAGCAGGCTCGGCTTCGTCTTCCAGGCGTTCAACCTGCTGCCGTCGCTGACGGTGGAGCAGAACGTGCTGCTGCCGATGCGTCTGGCGGGGAAGCGTCAGGACCGGCGCCAGGCAATGGCGGTACTTGGCCAGGTGGGACTGGCCGACAAGGCGCGGCGCCGGCCCAGCGAGTTGTCCGGTGGCCAGCAGCAGCGCGTGGCTGTCGCCCGCGCCCTGGTCACCAGTCCCGACGTGGTGTTCGCCGACGAGCCCACCGGTGCTCTCGACACGGGTACCGCCGCCGAGGTTCTCGGTCTGCTCAGGCAGGCGGTGGACGGCATGGGTGCCACGGTCGTCATGGTCACCCATGACCCGACCGCGGCCGCCTGGGCCGACCGCGTGCTCTTCCTCGCCGACGGCACCTTCGCCGACCACCTCGAACGCGGTTCGGCGGACCAGATCGCCCGGCAGATGACCCTGCTCACCGCCCGTCCGAGCAGGCTGACGGGGGTGCCCGCATGATGCGCCCCAACGGGCTCGCCCGCGCCGCCGTCCGCTTCAAGCCCGCCTCCTTCGCGGGCACGTTCGTCGCACTGCTGATGTCCGCACTGATCGTCACGGCCTGCGGCATCCTGCTCGAGACCAGCTTGCGCGGTTCCGTGCCCCCGGAGCGCTACGCGGGGGCTCCGGTCATCGCGGCGGCTGATCAGTACAAGTATGTCGTGACGGGGAGCGGGGAGGACCGCGAGAAGGAGGCGGTGCCGCTTCCGGACACGGCACGGCTGGACGCGGGTCTCGCGGACAGGGTCGTCGCGGCGCCGGGCGTGAAAGCGGCGGTGCCCGATTTCACGTTCCCTGTGCGGGCACTGGACGGCGTGGCCATCGAGGACGGTGTGCTGACGGCGCACGGCTGGGGCTCCCACGCCTTCACCGGCAGCGCGCTGGCCAGCGGCAGCGCTCCCGGCAACGGCGAGGTGGTCCTTGACCCTGGTACGGCGCGCGCCGCGAAAGTCTCCGTCGGAGACACCATCGCGCTGCGGACCGCCGCCGGGCAACAGGACTTCGGCGTTGCCGGGATCGCCAGGGCCACAGCCGCGGACACTGCCCGGGACTTCGGCCCAGGGGACGCCACTGTCTGGTTCTCTGACGCTCAGGCGCCCGTACTCGCGGGCCACCCGGGCAAAGCGGACGCCATCGCCGTGCTCGCGAAGGGCGGGACCGATACCGGCGCCCTCGCGGACTCCGTGAAGAAGGCCCTTGCCGGCTCGGGTGCCCAGGTGCACACGGGTGACGACCGCGGGGCCGTCGAAGATCCGGGCCTGGCCTACGCCAAGGACACCCTCTTCGGCATCGGTGGCCCCTTCGGGGGTATCGCCACCATCGTCGCGATCTTCACCGCGGCCGGCACCGTGGCGCTGTCCGTGTCCCAGCGAGCCAGGGAGTACGCACTGCTGCGTGCCATCGGGGCCACGCCGCGTCAGATCCGCCGCGCGGTCGCGTCCGAAGCACTCCTCGTCGCCCCGCTCGCCGGAATACTGGGCACCCTGCCCGGTATCGGACTCGCACACTGGTGGTTCGGACAGCTGAAGGACCGCGGCGCGATCCCTGACGCCGTCCAGATACACGTCTCCGCCATCCCGCTTCTCATCGCTGTCGGTGCCGGGCTGCTCACCGCGCTCGGTGCTGGATGGATCGCCGGACGCCGACCCGCGAAGATCAAGCCCGGGCAAGCGCTGTCGGAAGCCTCGGTCGAGCGACTGCGACCCGGTGTGATCCGTACTGTCCTGGGCCTGGCCACCTTGGTCGGAGGCGCGGTCCTCGCGGGCGTCGCCGCCGGTTCGACCGGGGACGGCGCGGCAGGTGCCTCTCTGGGTGTCGTCATGTGTTTCATGCTCGCCGTCGGTCTGCTCGGCCCACTGGTGGCCAGGCTGTGCGCGGTCCTGTTCGGCCTGCCGCTGCGTGGCGCCGGCCCCGCCGCCTCCCTCGCGGACGCCAACTCCCGGGCCAACTCCCGCCGCCTCGCATCCGCGATCACCCCGATCGTGCTTGCCATGGCCTTCGCCTCAACGCTGGTCTTCATGAATACAAGCGAACGCCACGTCGCTGATTCCCAGTTGCGGGCCGGCATCACCGCGGACCACGTGGTCACCGACCCCGCCGGGCTCCCCGTCGACTCCGTGCGGCGCGCGGCCCATGAACCCGGCGTCGAGACAGCCGTCGGCATACTGAACACGCAGGTTCTCGTGCCGACCGGCTCCGGCGAATTCAAGGCGCTCCAGGGCACCGCGGTCCAAGGCGTCACCGGTTCCGGCTCCGAACTCGCCAAGGTTCAGGATCTGGGTGTGACGGAAGGCAGTCTCAACCGGATCGGTGCGGGGCATATCGCTGTCGACAAGAGCCTGGCGTCCACGGCACACGTAGGCGTCGGTGACAAGCTTCCGCTGTACCTCCCCGACGGCACCGAGGCCAGTCCCGAGATCACCGCGATCTACAGCCGCGGCCTCGGCCTCGCCGCGATAACCATGGATCGCGCGTCTCTGGCCGAGCACGTCACGTCCGGCTTCGACAGTACGCTGCTGGTGAACGGCGGCTCGCAGCATTCGTTGTCCGCCCTGGGCCGGGTCACCGACGCTTCCGGCTACGCCGCCGAGCAGAGCCTCGATGCCAAGACCGGCGCCTGGATGAACAACACCATGGCCGCGGTCCTCGGCGGGTTCGCCGCCGTTGCCGCAGTGAACACCCTGGTGATGACCATCCTCGACCGCCGTCGCGAGCTGGTCACCCTTCGCCTCGTCGGTTCCACGCGACGCCAGGTCCTGGCCATGCTCCGGTGGGAGAGCCTGCTGGTCGCCGGCATCGGTATCGTCCTCGGCTCCGCCATTGCCGCGGCCACGCTGATCCCGATGATGCACGGCATGACCGGCACCATGCCCTACGCCCCCCCTCTGATGTACGGCGCTTTCGCGGGTGCCGCCGCCAGCCTGGCGCTGCTCGCGGTCATGCTGCCCGGCCGGGGTGCGCTACGTCGTCAGTCCTAGGCCGTGCCCAGGCCGGCATCGTGCCGACTCGCGTCAACGCGATGCCGACCTGTGCGGGCTCGCACCTTCCTGGGGGAGCGAGCCGCGGCCACCGGGGCAGGGCTGTGCCGGGTGCACGAGAGCGTCGCGGTGGCGATGGCTGCCTGCGTCGCGCTCGCCGTGGCGGTCCCCGGCAACGACCGGTCCCGCGACCTCAAGGCCGTCCCCTCATTCCGCGATGGCGGAGAAGACCACCCGTGAAGGCAGGATGCTCGTGACTCAAACCCTGGCTCCCCCGGTCCCCATCGGGAAGGCCGCCGTCGGGGCCCTCGGCTTACTGGCGCTGTCCACCGGCGCCCTGGAATCGGTGGTTTCACCGACGATCCCGCTCCTGGAACGCGAACTGGACATGAGCCAGTCCGAAGGGGCACTGCTCAGCATCGTCCTGCTCATCACCGGCGCGCTCATCACACCGCTGGCGGGCAAGTTCGGTGACCGCTACGGCGGGAAGAAGGTGCTGATCCGCCTGATGGCGGTGGTCTCGGTCGGTGGCACGGTGTCCGCCCTGGCCCCGAGCCTGCCCGTGCTGCTGCTCGGTCAGGTGCTGCAAGGGGCGATGGTCGGCGCGCTGCCCCTGTCGTTCATCGTCGTGCGCAAACACCTGCCGCCCGCACAGTCCAAGGTGGCCATCGGAGTGGTCAGCGGGCTCTTCGTCGGGGGCGGGATGGCCGGCATGCTTTCGGCCGGTCCGGTGGCGGAACAGCTCTCCCGGCACTGGATGTTCGCGCTCCCAACGATCGCGGTGATCGGAGCCACGCTGCTGGTGGACAGGCTGATGCCGGCCGATCCACCGGGCTCTTCCCACGATGTCGGTACCGACTGGCCGGGCCTGCTGCTCCTGAGCGGGATGCTGACCACCCTCATGCTCGTCCTCGCGCTGGCACCCGAAGCCGGCTCGGCACCACTCATGCTCGTCGCTCTCGTCGCACTGCTGGCCGTCTTCGTCACCGGATGGGTGCGAGTCGAACGACGCGCGGCCTCACCCATGATCGACCTGCGCATGCTGGCTCGCCCCGCGATGTGGAAGGCATGTGTGCTCACGTTCATCATCTGCCTCGGCACTTCGATGGCGGTGTTCTTGGTTCCGCAGCTTCTTGACGAACGTGGTGAAGGATACGGATTCGGAGCCAGTGCCACCGAGATCGGCATCTACCTGCTGCCCGGTGCCATTGCCGCGACACTGGCAGGACCGCTTGGCGGGCTCGGGGAACGGCGTTTCGGCTCGCGTGCCGTGGTCAACACCGGTGTCGTCATGATGGCCTTCGCTCTTCTCGCCCTCGCGGCCGTGCACACCGAGATCTGGCACCTCGTCGTCGCCAAGGCGCTCATCGCGCTCGCCAACGGCCTGTGCGTCACGGCGATGATGACCAGCACCGCCACCTCCGTCGACCAGAACGACACCGGCATCGCCACCAGTCTGATCCTGGTCAGCCGCGTGCTCGGATACGCGGTCGGCGGCCAACTCGGTGGCGCGCTCCTGACCGCCGCGACGCCCTCGGGCTCCGAGACCGCGGCGGAGTCGGCCTACGTCACCGGATTCGTCATAGCCGGCGTTGTCACCTCGCTTGCCCTGTTCGTCCCTCGCACCATGCACAAAGGAGCAAAGGCATGACCCGCACCGATCAGCCAGTCCGCAGGCGCACCACCCCGAAGGGCAAGGTCCTGATCTCCGGGGCCAGCATCGCCGGCCCCGCCCTGGCCTACTGGCTCAACCGCCACGGATACGCGGTCACGGTCGTTGAAAAGGCCGGCACCATCCGCAGCGGCGGCTACCCCATTGACATACGGGGCACGGCGTTGGACGTCGTGGAAAGGATGGGGCTCCTGCCACAACTGCGCGACGCACACATCGACCTGCACCGCATCACCTTCCTCGAAGGCGATGGCAGCGAGGTGACCTCCCTGCATCCGCATGCCGTCACCGGTGGTGTCGCGGGACATGACCTGGAGGTACGGCGAGGGGATCTGACGGACGCCCTGTACACGGCGGTCCGGGACGACGTGGAGTTCCTGTTCAACGACTCCGTCGACAGCCTTGAGCAAACCACGGACGGAATCGACGTCACCTTTCGCGGAGGCGGTAGCCGCAGGTTCGACATGGTGTTCGGCGCGGATGGCATGCACTCGCGCACCAGGGAGATGGTGTTCGGCCCTGAGGACCAGTTCCATCGCCACCTCGGCTACTGCTTCGCCATTTTCACCATGCGCAACGCACTGGGCCTCTCCCACGAGACAGTGATGTGGAACGCCCCGGGCAGGGCGGCGGCCGTTTACGCCGTGAGCGACGACGACGAAGTGCACGCCTTCCTGAACTTCGCCCAGCGCGACCTGCCATCCGGCATGTTCGGCGACCGGGAAGCCCAACAGAGGCTGCTCACCGAGACCTTCGCCGATGCCGGATGGGAGATCCCAAGCATCCTGGCAGCCCTGCGTGAAGCGGATGACGTCTTCTTCGACGCAGTCGGCCAGATCCGCATGCCGCAGTGGTCCAGGGCCAGGGTGGCCCTTGTGGGTGATGCCGCGTACGCGCCCTCGTTCCTCACCGGCCAGGGAACCAGTCTCGCTCTCGTCGGCGCCTACATGCTCGCCGGTTCCCTTGCCGAACGGGACCACGCCGCAGGCTTCGCCGCATACGAACACGCTACCCGTGCTTTCGTGACCCTGAACCAGAACCTGGTCGGCAAGGGCGGTGCGACTCTGTTCCCGACCACCGCCCAGGCCCTGGAAGAGCGAAACGACCGGCTGCGCAAACTCAGTGCGTTGCCCTCCCCGGAACCACGCCCGGCCCACTCGGCCCTTGCCCTGCCCGACTTCGACGATCTCTGACTTCGCTCGGTATCCACGGCGCCGTTGCCCGAGCGGACACCCCGGTCGCCTCACAAGTGCGGTCGGGGCCCCATCTGCCCCCGCGACGTACGCACCCCCATACGAACCTGACCAAGCCCGATTAGCCTTTCGTCCATGAGGTTTTCTCGTTCCGATGCCGCCACCGACGCAGAGTTGGTGCATGCCGCACAGGCGGGCGATGTGAGCGCCCTCGGCAGTCTGCTGGGCCGCCATCGCCCGGCGCTTCTGGCCGTCGCCATCAGCCTGGTCGGTTACGGCCCCGACGCCGAGGACGCCGTGCAGGAGGCGAGCATGACCGCCTTGCGCCGGATCGGCGATGTGCGTGATCCCGGCGCGGTGGGCGCCTGGCTGCGTGCCGTGGTCCGTAATGCCTGCCGCATGCAGTACCGGGCGCCGGCCCGTGTTCCTCTGGACGCCGGCGTCACAGAGGTGCTTCGTTCGGCAGAACCGGACCCCGTGGAAGTACTGGGACAGCATGCCACCCGGGACTGGATCTGGCAGGCCCTGGAGAAGTTGTCGCCCCCGCTGCGCCTGGTGCTGATGCTGCGCTACTTCAGTGGTGTGACGGCGTATCAGGACATCGCCGATGCCTGCGGAGTGCCGGTGGGCACCGTACGCAGTCGGCTGAGCGACGCCCGTGGCAAGCTGACACGAGCCCTGCTGGCCACCGCCGACACGACGCACGGCGACATCCGGGCCGTCACCGCGGAACGACGTTCCCAGGCCGAGGAGTTGCTGAGCGCCGCGCGGCGCGGTGCGCCCGTGCCCGCTCTGGCCACCTCCTGGCTGCCGACGGTCGCGGTGTCCGGGCCCGGTGGCATGAGAGCCGAGGGGTACGACCTGCTTGCCCACGGGTTCCGGCAGGATCTGACCGCCGGTGTGGGCTATCGCCTGGCCAACGTGGTCGCCAGCAGTGATCTTGCCATCTGGGAGGTCGCGCTGCAGAGCCCGCCGGAGGACCCGTTCCATTGCCCGCCCAGCGCGGTCTGGGTCCTGCATCTGCGCGCTGACTGGGTGGAGCGGGCCCGGCTCTTCCACACCCGCCGGGAGCCTCCGGCGCACACCCATACGGCGTGACCCGCATCACAAGCGGATCTTCGAACTTTCGCTCCACCCCTCGCATCTGGTGGAGGCGACAACGCGCCCGGTGGCTGTGCCTCTCCCCCCAGGGGGCGGCGCCGCAGGTACCCGGTTCCTTCCTTCGTTCGGAGATGACATGCTTTCCTATCCCCAGCCTGCTCAGGCAGCCGAGGACTTGCCCGAGCTGCTGCGCCCCATCATCGAGGAGTACCGGGGCCAGGCCCAGGAAATGCGCAGGCTGCCGGACGGACTCCTGGACCACCTGCGCGCCTGCGGGGCGTTTCGCCTCAACACCCCGCGGGAGCTGGGCGGGTACGAGCTGCCGCTGGCCAGGACGGCGGCCGTGATCGAGCGCCTCGCCCGCATCGACGGCTCGACCGCCTGGGTCGTGTGGAACCTCAATACCGGCTTCACCGCCGCGCTCCTCACCGAGGCGAGCGTGGAGCGGGTCTGGGCAGACGGCCCGGACCCGATGATCGCGCACTCCAGCCAGCCGGGTCGTCTGACACCTGGCGACAACGGCTTCCGGCTCTCCGGTGAGTGGAAGCTCGTCAGCGGGGTCGACACGGCCCGGTGGTTGGGACTGCTCGCACTCGTCCTGGACGATGGGCAGCCGCGCATGACCGAAACCGGCCCGGAGTGGCGCTTCTGCCTGGTTCCCCGCGCCTCGGTGACCGTGCGCGACACCTGGCACTCGACCGGAATGCGAGCCACGAACAGCAACACGGTCATGGCTGAGGACGTGCCGGTAGCCGCCGACATGACGGTGTCACCCAACGCGGTCAGCCGCATCGACCGCCCGCTCTATCGTGTACCGGTGATCAACCAGATCCCCTCCGGTAGCGCGGCGATCGTACTGGGCTTGGCCCGCGGGGCGATCGACGAGATGGCAGCATTGTCGCGTGCCAAGACCGGACCGGACGGTGCGCGGCTCGCACAGCAGCCCGGGATCCAGGCCGCCTTCGGCCGGGCCGCTGCGCGGGCCGACGCCGCACGGGAGTTGCTGCTGGCCGCCCTGCGAGGACTGGATGCCGCCGCGGCGGCGGGCCGCCCAGCCACGGAGGTGGAACGCGGTGCCGTGAGGGGTGCGTTGTCTCACGCGGGAGAGACCGCACGCGAAGTGCTCACGTCGATGTACGAGCTGGGCGGTTCAAGCGTCCTGTACGAATCGAGCCGACTGGGCCAGCTCTTCCGCGACGGCCACACCGCCGCCCAGCACATCGCCCTTTCCGCGGCCCACTACGAACTGGCCGGTCGCACGGTCCTCGGCATCCCCGCCGCCGACCCCACCCTGTGAATTGACGACGACCGACGAGCACTGCCCGGTCGAAGGTGCTGCCTTCGGGCGGGTCGGCCAGGAAGGTCAGCACGTGCACCGCGACGGCGAACTGCCGCTGCAGGCCATCGGCCACTGAGCCAGCGCCAACCTGAGTTATCAGTTCAAGGGCCGGTGCGGTCGGCCCTCGGAATGCTTCTACTGAGCCTTTTCCAACCTCACGCCTCAACGTGAGGTTGGGAAAGGCACCGCCGCCACACCGCACTGGGCGGGCAGCCACCCATCACCCGCGTTAATAATGTTCCGGGTCAATACACCTAGCCCATGGCGGACTGTGATCCGTCTGCGACGGGCAGGGAAGGCGGCTCGTAGTCGTAGAGGTATCCCTGCGCCCGTTCGAAGAACGGGAGGAGTACGCGCATCTTCGCCGCATCGATCTGTCGCTTCACAGCACCGGGCCGCTTGCTCTCACGGGCGTTGTGCCCGTGCTTGAGCAGCTTGTCGATGCGCGGGCGGCGCGCCTTGTCATAGGCCGCGAGTGCCGCTGGGACGGTCGGGGCGCTGCTCAGCGCCGCTGCGAGTTCCAGTGCGTCCTCGGCGCACATCGAGGCACCGTGCCCGACGCCGACTGGGTGAGCGGCGTCGCCGACCAGGACCATGCGGGCGCTGTGCCACTTCGCGACCGGGTCGCAGACGTTCAGACAGCCGGACGCGACGATCGATGTCGCGGCTTGGACCATCGCCCTCGGCGTCGCCTCCGGGAACAGCTCGCGGACGCGCCGCAGCCACTGCTCGTCGTCGACGCCTCGGAGATCGGGCCTGACGGGGGCCCCGATCTGCGCCGTCCACCACTGAGTCCGTTCGTCGATGCTGGTGTACACGAAGGCGCCGTTGCGCGTGTAGGTGAGGTCCCAGACGCCGGGCTCGACACCTGCCATGGTGGACATTCCGGCGACTCCATAGAGCCCCGCGTACTCCGCGCGCGGCGCGGACGAGTCGATCAGTCCGCGCACGGTTGACCAGATGCCGTCGGCACCCACGAGCAGTTCCGCGGTGTCGCGCCGGCCGGAGGCGAATTCAGCCACCACGCCGTCCGCCGACTCCGTCGAGCCCACCAGGCGTTCGCCGGTGACGATCCGCGCGCCCGCGTCGAGTGCGGCGCGCCTCAGGAGCGCCACGAGCCGTCCGCGCTGGAGCGCGACGCTGCGCATCGAATCGGTGCCGCGCCGAAGGCGCGGCACGTCCCCCAAGAGGCGGCCGCCCCCCGTGTGGAACCGCATCCGATCAATGGGGAATCCGGCTGCCCGCACGTCGTCCAGGCAGCCCAGCTTCTCCAGCGCGCGCAGGCCGTTGACCGCGAGGCTGAAGTGGGCGCCGACCTCCTCGGGTGGAACCTCGTACGCCTCGTAGACGGTCACCTCGTGA
Source organism: Actinacidiphila sp. bgisy144 (assembly GCF_057708105.1). Classification (NCBI taxonomy): domain Bacteria; kingdom Bacillati; phylum Actinomycetota; class Actinomycetes; order Kitasatosporales; family Streptomycetaceae; genus Actinacidiphila; species Actinacidiphila sp. bgisy144. Next base: position 103,155 of record NZ_JBYIRM010000017.1, on the reverse strand, counting down.
CCGATCTGTCGCAGTGCAAGGGCGGTGGCGGGGCCAGCTACCCCGCCACCGATCACGATCGTCTGCACAGGCTTCTCCCTGAATCAAATTTCACCGAATAATGATTCGGTGAAATTCTGTTCCGATACGCTGGCATCTGTCAACAGGCGAGGAGGACGACATGCCTCAGGCGAGTTCCGCCAGCCGGAAAGTCCGGGCGGCCCAGACCCGTGCCGCGCTGCTGGACGCGGCGCGGGGGCTCTTCAACGAGCGCGGCTACCTCAATACGAAGATCGTTGACATCACGGCCGCGGCCGGACGCTCGACCGGGTCGTTCTACGAACACTTCGCCAGCAAGGACGAGCTGCTCCAGGCGCTCCTCGCCGAGATGGAGGGTGCGATCGACGAGCGCATGATCGGTCTGGAGCACCCCCGCGATCACGACCTGACCGACCGGGACCAGCTGCGCGACCATGTCGGCGTCGCGTGGACGGTGATGCGACAGAACCGCCCCGTCGCACTCGCACTGTTTCAGGCGATGGTGGCCGACGCCCCCGCTACGGGCCGGGCCTGGCGCGACCTGCGCGCACAGACAGTAACCATTCGGGAGCACCTCGAGTACCTGGTTGAGCGCGGACACCAGCTGCCCGGCGACCCCGAGTTCATCGCGGCGGCGATAGGCGCGATGCTTGTCACCCTCAACTACGCCGTGCTCACGCCCCCCGGCAGCGAAGACGACCAGCACGTCATCGGCAGCCTCACGGATTTGCTGTTGTACGGGCTGTCCGGACCGGCGTCACGATCAGCGGATGAAACCTAGAAACCCGCTTCCGGCCGCCCTCCTGGGTGTTGCCGAACTCGGCAGGACGAGCCGGACTGCGGGGACGGCTCCAGCGGCGCCCCCGAGCCCTCGGCGAGCCCGTCTCCTCGACCCGCCGCGGTCACCGGTCAGAGTCCGAACAGCCGCTCCGCGTTGCGGTGGGTGGGCGCGGCCCGTTCCTCGGCCGTCAGGTCGAGCCCGTCGATGAAGTCAGGCACCTTCCCAAGTCGGTACGGCGGGCACCATCTTGACCGGGCTCGTCCAGGACACGACCTGTACGTCGATGCGTGCTCGCCGAGATCGGTGCCGAGCCGGTACGCGATCGCCTGGTCCAGTGCCGGGGACCGCCCGAGTCCCGGCCGGACGGGCGTCGGGCTGGTGCTCCGGAAGCGCAGATAGGGTGCCTCACGGGCGAGCACCGATCCGGCGCCCTCCATGATCGCCGGATCGATCGCGTGTTCCTCGACTCAGATGAGAGTCATTTCGCACTCGCGTGGCAGGGGTCAGGAACGGGCAGCGTCGACGGCGGGCCGGAGGACCTCTGTGCACCACTGACGGAAGGTGGTCGGCGTGCTGTTCGCGGCGGTGCGGACGACGCCCTCGTCGAGGCCGTCGATCTTGGCCTGCGCCATGTCGGCCATCGCCCGGGCCATGCCGGGCGACGCGCCGAAGGAGAGCATCGCGGTCTCCAGTGACGCGGCCTCGATCCGCTCGTAGCGCACCGGGATGCCCAGCACGTCGGTGATGACAGCGGCCATGTCGTTGCCCGACAGGTCCTCCGGGCCGAGCAGCGGTACTTCGGCGAACCCGGTCCAGCCGCGGTCGAGCAGCAGGCGAGCGGCGGTGTCGCCGATGTCCCGGGTGGCCACCATCGGCACCTTGCGCTCGGGCGCGAGGGGTCCGTAGACCGCGCCCCGGCCCAGGATCGTGCCGATGTCGCGCAGCGTGTTGTCCATGAAGGTCGGGTTGGCGAGCGCGCGGTAGTTCGTGACCGTGGCGAACAGGTCGTCCATGGCCAGCGAGGCCGTACCGTTGCCGGCCCGGTCGGCCGCGGCGGTCCCCCTGCCCAGCGCCGAGACCCCGACGACGTGGCGGACGCCGTGCGCGGCGACGGCCTCGACGCCCGGCCTGCTGGCCTCGACGTAGGAGGTCATCACGTCGGGGGCGCGGAGGTCGCTGGGCATCAGCCAGTACACCGCGTCGGCACCGGCGAACGCTTTGTCCACCACCGCGGCGTCGCGGTGGGAGCCCTCCACGACCTCGACGCGGTCACGGACGCCGGGAGAGAGCCGCTGCGGATCGCGGACGACAACCCGGACGGACTCGCCGGCATCGAGCAACCGCTCGACGACGCGGCGGCCACTCTTGGCGGTGGGGGCGGTAACGACGATCACGAGAATTCCTCCGTACGACGGGTGCGTGTAAACTCGACCGTACCGTTTACTTCTGGAAAGGGCCACCATGGCAGCGCGACGACGCGACAAAGTCCGCAACGGCCAGACACCCCAGGAAGCCGCCCGGAACGCACTACTCGGTCCCGATAGCGCGGAGCATGCACTTCTGCCCGTGCTGGTCGACAGGTGGCAGATGTCGCGGCGCCTCCTCACCGTCCACACGTTCGTCAGCGCTGCCCCGCTCTCACGAGCGGCCGCACAGGCCCTGCGACCCGCGGACGGCCGCTCGCACCCGGCGATCGTCTCCCGAAACCGGGCGTGGGAGCTGCTGCCGGCCAAGGCGCGGGCGCGGGCGCAATTCGCTGTCGCGGCGCAGGAGTTCCAGCAGACCGCGTACTTGGAATGGCGGGCCTGGCCGCGGTCACACGCCTCGCTCGGGCTCCCAACCGACTCCCGTCCGGCCGAACCCGCGCAGCCACATCGCGGTCGGGCACCGGCCTGCGGCCCGGATACCGGAACGGCCGCCCCTTGCTCGGCAGCAGCGGCTCGGGCAGTTCCCACCGGCCATCCGGACCCGATCCATGGCGAAGTCCCCATGGAGGGCACCAAGGTCTACGGCGGTCCGCATGGTGCGGAGTCGCGTCGTAACCGGTAGGGCTCATCTCGCGAAACCGGTGGCACTTGGCCAGGAGCAACCACGACGAGCACCTGACCACTGGTCAGTAAAGTCAGCATTGGGTCAGCATCAGTCCTGGCGCACCCTGTCACACCTGTACGCACATGTGAATCCGCCGCCGCGCCGCGCGTGCTTTCCGAGCCAGGAGAGCGCACGCGGGGGCCAGCGCGGCGGTCCACTCGGGATCAGGTCGGGCATGCCGCGCCGAGCGGGCCGGGAGAATCGAAATACGTGCTGGTCAGCGCTCGCGGCCGCGCGGCTTCAAGGGGGTCGGGGGGAGCGCAGGGGCCAGGAGGCGGGCGCCGTCGTAACCGTGGACCTCGCCGAAGCGGGTGCCGGTGTGCCAGTCGTCGCGGGCCTGGGAGATCTCCTCCGCGGTGCGGGCCACGAAGTTCCAGAACATGATCAACTTCTCGGCGAAGGGCTCGCCGCCCAGGAGCATGAGGGAGGAGGCGGTGTCGGCGAGGAGGGGGAGGTCGCGGCGGCCGGCGCCGAGGTAGAGGAGCGACCCGGGGGTGAGGGGGACGCCGTCGACGTCGACGCGGCCGGACATGGCCAGGGCGGCGTACTCGAAGTCGGGTTGGAGGGGCAGGCGGGCGGCGGCGCCCTCGGCGAGGGTGAGGTCGGCGCCGACGAGCGGGGTGTGGACGGTGCCGGGTGAGGCACTTCCGTCGAGTTCGCCGAGGATGACGGTGGCGTGCAGCCCGGGGGCGGTGACCTCGGGGAGTTCGGCGTGGTGCTCGAAGGCGGGGGCGATGTGACGCTGGGCGTCGGGCAGCGCGACCCACAGTTGGGCGCCGTGCAGGTAGCGGGCGTGGTCGCGCGGCGACTCCTCGGAGTGCGAGATGCCCCGCCCGGAGGTCATCAGCCCCAACTCCCGCGGCCGGACGGTCTGTTTGCTGCCGAGGCTGTCGCGGTGCAGCACCTCGCCCTCGTGCAGCCAGCTCACCGTCTGGAGTCCCGTGTGCGGGTGCGGCGGCACCTGCATGCCGGGCTCGCGGGCGATGTCGTCGGGGCCGTAGTGGTCGACGAAGCACCACGCGCCGATCATGCGGCGGCCGAGGTTGGGGAGCAGCCGGCGCACCTCGGTGCTCTCGCCGAGCGGCGTGAGGCGGCCGGCGAGCAGTTCGCGGACCGGGGCGGCGGACACGTCCTCGCGGCCGCCGCAGACGCTGGCGGACGGTTTCACATCGAGATTGCTCATGCCCCGATCATGCACCGCTCAGGCGCCGGGGTCCGGGTGCGGCGCCCGCGACGGCTCCACGAGGTGCTCGGGGATGTCCGCCAACCGGGCGCGCAGCCGCTCGCCGAGCGCCTTCGCCTGCGGGTCGGCGCCGGTGGAGGCCGCGACGCCGTCGCCGAGCAGGTCGTGGACGACGAAGTTGAGCGCGCGCAGGCCGGGCAGTTCGTAGCGGCTGACCGGCAGCCGGGCGGTCTCGGGCAGCAGCGCGCGCAGTCGGGGCACGTCGAGGTAGTCGCGCAGCCAGGTGTACGTGTCGTCGTCGCGGGCCCACAGTCCGACGTTGGCGTCGCCGCCCTTGTCCCCGGAGCGCGCGCCGACGAGCGTGCCGAGCGGCAGGCGCACGGTCCGGCCGGGTGTGGCGGTGCCGCGACCGCCGTACGGTTCCGCGCGCTCGGGCCGGGGCGCTCCGTCGACGGGGGGCGGCGGCGGGGGTACGGCGTCGGGCCGCAGCCCGGGGGCCGCGCGTCCCGGCAGCGGGCGTCCGGGCGAGGCGGACGGCGCGGGTGACGCGGGCGGGCCGGGCACCGGCAGCCGGGTGCCGTCCGCGAGCACCGTGACCGCGGCCACCTCCGCCGCGGGCACCAACGCGGGCCAGTACACGCCGAATTCGCTGGGCCGGGCGCTCGCGTGCTCCAGGTAGAGCCCGGGGTAGCCGGCCAGCGCGGTGCCGGCGACGGCCGTGAAGAAGCCGCGGCCGACCTTCGCCGGGTCGGGGTCCTTCACGGTGAGGGTGAGGCGGTCCACCTCGTGGCCGTGCTCGCGCCGCAGGTCGTACCCGGCGAACGCGGCCGGGCCGCCGGTGGCGTCGCGCAGTGCCGCCTCGGCGTAGTCGGCCTTGGCGTCGAGGTCGAGGCCGGTGAGGACGAACACCGCGGAGTTGCGGTGGCCGCCGACGTGGTTGACGCACACCTTGAGGGTGTCGGGCGCCGGTTCCCCGGCGACCGGGCCGACCGCGACCCGGTCGGGGCCCTGCTGGGTGAGGCGCACGGTGTCGAAGCGGGCCACCACGTCGGCGTTGAGGTAGGCGGGGTGCCCGGTCTCGTACAGGAGTTGGGCGGTGACGGTGCCGACGGTGACGGCGCCGCCGGTGCCGGGGTGCTTGGTGATGACGCTGGAGCCGTCGGGGTGGATCTCGGCGAGGGGGAAGCCGGGGTGGACGGGGTCGGGGATCTCGGTGAAGAAGGAGTAGTTGCCGCCGGTGGCCTGGGTGCCGCACTCGATGATGTGGCCCGCGGTGACCGCGCCGGCCAGCGCGTCCCAGTCGTCGGCGGCCCAGCCGAACGCCCATGCGGCGGGTCCGACCACGAGCGAGGCGTCGGTGACGCGGCCGCAGACCACGACGTCGGCGCCGGCCCGCAGCGCCTGGGTGATGCCCCAGCCGCCGAGGTAGGCGTGGGCGGTGACCGGTTCGACGCCGGCCGCGGCCAGCGGGCGGCCGGTGGCGAGGTGGGCGAAGTCGTGGCCGCGGGCGGTGAGTTCGGGCAGCCGGTCGAGCAGGTCGTCGCCCTCGACATGGGCGACGGAGGGGTGCAGCCCGGCGGCCGCGGCGAGTTCGCGGAGTTTCGCGGCGAGCCCGGCGGGGTTGAGGCCGCCGGCGTTGACCACGACCTTGATGCCGCGGTCCAGGCAGGTGCCGAGCACGTCGTGCATCTGGGCGAGGAAGGACAGCGCGTAGCCGCCCTCGGGGTCGCGCCGCCGGGCCTTCCACAGCAGCAGCATGGTGAGTTCGGCGAGGTAGTCGCCGGTGAGGACGTCGATCGGGCCGCCCTCGACCATCTCGCGGGCGGCGGCGAGCCGGTCGCCGTAGTAGCCCGAGCAGTTGGCGATCCGCAGCGGTGCGGTGCGGCCCCGGCCGTACACCGGCGCACCGGCCGCAGCGGTCGTGCCCACCGGACCGTTCGCCGCATCCGTCACCGTACTCTCCCGTCACTTCGCCCCAGGGTCACCGGCCCCGCGATCCTCGTGCCGATGCCCGCACCGCGCAAGACCCCCGGCGGGCGGTGGTTGAATCGCGGTATGAGCGAACCACCCGCGCACTCCGGCCCTGCCGCTGCCGAGGACGACGGCACCACCGAGGACGGCGGCCTGCTCTCCGTCCACGAGGTGATCGACATCGTGGACGAGGACGACAACGTCATCGGCACCTCCCCCCGCGGCGAGGCGTACGCGCGCGGGCTGCGGCACCGTTGCGCGTTCATCCTGGCCCGCGACCCGGCCGGCCGGATCTTCGTGCACCGCCGCACCGCCCGCAAGCTCGTCTTCCCCGCCCTGTACGACATGTTCGTCGGCGGTGTGGTCGGCGCGGGCGAGTCCTACGACGCGACGGCGCTGCGCGAGGCCGAGGAGGAACTCGGGGTGAGCGGACTGCCGCAGCCCACGCACCTGTTCACCTTCCGCTACGACCGGCAGGACCAGCCCGGCGGCTGGTTCTCGGCGGTGTACGAGGTGCGGGTGGACGGCCCGGTCCGGCCGCAGCCGGAGGAGGTCGCATGGCACGGCTTCGTGACCGAGGAGGAGTTGCGGCAGCGGCTGGCGGAGTGGGAGTTCGTGCCGGACGGGCTGGAGGCGTACCGCCGGCTCGTGCGGTGGCGGGCCGAACGGTAGCCGTACGCCGCCCTGTTCGGCCAGCCGGCCGGTTCAGCGGTGCAACTCCTTTCGGCCGCTCAGCTGTTCAGCCCGAGCGCCTGGGAGATCAGCGGCCAGGACGTCTTGTACTCCTCCTTCCAGTACGTCCAGCTGTGCGTGCCGCCGGTGTAGAAGTGCGTCTGGACCGGGATGCCGAGCAGCGCCAGCCGCAGGGCGAACGCCTGCGATCCTGGCCACAGCGCGGTCTCCAGCGCCTCGGCGCTCAACTCGCCGTTGCCTCCGGCGACTCCGGTGCCGGAGGAGAGGTAGAGCTTGGTGCCCCGGAGTCCCGAGGCGACGTCGAAGGGGTTCTCGGCGCTCCACAGCGCGTAGTTGAGGACGGGCGAGCCCCACAGCGACAGCGGGTCGAGGCTCTCCCGGGCGACGATCGCCTCCACCACGGTGGGCATGCCGGGCATCGTGGTGTCGAGCACGCCGCTGTACGAGGCCGCGGCGGCGAACGTGCCGGGGTGCCGCGCGGCGAAGGCCATCGCCGCCCAGCCGCCGGTGGACACCCCGCCGATCGCCCGGGTGGTGCCGGCCCGGTAGTCCTGCTGGAGCAGCTGCATCAGCTCCGTGACCTGGAAGGTCTCGTAGTCGGGGTGGTCGCTGCCGTAGTTCCACCAGGTGCTGGGGATGCCGGTCGGGCCGGACGACGGCATGGCGACGATCACCTCCTGGCCCGCGGTGAACTGCTCGATGTCGGTCTCGCGGGTCCACGAGGTGTAGTCGTCGTGGGCGCCCTGGAGCAGGTAGAGCACCGGCCAGGTGCGGCCGGCCTGGGCGGACCAGTCGGCGGGCAGCAGCAGCCGGGTGGCCGCGGTGCCGCCGACCGCGGGCGAGGAGATCTGGAGGTCGACGGTGCGGGCGTCGAGCCAGGTCTCGGAGACGACGTGCGCGCCGTCCGCGGCAGTGCCGGCGGGTACGGCGGCCGCTGCGCCGCGGGCAGTGGCGGCCGACGCGGGGCCGGCCGGGCCGAGGACGAGCGCCGAGGCGGCGGTGAGCGCGACGGCCAGTGCGACGGCCGGTGCGGCGGCGGCCCCGGTGAGACGGCGGTGCGTGGGCATGGGACACCTCATGTCGTAGGCGGTACGGGGGCGGCGGCGGGGGCGACGGGAGCGGCCAGGTCGCGGGCGAGCAGCGCGGCGAGTTCGTCCACCACGGGCGGGTCGAGGAGCGCGAGGTGGTGGCCGGGCAGCGGGCGGACCGTCAGGTCCGGGCAGTGGGCGTCCCAGCCGAGCGCCGGGTCCGCGCGGTCGTACCGGGGGTCGTACACCGTGTGCGGGGCGGGCTCGGTGGCACGGTAGAGCAGGGTGCGGCCGGCGTAGGGGCGCGGGGTGTGCCGTTCGGCGCTGCGCAGGTCGAGGTAGGACTCGCGCTGGTGTTCCAGTACGGCCGCGGGCAGGTCGGCGGTGCGGGCGAGCGCGCCGACGACGAGGTCCACCTGGCCGGCGTCGTCGAGTGCGGCGAGGTGGTCGTACGGCAGGTCGAGGCGGGTGCCGTAGGTCTCCTCGACGTAGCGGGCGAAGCCGGCGAAGCGCCGCAGGGCCTCGTCGTGCGGGGTGAGCCGTTCGGCGGGCAGCGGCAGCACGCTGTCCACGAGCACCAGCGCGGCGACCGTCCCGGCGAGCGGCTCGGCGTCCGGGTCCGGGTCCGGGTCCGGGCCTGCCTCGGGTTCCGCGAGCAGCCGGGCGGTCTCCTGCGCGACCAGCCCGCCGTACGACCAACCGCCCAGCACCCAGGGGCCGTTGGGGCGGGTGGCGCGGATCAGCCGGGCGTAGGCGCGGGCGCGGTCGCCGACGTCGGCGAGGTCGGGCAGCCGGTCCAGGCCGTAGCAGGGGCGGTCCGGGCCGAGCCGCTGGGCGAGGGCGGCGTAGACCGCGGACGAGCCGCCCGCCGGGTGCAGCAGGAACAGCGGCGCCCGGGTGCCTTCGGCGCGCAGGGTGCGTACGGGGCCGCCGGACGCCGATTCCAGGCGCGGGCGCAGGAGTTGGGCGATCGCGGCCACGGTGGGCGGCCGGGCCGCCGCCAACTCCCCCGGCGTGACCGGGTGTCCGCTGCGGGCGGCCAACTCCTCGGCGAGCCGGATCACCTGGCCGGTCGCTCGGGAGGGCAGCCCGAGGTCGTCCTCGGCACCGGGCGGCGGCCCGCCCGTGACGGCGGCCCAGGCGTGGGCGACCAGCCGCTCGGCGGCGTCGCGCGGCTGGACCCGGCGGCGAGGGCGCCGGTCGGCCAACGGCCCTGTCACCGGGGCGGGTTCGGCAGCCGGTCCGCTGCCCGCTGCTTCCAGCCAGGCCGCCAGTGCCTCGACGGTGCCGTGCCGCAGTAGCACGCGCGGCTCGACGGCGACCCCGAAGTCCCGGCCGACGGCGGCGAGGATACGGGCCGCCATCAGGGAGTCGAGGCCGAGGTCGGTCAGCGGGGCGCGCGGGTCGATGTCGGCCGGGGTGTATCCCATGACCTGGGCGACGTGGCCGAGCAGGCGGTCGAGGACGGTCGGGGCGGCGGGAGGGGCAGTGGAAGGGGCAGCCGCGGTCGTGGAAGCGGTCGACGACACCGACTCGCCCTCCTCGCAGGCCTGTTCAGCCGGTACGCGGTGCACCGCCGCGGCCGCCGCCCAGTACCTGCGGTGCCGCCACCCGGCCACGGGCACGTCCGCGAGCCGGGCCCCCGGGTGCAGCAGGTCCCGCGCGACCGGGATGCCGTGCAGCAGGTGCGCGGCCAGCCCCGCGCGGAAGCCGCGGGCGTCGTCGGTGTTCCGGCGCAGCGTCGGCAGCAGCACCGCCCCCTCGATGCCGTCGGCGGCCAACGTCTCGGCGAGCGGGTGGAGTTGGGTGGGGTGCGCGGAGATCTCGACATACGTGCGGTGGCCGTCGGCGGCCGCGGCGGCGACCGCCTGCGCGAACCGCACCGGGCGGCGCAGCCCGGCGGCCCAGTAGCCGGCGTCGAAGGCGGGCGCCTCGCGCGGGTCGTCCAGCACGGTGCCGTAGAAGGCGCAGCCGGGCGCGGTGTGCGGCACCTCGCCGAGCTGCCGGGTGAGCGGTGTGAGCAGCGGGTCCACCTGCGGGGAGTGCCCGGCGGCGACCACCCTCAGCGGGCGGGCCATTCCGCCCAGCCGGCGCACCACGGCGACCAGGTTCGCGATGTCGCCGGCGGTGCCGGTCACCACGCTCTGCGCGGGCGAGGAGTGCACGGCGACCCGTACGCTCGGGCAGGTGGCGGCGTGGCGGCGCACCTCGGCCGCGGACAGCTCCACCACGGCCATCGCGCCGCCGGACAGCCCGTCGAGCAGCCGCGCCCGGGTGCCGATGATCCGCGCGCCGCTCTCCTCGTCGATCGCGCCGGCCACGACCGCGGCGGCCACCTCGCCCATGGAGTGCCCGATGACGGCGGCCGGCTGGAGGCCGTAGGAGCGCCACAGCGCGGCCAGCGCGACCTGGAGCCCGAAGAGCACGGGCTGCACCACGGACGGGGTCGCCAACTCCGCGTCGGGCCGCAGGTGCGCGCGAAGGGACAGGCCTGCTTGGCGTGCCAGCAGCGGTTCCAGCCGGTCCACGGCGGCCGCGAACGCCGGTTCCGCCGCGAGCAGCCGGCTGCCCATGCCGGGCCACTGCGAGCCGTAGCCGGAGAAGACCCACACCGGGCGGGCGCTGTCCGACGGGCGGGGCGGGTAGGCGGGCCGGGGTCCGTCGGGCAGCGGCGGCGGGGCCGGGCGCACCAGGGCGGGGTGGGGCCGGCCGGCGGCTAGCGCCGTGAGGGCGTCGGCGGCCTCGGCGTGGTCCGCGGCCACGACGGCGGCGCGGTGGCGGCCGCGGCCGGTACGGCCGTGGAGGGTGCGGGCGGTGTCGCGCAACGGCGCGGCGCGGCCGTCCCGGGTGGTGAGCCAGCGGCCGAGGTCCTCCGCGGCGGCGCGCAGCCGGGCGTCCGTCGCCGCGTCGAGCACGAGCACGGCGGGCGGCGGCTCGGTGACGGCGGGCCGGGGGCGGGACCGGGGCGCGTCGGCCGGGTGGTACTCGGCGAGCGCGACATGGGCGTTGGTGCCGCCGAAGCCGAACGCGGAGACGCCCGCGGTCGCGGTGCCGGAGTAGCGCGGCCAGGGTTCGGGGCCGGTCACGACGCGCAGCCCGAGCGCGTCGAAGTCGATCAGCGGGTTCGGCCGGTCGAGGTGGAGGTGGGCCGGCAGCACGCCGTGGTGCAGCGCGAGCACCGTCTTGGCCAGGCCGACCAGGCCCGCGGCGGCCTCCAGGTGGCCGAAGTTGGTCTTCGCCGAGCCGAGCAGCAGCGGCTGGTCGGGGTCCCGGCCCGCGCCGAGCACCGCGCCCAGCGCGTGTGCCTCGATCGGGTCGCCGAGTGCGGTGCCGGTGCCGTGCGCCTCGACGTAGTCCAGCAGCGTGCCCTGGTCGCCGTGGACCTGGCGCAGCAGGGCGCGCTGTGCGGCGGGGTTGGGGGCGAGCAGCCCGTTGGAGCGGCCGTCGGAGTTCACGGCGGTGCCGCGGATCACCGCGAGCACCCGGTCGCCGTCCCGTTCGGCGTCGGCCAGCCGCTTGAGCACGGCCACCACGCAGCCCTCGCCGCGCACCATGCCGTCGGCCTTCGCGTCGAACGTCTTGCAGCGGCCGTCCGGTGCGAGGGCGCCCGCGCGCTGGAACGCCAGCGTCAGCGCGGGTGACAGCAGCAGGTTGACGCCCGCGGCCAGCGCGGTGTCCGTCTCGCCGCCGGCGAGGCTGCGCACGGCGTGGTGCACCGCGACGAGCGACGACGAGCAGGCGGTGTCCACGGCCATGCTCGGGCCGCGCAGGTCCAGCGCGTACGAGAGCCGGTTCGCGGCGATGCTCAGCGCGGCGCCCGGCGGGGTCCAGGCGTCGACCGCGCCGAGGTCGGCGGTGGTCAGCGACGCGTACTCGTTGCCGCTGATGCCCACGAAGACGCCGGTGGCGGTGCCGGCGAGTTCGGGGGCGGGGATCGCCGCGTGGTCCAGGCCCTCACGGGCGACCTCCAGCAGCAGCCGCTGCTGCGGGTCCATCCGGACGGCCTCGTGGGGGGAGATGCCGAAGAACTCCGCGTCGAAGCCGGCGATGTCCGGCAGGAAGGCGCCGTGCCGGCTCACCCCGCCCGGCGCCGCGGGGTCCGCAGCCGGGCTGCCCGGCGGGAGGAAGGGCGTCCAGCGGTCGTCCGGCACCGTGCCCACCGCGTCCCGCTCCGCGCACAGCAGTTCCCACAGGGCCGCGGGCGAGGTGGCGCCGCCGGGCAGCCGGCACCCGAGCCCAACGACGGCCACGGGTACGGATGTCGGTACGGGCGCCGGTGCGGGTGCGGGTGCCGGTGCGGCGGAGGGGCCCGGGCCGGTGGCCGCCGCCTGCGGGCGCGGGGGCGCCACCGCGCCGCCGACCGTGCCGGGACCGCCGACCGTGACCGTGCCGCCGGTACCGCCCGTGCCGTCGGTGCCGTCGGTGCCGTCGGTGCCGTCGGTGCCGCCCGCGGCGATCACGTCGAGCAGCCGGCCGAGCGTCGTGGCGTCCCACAGCGCGGTGGGCGCCAATGCCACCCCGGTCAGCTCGCGCACGTCCCCGGCCAGCGCGACCGCGTCCCGCGAGGTGAGCCCCAACTCGGCGAACGGCCGGTCGTCGTCGATGGTTGCGGGGTCGATGCCGTACCACTCCCCCAGCCGGGCCACGACCGCCTCCCGCACCCCGCGCCGCCGGTCCGCCGGGGCGGCTGTCGCGGTCGGGGCGGCGACGCTACGCACCGGAGCCGCCCTTCGGCGCGAAGGCACCGGCGAGGTACCGCTCGCGGCAGGCGGACCGCGCGACCTTCCCGCTGGACGTGCGGGGCACGGCGCCCGGGGGCACCAGCACGAGCCGGGCCAGGCGGATGCCGTGGCGCGCGGAGACGGCCGCGCGGGCGGCGCCCTCGGCTGCGGCACCTTCGTCGGCGGTGGGTTCCGCGCCGCGGCGGTACTCGGCGACGGCCACGATCGCGGTGGCCGCGATGGCGGCGGCCGCGTCGTCACCGCCGGGTCCGCTCCCCGGTCCGGCGGGTGCCGTGAAGACGGCGAGCCGGTCCCGCCGGACCAGGGGCACCGCCGCCTGCACGGTCTCCTCGACGTCCTGCGGGTAGTGGTTCCGGCCGTCCACGACGAGCAGGTCCTTCAGCCGCCCGGTGACGTACAACTGGCCGTCGTACAGGGCGCCGAGGTCGCCGGTGCGCAGCCAGTCGCCGTACTCGCCGGTGATGCGGGCGGCGAAGGACTCCGCGGAGCGGTCGGCCCGCTTCCAGTAGCCGAGGCCGATGTTGGGGCCGCGCAGCCGGATCTCGCCGACGTGGCCGGCCGGCAGCGGGCGGCCGGTGCGCGGGTCGGTGATGCGCAGCACCTGGCCGACCGGGGTGCCGCAGCCGACGAGCGTCACCGGCGCCGGGCCGTCCGCCGCTGCCGCGGGCTCCGAACCCGCCGCTGTGGCCGTGTCGTTGACCGGCTCCACCCGGCCCTGCGCGAGCGCGTCCGGGTCGCAGGTCAGGGTGCGGGGCGCCGCGGTCGGCGGGTCGGTGGTGGCGAAGACGGTCGCCTCGGCCAGCCCGTAGGAGGGGCAGTGTGCTTCGGGGCGCAGCCCGGCCGGCGCGAAGGCAGCGCGGAAGCGCTCCACGGTGCCGGCGCGGACCGGTTCGCTGCCGTTGATCAGCGCCCGTACCCCGTCCAGCCGCAGGCCCGCGGCCTCTTCCGGGTCGATCCGGGCGGCGCAGTAGTCGTAGGCGAAGTTCGGCGCGGCGCTGATGGCGCCCGGGTAAGCGGCGAGCAACCGCAGCCAGCGGACGGGCTGTTCGAGGAAGGCGACGGGGTCGGTGAGGACCGAGGGGAAGCCGCCGACGACGGGCGCGGCGACGCTGAGCACCAGGCCCATGTCGTGGAAGAGCGGCAGCCAGCCGACGGTCGTGGTGCCCTCGGCGGTGGCGGTGAACGCGTCGATCGCCTGCTGGGCGTTGGCGACGACGTTGCCGTGGCTGATCATCACCCCGGCGGGGACGCGGGTGGAGCCGGAGGTGTACTGGAGGTAGGCGATGTCCTCCGGGTCGGCGGCCGGCCACGGTATCCGCGGCGGCGGCTCGGCGCCCGCGGCGCGCTCGACGTGCAGCACCGGCACCGCCGGGATGCCGTGCGCGGCGGTGAACGCGGCCACCGCGGGCGCGGTCGCGGCGTCGGTGAGCACACAGCGCGGCTCGCAGTCGCCGAGGACCGCGGCGAGCCGGTCGGCGTGCCCGGGAAGGTCGGGCCCGAACAGCGGCACCGCGATCACCCCGGCGTACAGGCAGCCGAGGAAACCCGCGACGTAGCCGAGCCCTTGGGGCAGCATCAGGGCGGCGCGCTCCCCGGGGCCGACCCGGCCGCGCAGCCGCAGCGCGATGTCGCGGGCGTGCTCGTCCAGCCGCCGCCAGGTCAGCGAGCGGGCCCGGCCGGGCGAGTCGGGGGTCGGGTGGTCGACGAAGGTGAACGCCCGCTGCCCGCCGCGCTCGGCGGACCAGCGGCGCAGGGACTCGGTCAGCGGGACGGGCCGCGTGGGGGGCGGTGTCGGCACAGGCACTCCTGAGGGGACGTACGAAGGGGGCGTACGGAACGGGGCGTACGGAACGGGGCGGTGGGCTCGGCGTTCGCAGGGCGGTACGGCGGGGCGGCGGAAGGACGTGCGAGGTCAGAGCGGGATGTTGCCGTGGCGGCGCTGCGGCACCGCCAGTTCCTTCGTCCGCAGCGCGCGCAGCCCGCGGACGATCTGCCCGCGGGTCTCGTGCGGCATGATCACGGCGTCGACGTAGCCGTGCTGGGCGGCCTGGAACGGCGTGGCGAAGTCGTTCTCGTACTCCTCGACGAGCTGTTTGCGCAGCAGTTCGGGGTCCTCGGCCGCGGCCAGCGCCCGCCGGTGCAGGATCGCGACGGCGCCCTGGGCGCCCATGACGGCGATCCGCGCGGTGGGCCAGGCGAGGTTGAGGTCGGCGCCCAGGTGCTTGGAGCCCATGACGGCGTACCCGCCGCCGTACGCCTTGCGGACCACGACGGTGACGGTGGGCACGCTGGCCTCGGCGTACGCGTACAGGAGTTTCGCGCCGCGCCGCACGATGCCCTCGTGTTCGAGCCGGACCCCGGACAGGTAGCCGGGCACGTCCACGAAGGACAGGATCGGGATGCCGAACGCGTCGCAGAACCGGACGAAGCGGGCCGCCTTCTCGGACGCGTCGATGTCCAGCGCGCCGGCGAAGTGCAGCGGCTGGTTGGCGACGACGCCGACCGAGGAGCCCTCGACGCGGGCGAAGGCGCAGATGATGTTCGGCGCGAACAGCTCCTGCACCTCCAGCAGTTCGGCGTCGTCCACGACGCGGCGCAGGATGTCCCGCATGTCGTAGGCGCGGCCGGGCTCTTCGGGCACGACGGTGTCGAGCAGCAGGTCCTGCGCGGTGACGCCGGGGTCGGCGGACCGGCCGTACTGCGGTGGCGCGGCACGGTTGTTGGCGGGCAGGTAGGACAGCAGGACGCGGACGAAGTCGAAGGCGTCCGCCTCGTCGTCGGCGACGTAGTGGGCGGTGCCGCTGACCGCGCCGCTGGTGTGGGCGCCGCCCAACTCCTCGGCGGTGGTGGTCTCCCCGGTCACCGAGCGGATGACGTCGGGCCCGGTGACGAACATGTGCGAGATGCCGCGGACCATCACGGTGAAGTCGGTGAGCGCGGGCGAGTACGCGGCGCCGCCCGCGCACGGGCCGAGGACGAGGGAGAGTTGGGGGATGACACCGGAGGCCCGTACGTTGCGGCGCACCAGTTCGGCGTAGTGCGCGAGCGCGACGACGCCTTCCTGGATACGGGCGCCGCCGCCGTCGTTGAGGCCGATGACGGGGCAGCCGACCTTGACGGCGTGGTCCATCACCTTGGCGACCTTCTGCCCGAACGCCTCCCCCATGCTGCCGCCGAAGACGGTGGGGTCCTGCGCGAACACCGCGACCTGGCGGCCGTCCACGGTGCCGTGGCCGGTGACGACGCCGTCGCCGTCCGGCCGCCGGTCGGCCGTCCCGGACCCGGTCGCGCGGGATCGCACGAACGCGTCGAACTCGGTGAACGACCCGGCGTCCAGCAGCGCGTCGACGCGTTCCCGGGCGGTCAGCCGGCCGCGGGCGCGCAGCCGGGCCACGGCCTCGGGCGGGCCGCCCCGCAGCAGGCGGGCCCGGCGGGCCTCGAACTCGGCGGTACGCGTCATGCCAGGTCCTCCTCCGGCCAGGGGCGTCATGGACACCAGCAGGCTCCGCCGGGTGGGGCGGGCGGAGTAGTGCGGGACCTGACAGCGGTCCGCGCGGGCCCTGTCACTTCGGTGACAACCGCCCCCCGGCGCCGCGCGGCGCTCGCCCGGCGGACGCGGCATCGCCGCAGGCGGCGCTGAGGCCGGTGAGCGGACCGCGGCAGCGCACTGTCATCCAGGTGACAGGGAAATCAACCGCGGGCAGCTGCCGGCGGCCGTGTCCGGTTCACTACTGGTGCACGTGTTGCTACCGGAGAGTAAGGTCACGGCACTCCACCTGATCGAGCGGAAGGGGCCGCGCCGTGCTGAGCCATGCCGTGGCGGGACATCGGGCCGAACTCGCGGAGGAGCCGTTCAACCGGTTCCCCGCCGGCCTCGCCGAGCACCTGCGCCCGCTGACCGAGGACATCCGGCGGGAGGTGGTGAGCGCGATCGTCACCGGCATCCCCGAATACGCCCGCCCCACCAACGCCGCCTACACCACCACCATCAGCACCGGCGTCGAACTCGGCCTGAACCTCCTGCTGGACCGGCTCACCGCGCCCGGCGTCAGCGCCCGCGAGATCTTCGACATCTACCACGCCATCGGGCGCGGCGAGGCCCGCGAGGGCCGCTCGCTGGACTCCTTCCAGGGCGCGCTGCGGATCGCCGCCCGCATCACCTGGCGGACCGTCAGCGCCCTGGCGGGCCGCGACGCGCTGCCCCGCCAGGAGTTGGCGCTGCTCGGCGAGGCCGCGCTGGTGCACCTGGACGAGATCGCCGCCGCCACCTCGGCGGGCTTCGCCGAGGCCCAGTCCCGGCTGGCCGACGAGCCGCGGCGGCGCCGGCTGCGCCTGCTGGACATGCTCACCGACGAGCAGCCGCCCACCGCGCAGGCGATCGCGGCGCTGGCCGGCGCCGCCCGCTGGCCGGTGCCCTCGCGGATCGCGGTCGCCGTGGTCGACCAACAGTGGGAGCAGGAGGAGTCGCGGCCGATCCTGCCGCCGGACCTGCTGGTGCGCTTCGACCGCAAGCCGACCCGTGTGGTGGTGCCGGACCCGGACGGCCCCGGCCGGTCCCGCGCCGTCGAGGCGGCGCTGCGCGGCCACCGCGCGGCGCTGGGGCCCGCGGTGCCGCTCACCGAGGGCGCCCGGTCGCTGCGGTGGGCGCTGGACGCGCTGGCGCTGGCCCGGCGCGGTGTGCTGCCCGGACGCGGGCTGGTGCGGTGCGCCGACCACCTCACCACGCTGCTGCTCTTCCAGGACGAGGCCCTGGTGGACGCGCTCGGCGCGCGCCATCTGGGCCCGCTGGAGCGGATGCCGCGGCCGTACCGGGACCGGCTGGCGGAGACGCTGCTGTCGTGGTTGCAGTGCAGCCGCAACGCCAGTGAGGTGGCGGTGCGGCTGGGCATCCATCCGCAGACCGTCCGCTACCGCTTACGCCGCCTCGACGAGCTGTTCGGCGCGCGGCTCCAGCAGCCGGACGCGTGCTTCGAGATGGAACTCGCCCTGCGGTTGCGCCAGTTGCGGTGAAGCGGGGCGGGGCGGCTGGACGGCGCGGCGGCGCGGTTGTCAGCCGGGTGATGACCGGGCGCGGCCAGGTGCGCGCACGGCGCGTAGCCGGTGCGGCGGACCGTTCGTAGGCTGCGGGTCTTCCCCCACTGCCGCGACCGCGCGCAGGCCCCGAGCGCGCCCAGGAGGCGTCCGATGGCGACGAGTTCCGCAGATGCCCCGTGGGGCGAGCCGATGGGCACCTCCGACCGGGTGGTGGTCGGCCTGTTCGTCGGGGTGCCGTTCGCCGCGGTGATCGCGTCCGTCGCGGTGCTGTGGGGCTGGGGCATCGGCTGGCACGAGGTGGTGATCGGCGCGGTGGCGTACGCGGTGGCCGTGCACGGTGTGACGGTCGGCTACCACCGGCTGTTCACGCACCGGTCGTTCCGCGCGGCCCGCCCGCTGAAGATCGCCCTCGCGGTGGCGGGCACGCTGGCGGTGGAGGGCGACGTGATCACCTGGTGCGCCGACCACCGCCGGCACCACCAGTTCGCGGACCGGCCGGGCGACCCGCACTCGCCGTGGCGGTTCGGCACGTCCGCGGCCGCGGTCGCCAAGGGCATGGTGTGGGCGCACATCGGCTGGACGTTCACCAACGAGAAGACCAACCAGGCCCGTTACGTACCCGACCTGCTGGCCGACCGCGACCTGGTGCGGGTGGCGCGCTGGCAACCCCTCGTCGTGGCCGCCTCGTTCGGGCTGCCCGCGGTGGCGGGCGGGCTGTGGGGGCCGCACCCCTGGAACGGCACGGCCGCGCTGTCGGCGTTCTTCTGGGCCGGGCTGGTCCGGATCGGGCTGCTGCACCACGTCACCTGGTCGATCAACTCGATCTGCCACGTGGCCGGTTCGCGCCCCTTCCGGTCCCGCGACCGCTCCGGCAACGTCTGGTGGCTGGCGCCGCTGTCCGGCGGCGAGTCCTGGCACAACCTGCACCACGCCGACCCGACCTCCGCCCGGCACGGCGTGCTGCCCGGGCAGCTCGACTCCAGCGCCCGGCTGATCCGGATCTTCGAACTGCTCGGCTGGGCCCGCTCGGTGCGCTGGCCCGACCGCCGCCGCCTGGCGGCGCGGACGGCGGCCGCCCGCGAGGACCGCGACCGCGCCGACGCGTGACGGCCCCGGGCGCCGCCGCACCGCTCCC
Organism: Actinacidiphila sp. bgisy144; assembly: GCF_057708105.1. NCBI lineage: Bacteria > Bacillati > Actinomycetota > Actinomycetes > Kitasatosporales > Streptomycetaceae > Actinacidiphila > Actinacidiphila sp. bgisy144. Next base: position 84,479 of record NZ_JBYIRM010000017.1, on the reverse strand, counting down.
CCTGAGGGCCCGTACGGCACCGGGGTTCCCCGGCCCCGTACGGTCCGCCCTGCCTACCAGCGGGGCACCGTCGGGGTCTGCCAGTCCGGGTCGGCCTTGCGCATCGCGGCCACGTCGTCGCGGTCGCGCATCGTGCCGTCGTCGTCCAGCCAGCGCTGGTGCAGCCGGGCGAGGGCGTCGCGGTCGAGTTCGACGCCGAGCCCGGGGCGGTCGGAGACGGCGAGCCGCCCGTCGGTGAAGACGTGCCGCTCGGTGATGACGTCGTCGGTCTGCCAGGGGTAGTGCGTGTCGCAGGCGTAGTCGAGGTTGGGCACGGTCGCGGCCACGTGCGTCATCGCGGCGAGACTGATGCCCAGGTGGGTGTTGGAGTGCATGGACAGGCCCACCCCGAAGGTGCGGCAGATCGCCGCGAGGTGCTGGGTGTTGCGCAGCCCGCCCCAGTAGTGGTGGTCGGAGAGCACCACCTGCACGGCGCCGCGGGTGAACGCCTCCTGGATCTCCGGGAAGGTCGTCACGCACATGTTCGTCGCCAGCGGCACGTCCGTCCGCGCGGCCACGCGCGCCATCCGGTCGGTGGTGCTCGCCGGGTCCTCCAGGTACTCCAGCACGTCGCCGATCTCGCGGGCGACCTCGAGCGAGGTCTCCACCGACCAGGCGCCGTTGGGGTCCAGCCGCAGCGGCTTGCCCGGGAACGCCTCGGCCAGCGCCCGTACGGCGGCGATCTCCTGCGCGGGCGGGAAGACGCCGCCCTTGAGCTTGAAGGAGCCGAAGCCGTAGGTGTCGGCGAAGCGGCGGGCCTGGGCGACGACGCCTGCCGGGTCCAGGGCGGCGCCCCAGTCGTCGGGCTCCCCGGCGCCCTGCGGGTGCTCGGCGAAGCGGTAGAAGAGGTAGGCGCTGTAGTCGACGGCGTCGCGGACCTTCCCGCCGAGCAGCGCGTGCACCGGCAGGCCCAGGGACTTGCCGAGCGCGTCGAGGCAGGCCACCTCGAACCCGGAGATGACCGACAGCCGCAGCTTGTCCGCGGTCTGCACCCCGCGCAGCCCGCCGGTGCTGACGGAGTCGGAGACGCCGCCGGGTTCGCCGCACACCCGCTCGGCGAGGGTGAACAGCCCGTTCAGGTCGCTGACCTGGTGGCCGGGCAGCGCTTCGGCGAGCGGCGCGACCAGGTCGAGGTAGCCGCGGTCGCCGTAGGTCTCGCCGACACCGCTGGTGCCGTCGGCGGTGACCACCTCGATGATCAGGCGCGGGGTGTAGGGCTGGTGCACCCCCTGGGTGTTGAGCAGCGGCGGATCGGCGATCAGGATGGGCGTCAGCCGCACCTCGGTGATGGTCTGCCCGGAGGTGGGGGCCGCCGCCGAACCCGCCGTCTGCATATATGAATCGCGTTCACCCATGGGATTGAGCCTAGGCGGGCGGCCCGGCCACCGTCAATGCGGCCGCCGCCGGCCGGCGGGGCACCGCGCGAGCACGGCCGCCGCCACAGGCGCACTGGACCCCATACCAACCAGTCGGTACGATCCCCGGCATGAGTGCATCCGCCAACCCGCCGGGCCTGGACCTCGACCGCCTCCGCCACCACCTGGACCGGGAGCACCCGGGCCTGGTCCGCGGCGAGCTGCGGGCCGACCTGCTGGAGGGCGGCCGCTCCAACCTCACCTACCGCGTCACCGACGGCACCGGCACCTGGGTGGTGCGCCGCCCGCCGCTGGGCCACGTACTGGCCACCGCGCACGACATGGGCCGCGAGCACCGCGTGATCACCGCCCTCGCCGACACCGCCGTGCCGGTGCCGCGCACCCTGCTGCGCTGCGACGACCCGGAGGTGATCGGCGCGCCCTTCTACGTCATGGAGTTCGTCGCCGGCACGCCCTACCGCAGCGAGCACCAGCTGCGGGAGATCGGCCCGGAGCGCACCCGGGCGGCCGTGCACACCCTGGTCGACACGCTGGTGGACCTGCACGCGGTGGACCCGGCGGCCGTGGGCCTGGCCGACTTCGGGCGGCCCGAAGGCTTCCTCGACCGCCAGCTGCGCCGCTGGGGCAAGCAGCTCGACGCCTCCCGCAGCCGCAAGCTGCCCGGTGTCGACGAACTGCACGCCGCCCTCGGCCGCAGCCTGCCGCACTCCCCCGCACCCGCGATCGTGCACGGCGACTACCGCCTGGACAACGTGCTGATCGACACCGACGGCCGGCTCACCGCCGTACTGGACTGGGAGATGTCCACCCTCGGCGACCCGCTCACCGACCTCGGGCTGCTGGTGATGTACACCGAGCAGCGCAGCGCCGACCTGCTCGCGGCACCCACCACCGGCGGCGCGCCCGGCCACCCCGACTCCCGCGAGATCGTCGCGCGCTACGCCGAGCGGTCCGGCCGCGACGTGTCCTTCGTCGACTGGTACACCGCGTTCGCCTACTTCAAGCTCGCCGTGATCCTGGAGGGCATCCACTACCGGTGGACCCTCGGGCAGACCGTCGGCGCCGGGTTCGACCGGATCGGCACCGTCGTACCGGTCTTCATCGACCGCGGGCTGCACACCCTGCGCACCGCCGGCACCGCGCGGACCTCCGGCGCCGGGCAGCCTGCCGGCACCGCACCGCACTCCACCACCCGAGACGAGGACTGAGGGCCCATGGACTTCGGCTACGACACCAGGACCGAGGAGCTGCGCGCCAGGCTCTCGGCGTTCCTCGACGAGCACGTCTACCCGGCCGAGCCGGTCTTCGCCGCGCAGCGCGAGCAGGCGGTCGGCGACGAGCGCTGGACGGCGCCGCCGGTGGTCGAGCAGCTCAAGGCGACCGCCCGCGCGCAGGGCCTGTGGAACCTCTTCCTGCCCGGCGAGCACGGCGCGGGCCTGACCAACCTCCAGTACGCGCCGCTCGCCGAACTCACCGGCCGCAGCCCGCACCTGGCCCCGCCCGCGCTCAACTGCGCGGCGCCCGACACCGGCAACATGGAGGTGCTCGCCGAGTTCGGCACCCCCGAGCAGCGCAAGGAGTGGCTGGAACCGCTGCTCGCCGGGGAGATCCGCTCGGCGTTCGCGATGACCGAGCCCGACGTCGCCTCCTCCGACGCCACCAACATCGAGACCCGGATCGAGCGCGACGGGGACTCGTACGTCATCAACGGCCGCAAGTGGTACATCTCCGGGGCGATGAACCCCAAGTGCGCCGTGCTCATCGTGATGGGCAAGACCGACCCGGCCGCCGACCGGCACCGCCAGCAGAGCCAGGTGCTGGTCCCCCGCGACACCCCGGGCGTCGAAGTCCGCCGCGGCATGCGCGTGTTCGGCTACGACGACGGCGACCACGGCGGGCACGCCGAGGTGGTCTTCCACGACGTGCGGGTGCCCGTCACCAACCTCGTCGGCGAGGAGGGCGGCGGGTTCGCCATCGCCCAGGCGCGGTTGGGGCCCGGCCGCATCCACCACTGCATGCGGCTGATCGGCATGGCCGAGCGGGCCGTGGAGTTGATGTGCCGGCGCGCCAACACCCGTACCGCGTTCGGGAAGCCGCTCGCCGCGCAGGGCGTGATCCAGGAGTGGATCGCCGAAGCCCGGGTCCAGATCGAGCAGTTGCGGCTGCTGGTGCTCAAGACCGCCTGGCTGATGGACACCGTCGGCAACCAGGGCGCCCACACCGAGATCCAGGCGATCAAGATCGCGACGCCGGCCGCCGTCCAGCAGATCGTCGACCGCGCCATCCAGGTGCACGGCGCCGGCGGAGTCTCCCAGGACTTCCCGCTGGCCGAACTGTGGGCAGGCGTGCGCACCCTGCGCCTCGCCGACGGCCCGGACGAGGTCCACAAGCGGTCGCTCGCTCGGCGCGAGCTCCGCAAGTACGTGTGACGCGACCCTCCGGGGTGGTGCGCTGCGCCGGTTCAGGGACCACCTGCCGGTGGTGGGCTGGTCGCGCAGTTCCCCGCGCCCCTGGGTTTGCTCGGCTTCTTCCGCGGAAAGAGCGTCACCTGCCCAGGGGCACGGCAGGTCAGGGGAGGACGACGAGCCGTCCGACCGTCGTGCCGTCAGCGACGCGCTGAACCGCTTCCGCGGCGGCGGTGAAGGGAAGGCGTTCGCTGACGAGCGGCTTGACAGAGCCTTCCGCGGCAAGCCGGGTGAGGTCGTCGTGGGCGCGGCGCACCGCCGCGGGGTCGTGCGTGTTGTACAGCCCCCAGTGCAGCCCGAGGATCGTGTAGTTCTTCACGAGCGCGTGGTTGAGCCCGGGCGCGGGAATCGTCCCGCTGGTGAACCCGACCACCAGGATGCGGCCCTCGAAGGCGATGCACTTGGTGGAGCGGGCGTACGCGTCGCCGCCCACGGGGTCGTAGACGACGTCGGCGCCGCGCCCGCCGGTGGCCTCCTTGACGACGGCGACGAAGTCCTCGGTGCGCCGGTCGACCACGATGTCGGCGCCCGCCTCGCGGGCGGCCTTGGCCTTCTCGGCCCCGCCGACGACCCCGATGACGGTGGCGCCCGCCGCCTTCCCGAGCTGGACGGCGGCGCTGCCGACCCCGCCCGCGGCCGCGTGCACGAGCAGCGTCTCGCCGGGCTGGAGCGCCGCCCTGCGGTGCAGCCCGAACCAGCCGGTCTGGTAGCCGACGTGGAGCGCCGCGGCCTCGGCGTCGTCGAGCGCGGCGGGCGCGGGCAGCACACCGGCCGCGGGCACCACCACGTACTCGGCGAACGCCCCCGCCGGCAGGGCCGCCGGGCTGATGACGCGGTCGCCGGCGGCGAGTCCGGTGACGCCGGCGCCGGGCTCCACGACGTCCCCGCACAGCTCGACCCCGGGGGTGAAGGGCAGCGGCGGGCGGACCTGGTACTGGCCGCGGCACAGCAGCGCGTCGGGGAAGTTGACGCCGGCGGCCCGCACCCGCAGCAGCACCTCGCCCGCGCCGGGCGCCGGGGTGGCTATGTCGTCGAGCCGCATCGCCTCGCGCGGTTCGCCGTTGTGGTGGACACGCCATGCCTTCACGTGGGATCTCCCGGGTTCGTAGGCGGCCGCAGCGAGTGCAGCAGCAGGTCGGAGAACTCGGCGGCGACCTGCTCGGCGGTGAGCGGGCCGTCCGCGTGGTACCAGGTGCCGAGGTGGTGCACGGAGCCGAAGAAGTAGTCCACGACCAGGTCCGGCCGCGGCTCGGGCCGCAGCAGGCCGTCGCGCTGGCCCTCCTCGATCAGTGCGCGGAACGTCTCGTGGTAGCGGCGGCGCTCGGCGCGCACCGCCTTCTGCTTCTCCGGCCCGAGCTGGTGGATCGAGCGGAAGAAGATCTTGGTGTCGTCGAGGTTCTGGATGCTGGTCACCACGACGTCCGCGGCGGCCTCGGCGATCCGCTCGGTGACCGGGACGGGCCGGGCGGCGATCGCGTCGAGCCGCTCGGTCTGGAGCCGCAGCACGCGCCCGTAGATCTCGTGGAGCAGGTCGTCCTTGGAGCCGAAGTAGTGGTAGAGGGCGCCCTTGGTGACGCCGGCCGCCTCGACGATCTCCTGCACGGAGGTGCGGTCGTAGCCGCGCTCGGCGAAGAGCCGGGTGGCCTCGGCGAGCAGCCGTTCGGGCACGCCTCCGGTGGCGCCGGGGGCCGTGCCGCCACCACCGCTGCTGCCGCTCGTCGCTCTGCGTGCCATGACTGCCCTCTCCTCGTGCCGTCCGCGGCCGGCCGGCGTTCCGACCTTCCGACCGGTACGGACCCTATCCGGCCGCCGTCCGCAGCTCCCGGCGCAGGATCTTCCCGCTGGCGGTCTTGGGCAGCTCGACCAGCACCTCGACCTGCCGCGGGTACTTGAACGCCGCCAGCCGCTGCCGGCAGTACGCGACCAGGTCCGCTGGCTCGACCGCGGCGCCGGGCCGCAGGCTGACGTACGCCTTGACGCTCTCGCCGCGGTAGGGGTCCGGCACGCCCACCACGGCGGCCTCGCGCACGGCCGGGTGGGTGTAGAGGACGTCCTCGACCTCGCGCGGCCAGACCTTGAAGCCGGACGCGTTGATCATGTCCTTCTTGCGGTCGACGACGTACAGCCAGCCGTCCTCGTCCATGAAGCCGATGTCGCCGGTGCGCAGCTCGCCGCCGGGCAGGCCCGCCGCGGTCGCCTCGGGCTTGTTCCAGTACCCCGGTACGACCATCGGCCCGCTGACCGCGATCTCGCCGTGCTGCCCGAACGGCACCTCGGCGCCGTCGTCGTCGAGGATGCGGACCATGGTGCCGGGGCCGGGCACGCCGACCGCGAGGGTCCCGGAGTCCGGGTCGACGGGCGCCTCCAGGCCCGGGGGCACGCTCGCGCACGGCGCGGTGCACTCCGTCAGGCCGTAGCCGTTGGCGAGGTAGTGGCCGCCGGAGCGGGCCCGGAAGTCCTCGACCACGGCGGGCGGCAGCGGCGCGCCGCCGGAGGAGATCAGCCGGAAGGAGGCGAAGTCGCCGGGCGCGGCGTCGGGGCGGGCCAGCAGCGCCATGAAGGCGGTGGAGGGGCCGACGGTGTAGGCGGGGCGGTGCTCGCGGAACGCGTCGAGCACCACACCGGGCTCGAAGCGGTAGGCGAGCGCCACGGTGTGGCCGCCGGCGAGGGCGGCGGCGAACTGGCAGACCATGCCGGTGATGTGGAACAGCGGCGCCAGGACGAACAGCACGGCGTCGTCCGGGAGTTGCTGGATGCGGACCTGGCGGTGGGCGTTGAAGGAGATGTTGCCGTGGGTGTTGAGGGCGCCCTTGGGGCGGCCGCTGGTGCCGGAGGTGTAGCTGACCAGCGCGGTGTCGCCGGCGGCGGGCAGGTCGGCGGCGGTGCGCACCGGGCGCGGCCCAAGGTGGGCGCGGGCGGCGGCGAGGACGTCCTGCGGCGTGAGGGCGCCGTCGGGCGCTTCCCCGGCGGGCGAGCCCTCGGTGGCCGGTTCGTGTGCGGGCGGCCGCCGTTCGCCGAGCACCCGGGGGTCGTCGCGGGTCTGGAGGTCGTGTTCGTCGGCGGTCAGCGCGATCCGGACGGGCGAGCCGGCGACGGTCTGCCGGACGTACTCGTCCCAGGCGGTGCGCGAGCACAGGATCGCGGCGGCGCCCGCGTCGTGGAGGATGTGGGACAGCTCCTGCTGCTTGTACATCGGGTTGACCGGGATCACCGCCCCGCCCGCCTTCCATGCGGCGAGCACTCCGATGGCGAACTGCGGCACGTTCTGGAGCATGACCGCGAGCCGGTCGCCGGGGGCGAAGCCGCGGGCGGCGAGGTGGCGGGCCAGGCCGTCGGAGAGCGCGTCGAGTTCGCCGTAGCCGAGGGTGCCGTCGAAGTAGCGCAGCGCCGGGTGGTCGGGGGCGCGTTCGGCGACGGCGAGGAAGGTGTGCAGCACGGACGGCGGGTGCTCGGTCTCGGCGCGCTGCTCCGGGGTGAAGTGCCGCAGCCACGGCTGGTCCGCGGAGGTCGTCATGCCCGGCCGCCCTTCCCGTCCCGGGACCCGTCCGCGGGTCCGCCCGCGGGTCCGCCCGCGGGCCCGCCCGCCGGGCTGCTCGCCGGACCGTTCGCGAAGCCGCCGTCCTGGGCGGCGAGTTGCTGCTCGTACTGGCGCTGAAGCTTGTTCATGCCGCGCAGCCACCGCTCGGGTTCGGCAGCTCGGGCGGCGGAGTAGCCCGCCACCTCGGGGTGCGGCAGGATCAGGAAGCGGTCGGCCGCTATCCCGGCCAGCACCGCGTCGGCGACGTCCTCGGGTTCGATCGCGGTCGGTGCGAGCACCAGGTCGCCGGCGGGGCCGGTGGTGGCGAGCATCGCGGTGCGCACCCCCTGCGGGCACACCGCGTGCACGCGGATGCCGCGGTGCCGGTAGGTGAGCGACAGCCACTCGGCGAAGGCGAGCGCGCCGTGCTTGGTCACGGAGTACGGCGCCGCGCCGATCATCGTCAGCAGCCCGGCGGCGGAGACGGTGGACACGAAGCGGCCGGAACCGCGCTCCAGCCACTCCGGGAGCAGGGCGCGGGCGGCGCGGACGTGGCTCATCACGTTGACGTCCCAGGCCAGTTCCCAGGCGGCGTCGTCCGCCTCGGGGCCGCCGCCGGTGCCGACGCCGGCGTTGGCGCAGAACACGTCGATGCCGCCGCCGAGCGCGGTCCGCGCGGCCGGCACCACATCGGAGGCGTCGCCGGGGACCACGGCCGCGCCGATCTCGTCGGCGGTCTTCCGGGCGGCGTCGGCGTCGATGTCGTTGACCGCGACCCGGGCACCCTCGGCCGCGAACCGCCGGGCCAGCGCGGCCCCGATCCCGCCCCCGGCCCCGGTGACGACCACCCGGGCGTCGCGCAGCGCTTCCACGACCACGACGTGTCTCCTTCGACTCGACGGCATGACCTTCGCATACTAAGCGGTCGGTCACCATCGCGGAAGGGCCTGCCCCGGCCGCCCGGCGGCCCGCCGCCGCGCGGGGGACGCGGCAGGGGCCGGGCCCCACTCGGGACCCGGCCCCCAGGGCCGTACGGTGCCGCGGCGCGCGGTGGCGCCTTCCCGCTCAGCGGTGCGCGGGGAACTCCACCACCTGCTGGTAGGTGGGGCGGTTCTGCCAGCTGATCCGGTCGTCGGTGATGCCGCCGAGCGGCCGCTGCACGATCGAGTCGGCGCACCACTGGTCGCCGGCCGAGCAGCCGCCGTCGTCACCGGGGTAGACGGTGGTCGCCGGGGTGGCCGCCGCCTGCTTCAGCGTGGACAGCAGCACGTCCCGGCAGGCCGAGAGCTGCCCGCCGCCGCAGTAGGTCTGCGCCAGCGGCCCCTTCACGTTCTGCCCGAGCACCTGCCGCAGGTCCTTGTCGACATAGGACCACCAGCCGTACTGGAAGGAGCTGCCCGCGTGCGAGCCGGTCGGGCCGTGCCCGGCCGAGGGCGACTCGTCGATGCTCAGGTCCGTGGCCAGCGCGGTGTACAGGTCGGTGCCGAGCCCGGGGGCGAACTCGCCCTTGACCAGCAGCGGCCACCACGCGTCCATGGTCCGCACCGCGTCCGCGTCGGCGTAGGTGTGCGAGCCGGCGGAGGTCTCGGTGCGCTTGGCGCCGTGCCCGAGCCAGGTGGTCAACTGCTGGACGGCGGTGGCCTCCTGGCTGTCGGTGACCGGCTGGCTGTTGATCACCTGGAGCAGGTCGGGCAGCACGTCCTCACCGCGCAGGTCGGTCAGCGAGGCGTCCGACATCGCCTTGACCAGCGACGACCGGGTCACGCCGCCCGCCTGGACCAGCGCCTTGACCCGGTCCTCCAGCAGGTCGGCCCGGTGCACCGAGCCGTTGCCGAAGGTCGCCGAGGTGTAGCCGGGCGCCTGTTTGTTGTTCCAACTGATGTAGTAGTCCTGGTCGATGGACTGCGGGTGCTGCGAAGCGGGCGTGTAGGTGGCCGTGTTGTGGGTCGGGTCCCAGCCCTGCCAGTCGTAGGCGCCGGTCCCCCACACCGGGAAGGACGCGTCCACCCCGCTCGCGCGCACCGGGTTGGTGCCGCTGTTGTAGTACGCGGTCTGCCGGGAGTCGGCGTAGAACCAGTTGAAGATGTAGTTGATGTCCTGCGCCGCCTTCTGGAACGACGCCGCGTCATGCACGAACCCCGGGTCGTTCAGCTCCTGGAACCCGATGATCGAGTCGGCCTCGTGCATGTACGAACTGCGCAACTGCGTGTAGGCCACGGGTTTCCCGCCGATCGTGGCCCGGTAGATCACCGGCCCGTACGCGGTGCGGTACACCTGCATCCGGTAGGACCCGGCGGGCGTGGAGTCCGCGAGCGTCGGCGACCAGGAGTTGGTCCGCTCCAGCTTCTCCATCGCCACGCAGCTGCCGTGCAGGATGTAGTGGGTGTCGTCCTGGCACAGCTGCACCGCGTAGGTGTCGGTCACGTCCTGCGAGGCGGAGGTGGCGCTCCAGGCGTAGTCCTGGCCGCGGCCGAGCTCGACGTACATGCCGAGCCCCGCGAACGACGCGCCGCGCGCGCTGATCCCCGGGCCCTGGAGCTCCTGGAGCATCAGCAGCTGCGGGGCGAAGTAGCCGGTCTGCGGGCCGAACACGGCGACCGGGTGGCCGCTGGCGGTGTGCGCGCCGCTGACCACCAGCGCGTTGGACATGCCCTTGCGCGGGGTGGAGAAGAGGTTCGCGGGCAGCACGCCCGGGCTCTTCGTGGTGCTCTGCGTCGCGCCGCCGGTCTCGTCGTAGACCAGTGGCTCCGGCACCACCGAGCCCGGATCGGGCAGCGCCTCGCCCTGCGCGTTCGCCGGCTTGCCCGCGTACGGGAACGAAGTGCCGTCGTGCACGGTCGAGGTGGCCTCGGGGTCGTCCCGCTCCCGGAACGACTCCCACACGTTCGTGCCCTGCTGCACGCCGTACTTCTGCTGCGCGGCCAGCAGCGACAGCGCCGACTGGACCTCTCCGCCGCCGCCGGTGCCGAACAGCGCGCCGACCACGGAGGCGAGCGCGATCAGGTCGGTGAGCTTGAACGGCTCGATGTCCCCTTCGTTGGTGATCGCGTTCACGTGCCCGGTCAGGTCGTACTCCCCGGGGAAGTACCGGCCGCTCTTCGCCGCGGTGATGTAGGCGTTGATGCCGTCGATGTAGTCCTGCGCGTCGGCCAGCGCCTGCTTGCCGCGGTCGCCGCTGTGGGTGCTCAGCCAGTCGACCTGGGCCTGGAGGTCGTCCTCGGTGTAGGGGGCCTGCTGCCAGAACTCCTGCTCCAGGCCGCGGTTGGCGGCGGCGCCGCCGGCGAAGGACGACAGCTCCCCCCGGCCGACGTGCCGGAAGAGGTCCATCAGCCACAACCGGTCCTGCGCGGCGGCGTATCCCGCGCCGAACTCGGTGCCGTCCCGGGTGGTGCCCTTGATGTGCGGCACCCCGGTGGCCTTGTCCCTGGTGATGGTGACATCGGAGCGCGGGCTGATCACCGAGGCGACCTGGGCCGAAGGCACCCCGAAGGACGAGGAGTTGAAGAAGCTGCTCAACGTCGAGTCCGTCAGGTTCTGGTACCCGGTCGCGAGCGAGGAGTAGGGCCCGAGCTGGTCCGTGGTGTGGGCGGGGCGGGTGCCGAACGCCTTGTTGGCGAGGATGTCGGCGAGGGTGGCGTTGCCGTTCTCGCCGGGCGGCAGGATGTCCGAGCACTGCCCGCCGCAGTAGTCGGTAGTGGAGTCCGCGGCGTGGGCGGCCATCGCGCCCGGCGCCATGAGGGTGGCGCCGAGGGCGAGCAGCGCGGCGGCTGCCGCGGTTCTCAGGGTACCGATCCGTCTGCCGACGCGCGTGCCGATCCGTCGTGGGGTCCGTAGCGGCATAACTGCTCCTTCCGGATACCGGTGCGCGGAGGTTACCGCCGGTACGGGGTCGCCGGAAGATGAACATACGTCAGCTTTTGGATTCGGCCGGAGCCGGTTGTGGCGTGAACACGGTGATATGGGGCGGATCACCCGGGCGCGGGGACCGCGCGCAAGGCGGGGCCGCACACGAGGTGGGGCCGCGGCCCGTCCCGCGGTCGGGGCGTCATCTCTTTCAGGCCGCCCGCAGCACGAACACGCCCCACCCGAGGTACCGGCGCTGGTACTCCAGGTGCGTACGGCGGCTGTGCGCCAGGAACTCCCGCATGTCCGCCGCGTCCCGGTGGTCCGGCGGCACCGCGCGCAGCCAGTCCGAGATCGCGAACCACTGCTCCGCGACGTAGCGGTCCCAGCTGTCGCCGTCCGCCAGCACCATCTCCACCAGTTCCGTCCCGGCGGCCTCGAACCGCTCCGAGGTGCCCACCAGCGAGGTGAACTCCTCCGGGCCGAACCCCATCGCCTCCAGCGCCTCCTCCGGCGCCGGCTCCGTCAGGTACGGCTCGCCGATGAGCATCAGCCCGCCCGGGCGCAGCGCCGGCCGCAGCAGCTCGATGGTGCCGCCGAGCCCGCCGCCGATCCACGTCGCCCCGATGCAGGACACGACGTCGTACGCCGCCGGCTCCGCCTCGTACGCCCCCGCGTCGCCGCGGACGAAGTCCAGCCGCTCGGCCACCCCCAGCTCCGCCGCGCGCAGCCGGGCCGCGGTCAGGAACACCTCGCTCAGGTCGACCCCGACGCCCCCGGTGCCGTACCGCTCCGCCCAGCGGGCGAGCATCTCCCCCTTCCCGCACGCCAGGTCGAGCTGCCGCTGCCCCTCCCGGAGGCGGCAGATCTCGCCGAGGAGCATCAGCTTCTCCTCGGTGATCGGGTTCAGGATGCGGTGCCCGGACTCGGCGATCTCGTGGTGGCGCAGGCTCATGCGGTTCTCGGGCTCCTCGGGTACGGCGGCCCCGGCGGGGGCGGAACTCGCGCATCGTGCCCGATCCGGGAGGCGGACGCCACTCGATATCGCCTGGTGGCGGGTCGACTTGTCGCTTTGCCGCGGGTGAGGGGGCCGGGGGCCGGGGCACGGTGGGAGCGGGCGGCGGGGCCGGGCGGCCGGGGGCGGGGGGCCGTTTGGCGGGGCGGCCGGGGGCCGGGCGGCCTGGCGCCGGGGCCCGGGGCTAGCGCCGGTCGAGCCGCAGCAGGCTCTCCGCCGTCGCGAGCACCGCCTCCGCACCCGTCCGGGGCGCCCACCCCAGCAGCCGCCGGGCCTTCGCGCTGCTGGTGTGCCGTACCGCCACCGGTCCGGCGCCGGCCGCCTCCGCCGTCGGCACCTTCGCCGCCGCCGCGCCCAACCGCTCCTTCAGCAGCACCGCGACCTCGTGCAGGGACATCACGCCGTCGGCCGCCGCCACGAACCGCTCCCCCGCAGCGGCCGGGTCGGTCATCGCGCGCAGGTGCAGGTCGGCGACGTCGCGCACGTCCACCGCCGCGAAGTGCAGCCGCGGCACCTCGGCCATCGCGCCGTCGAGCAGGTGGCGGACCAGGGCGACGGAGGCGGAGTAGTCGGGGCCGAGCACCGGGCCGAAGACACCCACCGGGTTGACCACCGCGAGTTCGGTCCCCGCGCCCTCCGCCGCCGCGAACCGCCAGGCGGCGCGCTCGGCCAGCGTCTTGGACCTGACGTAGGCGCTGACGCCCGGGCCCGCGAGGTCGGTCCAGCTCTCCTCGGTGAAGGGCGCCTCGGTCTGCGGGTGGCCGTAGCCGACCGCGCCGAACGACGAGGTGAGCACCACCCGCCGCACCCCCGCCGCGCGCGCCGCCCGCAACACGCGCAGGGCGCCGTCGCGGGCCGGCACGATCAGGTCGTCCTCGTGCGCGGGCTCGCCCGGCGGGAAGGGCGAGGCGACGTGCAGGACGTACGCGCACCCGTCGACGGCCTCGGCCCAGCCCTCGTCCCCGGCCAGGTCGGCGACGGCGAAGGTGACATCGGCGGCGGCGCCTGCGGGGCCGCCCGGGCCGCCCGGTCGCGCGAGGCCCTCCGTCACCATGGCGCGCACCTGCGCCTCCCGCGCCGCGGAACGCACCGTGGCCCGTACCCGGTATCCCGCCTCCAGCAGTCGTACGACGCAGTGCGCGCCCACGAATCCCGAACCGCCCGTGACCAGTACCCGTTCGCCGCTCATACCGCTTGCTCCCGCTCTCTCCGCCGTGCCGCCGGTCCGCCCGGTCGGCTCTCTCGATGGTGCGGCCGACCGTCACGCAGAGTAAGACCCTGTGGACACTGGTAGCGGGAGGGACAGGATGAGCGGCGCGCCCGGCCGTACGCTGGGTGGCATGGCCACGGTGAGCGAGCTGGGCGGCTATCTGCGGCTGCGGCGGGAGCGGCTGCGGCCGCAGGACGTGGGGCTGCCCGCGGGAAGCAGGCGCCGGGTGCCGGGGCTGCGGCGGGAGGAGGTCGCGCTGCTGGCCGGGATCAGCGTCGAGTACTACCTGCGGCTGGAGCAGGGCCGCGACCAGCACCCTTCGGACCAGGTGCTCGACAGCCTGGCCCGCGCGCTGCGGCTGGACGCCGACGCGGAGACGTATCTGCGCGCGCTCGCCCGGCCGCGGCGCCCGGCGGCCCGGCACGGCGGCGGCGCGCTGCGGCCGGAGCGGGCCGCCGCGGGCGTACGGTCGCTGATCGACAGCTGGACCGCCACGCCCGCGACAGTGGTCGGCCGCTCCCTGACCACGCTTGCCGCGAACCCGCTCGCCGTCGCGCTCAACCCGTACTTCGCCCCCGGCACCAGCACGTTGCGCGCCGCCTTCCTCGAACCGGCGATGCGCGCGTACTACCGCGACTGGGACGCCATGACCGCGAAGACCGTGGCCCATCTGCGCTCGATGGCCGCGGGGGTGGACGACCCGCGGCTGCTGGCGCTGATCGGCGAGCTGACCCTGCGCAGCGAGCGGTTCCGCACGCTGTGGGCGCGGCAGGACGTGCGGATCAGGACCAGCGGGGTCACGCTGCTGCGGCACCCGCGGGCCGGCGACCTCGACCTGCACTACGAGAAGCTGGCGCTGCCGCAGGCACCCGGGCAGATGCTGATCACGTACCACGCGCGGCCTGGCACCGCGTCGTCCGCACGGCTCGAGCTGCTGGCCCGCGGCTGAACCGACCGCGGCGCGGCGGGCCGTACGGCGTCGGCACGTTGACACGACGGGTGGACCGAACCATGCTGAGCAAGCGCTTGGAAACCCGTCGTCCAGGAGGTCCCACCGCCATGTCGCAGCCCCGCGTCTTCGCCTCGCTCGACGAGCTGCGCGCCGCCGTCGGCGTGCAACTCGGCTGGACGGACTGGATCGAGGTCGACCAGACGCGGATCGACCGCTTCGCCGAGGCGACCGGGGACCACCAGTGGATTCACGTCGACCCCGAACGGGCGGCGCAGGGACCTTTCGGCACCACCATCGCGCACGGCTTCCTCACGCTCTCGCTGATCCCGTCGCTGACCCCGCTGCTGTTCAGCGTCGAGGGGGTGCGGATGGGCGTCAACTACGGCCTGAACAAGGTCCGCTTCCCCGCCCCCGTGCCGGTCGGCTCCCGGCTGCGGGCCACCGCGAAGATCGCGGAGGTGTCGGAGGCGGGCGGCGGCGTGCAACTCGTCTCCCAGGTGACCATCGAACGCGAGGGCGGCGAGAAGCCGGTGTGCGTGGCCGAGACCGTGGTGCGCTTCTACCTCTGAGCAGCTCTTCGCACGTCTTGGTACCTCCGAGCGCCGGCTCCGAGCAGGCCCGAGCGCCGCTCGGTCAGTCGATCCGGCGGACCATCCGCAGCACCAGCCCGGCGTAGAGCGCGCCCACCTCGTCGGGGGTGCGGCTGCCGTCGGGGCTGAACCACCGGGCCACGTCGATGCAGAGCGACAGCACCGCGAGGGTGGTCCCGGAGACGTCGGGCACGTCGAACTCCCCGGTCGCCACCCCGTCCTTGATGATCGTCCGGATCGCGTCCTCGCTCTGCCGGCGCAGTACGACGATCTCCCGGTAGTGCTCGGGGGCGAGGGCACCGAGTTCGTACTGCACGATGCGGCCGGTGGTGTGGTGCTCGGCGTGCCAGCGCACGAACACGCGGACCGCCCCCGCGAGCCGTTCGGCCGGGGTGCCCTCGGCGTCGCGCGCCTCCGCCAGCATCGCCAGCGACCGGTGGTGGCCGACCTTGCTGATCTGGTAGAGCAGCTCTTCCTTGGTCTTGTAGTGGATGTAGAGCGCGGCGGGGCTCATCCCGGCCCGCCCGGCGATGTCCCGGGTGGTGGTGGCGTGATAGCCGCGCTCCGCGAACGCCTCGACCGCGGCGATCACCAGCCGCCTCGCGGCGTCGGGGGTGATGTCACCCCACGCCTCGCCGGTCGCCTCCTCCGCAGCCGTCATCCCACGCTCCTCACACCTGTCCACCCACTTGGCCGACAGGGCCATACCCTACCGTCCCGGGTGAGCAAGCGCTTAGCCAACGGCGCGGAGCCAGGCGCGCGGGGCGTGCGGACGGCTCCCTAGAACGCGGACACACCGGTCAGCGCCCGCCCGATGAGCAGCTTGTGTATCTGGCTGGTGCCCTCGTACAGCGTCATCACCCGCGCGTCCCGCAGCAGCTTGCCCGCCGGATACTCGTCGATATAGCCATAGCCCCCGAACACCTGCACCGCGTTGTTGGCGCAGCGCACCGCGGCCTCGCTGGCGTAGAGCTTGGCGACCGACGACTCCGTGGCGAAGGGCTGCCCGCGGTCGATGAGGTCGGCGACGCGCCAGGTCAGCAGCCGTGCGGCGGCCACGTCGACGGCGATGTCGGCGATCATCTCCTGCACCAGCTGGTGCCGGGCGATCGGCACCCCGAACTGCTCGCGCTGCCCGGCGTATCCGGTGGCCGCCTCCAGGCACGCCTGCGCGATGCCGACACATCCCGCGGCCACCGACATCCGCCCCTTGGCCAGCGCGGACATCGCCACCGAGAAGCCCTTGCCCTCGGGCCCGAGCATCGCGTCCGCCGGGACCCGCACCGCGTCCAGCACCAGTTCGGCCGTGGCCTGCCCGCGCAGCCCCAGCTTGCCGTGCACCTCGCGGCGGGTGAGGCCGGGCGCGTCGGCCGGCACGAGGAAAGCGCTCACCCCCCGGTGCCCCTCCCCTCCGGTGCGCGCGAAGAGCAGGACGACATCCGCCCAGGTGCCGTTGGTGATGAACATCTTGCTGCCGGTGATCTCGTACGCGTCGCCGTCCCGCACTGCCCGCGTGGTGAGGTTGGCGGCGTCCGAACCGGTCCCGGGCTCGGTGAGGCCGAAGCAGCCGACCGCGTCACCGGCTGTCAGCCGCGGCAGCCACTCCCGCTTCTGGGCCGGGCTGCCCCAGTGCGCTATCGACTTGGCGACAAGGCCGAGCGAGACCGACACGATCCCGCGCACCGCGGAGTCCCCGCGCCCCAACTCCTCGGTGACCAGGCAGTACGCCAGGTGGTCGCCGCCCGAACCGCCGTACTCCTCGTCGATCGTCAGCCCCAGGAAGCCGAGCGCGCCGAGCTTCTTCACGATCCCGCGGTCCACGCTCTCCGCCCGGTCCCACCCGGCGGCGTACGGCGCGATCTCCCGGTCCGCGAAATCCCTCGCCAGCGCCTTCACGGCAGCCTGCTCCTCGGACAGCTCAAGGTCCACCGCGGTCACCCGGCCCTTCCACACCCATTAAACTAACGGCGCTAGTTTTCTGTCGGCAGCCTCTACTATGTGCCGCATGGCCCGCCCCCGCAAGCCCCTGCTCAGCCGCGACCGCATCGTGACGACGGCGCTCGCCCTCATCGACGAGGAGGGCCTCGACGCGCTGTCCACCCGCCGCCTCGCCGCCGAGCTCGGGGTCAGCGGGCCCTCCCTCTACAACCACTTCGCCACCAAGGACGCGATCCTCGACGCCGCCGCCGACACGGTCATCGCCCAGGTCGACCTGTCGATGTTCGCCCCCTCGCCCGACGGCCGGCCCGACTGGCGCGCCGCCCTCCTGGCCTGGGGCCGCTCCTACCGCGCCGCGCTGACCGAGCACCCGCACATCGTGCCCTTCCTCGCCGTCGGCCCCGGGCTGCGGCCGGCCGGCCTGCGGATGGCCGACGCCGTCTTCGGCGCCATGGTCGAGGCCGGCTGGCCCGCCGCCCAGGCGACGCACATCGGCGCCCTGATGCGCTACTTCGTCACCGGCTCGGCGCTCGGCTCCTTCGCCGCCGGCTTCGTCGGCGACCCCCAGGCGTACGACCCGGCCGACTACCCGCACCTCGGCCAGGCCCACCTGCTGGCCGAACGCCGCGAGCAGATCGACCAGGGAGCGTTCGAAACCGGCCTGCGTGCGCTCATCGACGGACTGGCACTCCAATTCCGCTGAGCGCACCGCCCATCCGGTGACAGCATGACGCACATGCCCGCTTTCGACGGAACCGCCGATGATCTCGTCCAGGTCAACTGGACCAAGTACGACGGCTCGTTGCACTGGAACCTGAAGATGCGCCGGCTCGGTGAGGACGAGCACGGAACGTGGCTCGGCCTCCCCGCCGGCAGCACCACGCGCAAGGGCTACGACCTGACCATGAACCTTCCCGAAGCCCACATCCTCCTCCTCCCCCTCGACTCCTGGTGGACCGCCACCTTCAACGCCGCCCCGCACCGCACCGAGATCTACTGCGACATCACCACCCCGCCGCAGTGGCCGTCCGCGACCGAGGTGACCATGGTCGACCTCGACCTCGACGTCCTGCGCCGCCGCGGCACCCGGCTCCCGGTCCTCGTCGACGAGGACGAGTTCGCCGAACACCAGGTGCGGTACGGCTATCCCGCCGACGTCATCCGCTCCGCCGTCCAGTCCGCGTCCTGGCTGATGCACGCGGTCACCGAGCGCTCCGGTCCCTTCGACGGCGCCCACGAACCCTGGCTGGCCCAGGTCGCCCAGCCCTCACCCTGATATTCGCCCACCCGCGGCGGCCGGTCAGAACACCACCAGGGCCCGGCCGCCGCGGCCGGCGGTCATCGCCTCGAAGGCATCCGGTATGCCGTCGAGGCCGATACGGTCGGTGACCAGTGCGGACAGGTCGAGCCGCCCTTCGCGTGCGTGCCCGGCGAGGACGGGGAGATCCTTCGCCGGGTCGCAGTTGCCGTACACGCACCCCGACAACGTGCGGCCGAAGTAGAAGAGTTCCAGCGCGCTGAAAGTGACCTGCTGGTCCTGCCCGCCGATACCGACGACCGCGGTCCGCCCGCCCCGCCGGGTGGACGACCACGCGGTGCGGATCGTCTCCGCACGGCCCACACACTCCACCGCGGCATCCGCGCCGTGACCGCCGGTCAGCTTCCGGACCCGCTTGGCGGTGTCCTCGCCCGCCACCACGAAGTCCGTGGCGCCCGCCGCCCTGGCCAACTCCTCCTTGCCCGGCGCCACGTCGACCGCGATGATCCGCTCCGCCCCGGCGATCCGGGCCGACTGGAGCACCGCCAGGCCGACCCCGCCCACTCCGTACACCGCGACCGACTCCCCGGGCCGTACCCCGGCCACATGGCGCACCGCGCCGTAGCCGGTCAGCACCGCGCAGCCGAGCAGCGCCGCGTCAGCCAGCGGCACCCCCGCGGGCAGCGGCAGCACCGCGTTCGCCGCCACCACGGTCTCCTCCGCGAACACCGCGGTGCCCAGCCCGGGATACAGTTCGCTGCCGTCCGCGGCCAGTCGCGCGTAGGGCGCTGCCGCCGCCGCGCCCGCGTCGGCGCACAGCCACGGCTCCGCCAGCCCGCAGAAGTGGCAGCTGCCGCAGGCCGGTGCCCAGTTGAGCACCACCTCGGCGCCGACCTCGACATGGGTGACACCCTCGCCCACCTCCACCACGGTGCCCGCGCCCTCGTGGCCGAGCACCGCCGGCACCGGCTGCCGCAGCGTGCCGTTGGACAGCGACAGGTCCGAGTGGCACACCCCCGCCGCCGCCAGCCGCACCCGCACCTGGCCGGGCCCGGGCGACGGCAACTCGATGTCGGTGACCAGCAGTGGAGCGTTCACTTCGGGCAGTACGGCAGCACGGACCACGGTATCTCCTGGACTTCTCGCGACGGACGTCGGCATCGGACGGTCGAACGGTGGGGCAGCGGGCGGTACGGCTTTCCCGGTGCGGCCTGCTCAGTGCGGCCTGCTCAGAACTGCAGGGACTTCGTCTGGAGGTACTCCGCCAGGCCGTGCGGACCCAGCTCCCGCCCGACACCCGACTGCTTGTACCCGCCGAAGGGCGCCCGCAGGTTGAACCGGCCGCCGTTGATATCGACCTGGCCGGTCTCCATCCGCCGGGCGAAGGCGACCGCCTCCGCCTCGTCGGCGCCCCATACGGCCCCGGCCAGCCCGTACACGGTGCCGTTGGCGATCCGCAGCGCGTCCTCCTCGTCCTCGTACCGTATGAGCACCACCACCGGGCCGAAGATCTCCTCCTGGGCGATCGTCATTTCCGGGGCGACGTCGGTGAAGACGGTGGGGCGCACGTAGTAGCCGGTGGTGAGGCCCTCGGGTGCGTCGGGGCCGCCGATCGCGACCTTGGCACCCTCCTCCATACCCTTGGTGATGTAGCCGCGGACCCGCTGCCGCTGCTTCGCGCTGACCACCGGGCCCAGCCGTTCGCCGGGGACGTACTTCGCGGCGGCGGTCGTGGCCAGTTCGACCGCCTCCTCGTAGCGGGCGGAGTCCACCAGCATCCGGGTCCAGGCGCTACAGGTCTGGCCGGAGTTGGCGAAGACGTTCGCCACCCCGACGTTGACCGCGCGGGCCAGGTCCGCGCCCGGCAGGATCACGTTGGCCGACTTGCCGCCGAGTTCGAGCGCGACCCGCTTGACCGCGCCGCCCGCCGCCGCGCCTATCTGCCGCCCCACCGCGGTCGAGCCGGTGAAGGACACCAGGTCGACCCCTGGGTGCTCAGCGAGCGCCTGGCCCGCGACCGGTCCGAGCCCGGTGACCAGGTTGAACACCCCGGCGGGCAGGCCCGCGGCGTGCAGGATCTCCGCCATCAACTGGGCCACGAGCGGGGTGTCCTCGGCCGGCTTGAGGACCACGGTGCACCCCGCGGCGAGGGCGGGCGCCACCTTCGCCACCACCTGGTGCAGCGGGTAGTTCCAGGGCGTGATGGCACCGACCACGCCGACGGGTTCGTGCAGCACCCGGGAGTTGCCGATGCGCTCCTCGAAGCGGTGCTCGGCGGCGAGTTCGGCGAACGACCTCATCACCGCGGTGGGCATGTCGGTGTGCACCGCCATCGCGAACTTCGGCGGCGCGCCCAGTTCGGCGGCGACCGTGGCGGCGATCTCGTCGCGCCGCTCGGCCATCAGATTCGCCGCGGCGGCCAGCACCACCGCCCGCTGCTCGGGCTCGGTCGCCGCCCATCCGGGCAGCGCCCGGCGGGCCGCCCGCACCGCCGTGTCCACGTCGCGGGCATCGCCGGCCGGGACGCGGGCGATCACCTGCTCGGTCGCGGGGGCGACCACGTCGATCCACGCGTCGGCCAGCGCCGGCTGCCAGCGCCCGTCGACATAGAGTTCGTCGCGCCCCTGGTGGACGCCCTCGCCACCGCCTGCCGTGCCTGTCCTGCTGTCCACGCTGCTGCCCTCCGCATCCTGTTTCCGCCCGCGACGCCAAACTAGCGCCGATAGTTTTGTGTGGCCAGTGCCCGCCCGATGCCCTCGGGCCCATGTATGCGATCGCCGGCCACTCGCGTCATACCGCCGGTCCTCGTCGATCCCGCCCGACCGGCGCCGAGTGGCTCCACCATCGATCTACCCCGACTACACAGAGTTACCCATCGAATGCGGGTTCGCTATTCGAGCACGGTTCCGAGATAGGCCCTGACCAGCACTTTCACCTCGTCGATCACGCGTGAATCACCCATTCGGCCGACACGGAACGCGAGCTGGAGCGCCGCGTCGGCGGCCTCGACCGCGACGGTCAGCGCCAGCCGCAGCCGCGGGTCCGCGGGGTCGGCGGTGAGCCGGTCGCCCAGCAGTTCCGGCAGCCGGTCGGCGAGGTCCTGGTTGCTCTCGTCGGGGGCACCGAACTCCACCAGCGCGAAGCCGGGCGCGGTCCGCTTCATCGCGGTGTACTCGTCGACCAGCACGTCGACAGCGGCCCGCCAGTCCGTTCCGGTGCCCGGCTCGGCCAGCCGCGCCGCCGTGCGGTCGAGGAACTCGTCGAGATTGCGGTGGGCCAGCGCGTCGGTCATGGCTCGTTTGTCGGAGAAGAAGCGGTAGACGGAGCCGATGGGCACTCCGGCACGCGCCGCCACCGCCCGAGTGCTGAGCCGCTCGTACCCGCCTTCGTCGAGTTCGCGGGCGCAGGCGTCGAGGATGCGGGCGAGGCGCTCGGCGCTGCGGCGCTGGACGGGGACGCGGCGCAGCGCGCCCCCCGCGGACTCCGTCCCCGGCATGGCGGGTTCAGCCCGCGGCCGCGGCATCGAGCGGACCGGACGGCCCGGACGGCCGCCTCACGCGTGCGATCCGCGGCTCGCGGGTCGCCGTCGGTTCCGTCCTGCCTGCGGCGCCGCGCGCCCGCCCGACGACGCGCCGCCCACTTCCGTACCCGCCCGGTCCCGCCACGGCGCGCCTCCCGCCCCTGCCCGCCGATCGAACCGGCGGCCTGCTGCCGCTCCACCCTAGCCAAGGCCGTTGCGCACCCCCAGGGCCCGCGCCCCCAAGCCCGCGCCCTCGGCACCCGCACCCCGCCCGGCACACCCGCCCCATCCGTGCGCGGCCGCGAGGCTTGCCGCCGCGATTCCTATGGCCCAGCATAGGAATGACGACGGCAGGACGGGGAGCGAAGCATGGAGCTGCAAGGCGCCGGGCCCGGCGACGAGGGCAAGGACCTGGACTACCAGCCGGGATTCGGCAACGAGCACAGCACGGAGGCCGTACCGGGCGCCCTCCCCGTGGGGCGCAACGCCCCGCAGCGCGCGCCTCTCGGGCTGTACGCCGAGCAGCTCAGCGGCACCGCCTTCACCGAGCCCCGGGCGCACAACCACCGCAGCTGGCTCTACCGCATCCGCCCGTCCGCCGCCCACCCCCCGTTCCACCGCGTGCCGAACGGGGCGCTGCGCAGCGCCCCCTTCCACGACGTGGAGCCGGACCCCAACCGCCTGCGCTGGGGCCCCCTTCCGTTCCCCGACGAACCCACGGACTTCGTCCAGGGCCTGGTCACCGTGGGGGGCAACGGTGATGTGCTGCGCCGCGAGGGCATCGGCATCCACTGGTACGCGGCGAACACCTCGATGGACCGCCGCGTGTTCTCCTGCGCCGACGGCGAGTTCCTGATCGTCCCCGAGCAGGGCGCCCTGCTGCTGCGCACCGAACTGGGCGTGCTGCGCGCCGAGCCCGGCCATGTCGCCCTGATCCCGCGCGGGGTCCGCTTCCGGGTGGAGCTGCTGGAGTCGACCGCCCGGGGCTATGTGTGCGAGAACTACGGCCGCCCGTTCCAGCTCCCCGACCTCGGCCCGATCGGCGCCAACGGCCTGGCGAACGCACGGGACTTCCTCGCCCCGGTCGCCGCCTACGAGGACCGCGAGGAGGACACCGAGGTCGTCAGCAAGTTCGGCGGCAACCTGTGGGCCGCCGTCTACGACCACTCCCCGCTCGACGTGGTGGCCTGGCACGGCAACCATGTGCCCTACCTCTACGACCTGCACCGCTTCAACGTCCTGGGCTCGATCAGCTACGACCACCCGGACCCGTCCATCTTCACCGTCCTCACCTCCCCGTCGGACACCCCCGGGCTCGCGGGCGCGGACTTCGTGGTGTTCGCCCCGCGCTGGCTGGTCGGCGAGGACACCTTCCGCCCGCCGTACTTCCACCGGAACGTGATGTCGGAGTTCATGGGGCTGGTCGAGGGCGCCTACGACGCGAAGGCCGAGGGGTTCGTCCCCGGCGGTGCCTCGCTGCACAACATGATGTCCGCGCACGGACCGGACCGCACGACGTACGACCGGGCCAGCACCGCGGAACTGCGCCCGCAGAAGGTCGACGACGGGCTGGCGTTCATGTTCGAGACGCGCTGGCCGGTGGTGCCGACCGGGTTCGCGATGGGCGCGGAGCACCGCCAGGCCGGGTACGACTCGGTCTGGGAGGGGCTTGAGCGAAACTTCCGGTCGTGACGACAGCGAACGCCTTCGCCCCCGACTCCTTGGTGCTCAACGGCAAACTGCCCCTGTGGTACCAGGTCTCGCAGTCCCTGCGCGCCTCGATACTGGGCCGCCCCGCGGACGCCCCGCTGCGGCTGCCCACCGAGGAGGAACTCGCCGCGCACTACGGGGTGAGCGTGCTCACCCTGCGCCAGGCGCTCAAGGAGTTGGAGGCGGAGGGGCTGATATCCCGTCACCGCAGGCGCGGCACCTTCATCGAGCCGGCCGCGCGGCGCGCAGTGCCGGTGAAGCTGCTCGGCTCGGTGGACGCCATCGTCGCCCAGCAGTCCGGCGGCCGCACCACGATCCTCTCCCACGGCCCGGCTCCCCTGCCGCCGGACGCGGCCGAGCACTTCCCCGGCCGCACCGAGGCCGTCTCCTTCCGGCGGCTGCGCCACGACGAGTCCGGCGAACCCTCCAACTGGGCGCAGAACTACGTCCGTCCCGAACTCGCCGCCGGCATCGACCTCGCCGACCTGGAACGCTGGCCGATGACGAAGGTCCTGCGCGACGTGCTGGGCGTGCGGATCAGCCGCATCACCGACACCGTGACGGCCCGCCTCGCCGACCCCGACACCGCCCGCCTGCTCGGCGTACCGCTGCTCAGCCCGATACTGCACTACACCGGCGTGACCTACGACGACACCGGCCAGGTGGTGGATGTGGCACACATCCACTACCGCGGCGACAGGTTCTCCTTCAGCGTGACGATGGAGGCACCCTGAGGGGCGTCAGTAGCATGCGTGTGGTGAGCGATGACGCGCCTTTGCTGCACGACCTGATGCCCTGGTCGGTCCGCCCGCTGCGCATCGGCCGCGGCTGGCCGATGGCATCCGACCCCGCCTGCCTGCGAGCCCGCTGGACGCTCCTCACCACCGCCCCGGACGACAGCGCCAAAGCCTCCCTGCTGCACCCCACCCGCGCCCGGGGCCTGCACACCCCGGTCGCCCAGCTCCCCGGCCACCAGACCCCCACCACCGCGATCTCCCGCGAGGCGGGCCGCTGCCCGGAGCCGGTCCGCATCCAGCACGGACCGTACGACCAGCAGTGGCTGATACCCGATCACCGGCTGATCGACGTGGCCCGGCCCGAGCTGTGGCGGATCGCCGACGACCGGCAGGTCTTCGCGGTCGAGCACACCCCGCTGCCGGACACCGAGGAAGCCGCGGTGACCTTCAGCGCCCTGCTTCCGGACGGGCGTTCCCCGGCCGGCAAGCCCGCGCTGATCCGGCCGTTGTACCGGCAGCCCGGCGGCCGCGACCCCAACCTCGCGCCGGGCCTGACCGCTTGGCTCGCCGGCCGCCTGGGCACCGGAGTCACCGCCGAGGACACCCTCGCCTGGATCGCGGCCGCGGCCCGGCCCGGCCACCGGGGCTGCGCGGTGCCGCTCCCCCGCGGCCTGGACCAGTGGCGGGAGGGAACCGCCCTGGGCCGCAGGTCCCTGTGGCTGCACACCCGCGGTGCCCGCTGCGCCGACCCCGGGCAGGGCCGCGACACCTCCCGGCTGCGACCGCCCGGCGGCAGCCGCCCCTACGTCCGGGCACCGCTGCCGGACCGGCCCCGGCCGGACGACCTGCGGTACGACCCGCAGGAGCGCGCCCTGTGGATCGGGACCGGCCAGGTCGCGCCGGTGGCGCCCGCGGCCTGGGAGGCCACCGCGGGCGGCGTACGGGTCCTGGAGGCGTGGTACGGGAGGCGGACCGCATCCGGGGAGCAGGGCTCGCTCGAAGCGCTGCGGCCGGCCTCCTGGAGCCGGGCCACGACCTCGGAACTACTGGAACTGATCGGCGTACTGACGCTGCTCGCCGAACTCCGGGAGGAGCTGGCGGACTTCGCGGCGCGGTCGGCCGCTACGGGCGTCGACAGGGCGGATACCACCGGCGCGGTGGCACTGCGAACCGCCGGAGTCCTTCCGGTGCCCCCGGCCAGGCGCAGGCCGGCCTCGGTACTGGAGCACCAGGAAGAAGGTCCCGACGGGCAGTTCGCCCTGCTGTGACGGCGGTGCGGTGGGTCGGCTGCGGCCGCTGGGGAGGACGGCCGCACACACCCCACCGCATGGACAGCAGGACGGACGCGAACTGCTCGTGGCTCAGCGGTGGTTGCCGAAGAGCGTCCTCCGCAGCCGACGCAGCGGCGCGAACAGCGACACCCGGGCGCTCCTGCTGGTCCTGACCCGCGTGGTGTCACGCGCCGTCAACTCCCGCAGCAGCACGGTGGCCTCCTCGGCCTCGCGCTGCGGAACGGCCGGGCCGGCCAGTATCGCAAGGTGCCGGTCCAGACGCGCACTGGACGCCGTAGTACCGCAGTTGATGGCAGGCACTCTGGACCTGCTGTGCATCGCTATCTGTTCCATGACTCTCCCCACCCTGTCGAGGGCACCCAGCACGGGCAGGGTAACCCTATCGCCCCGTCACGTCACGTGCGCATCCCCCGCCCGCCCCGGTCGCCCGATTCGCCCTCCACCCAAGGGGGTTGACGCGGTACGGGGCGCAAAGGAGGACGGCATCGCACGTCATCGCTCCGGCCTCACCGGAATCATTTCCGGACACACGTGCGGCAAATCAACCCTTTCGAGGGGTTTGGAAGTTCGCGTAACAGCCCGAGTCGAACCGAAAAGCGCTGGGCGATCGCGCCGCCGTGCCGGATCATGGCCTCATGTCCGCCACATCCCGTCCGCCGAGGAGGCACGTGCCGCCCACCTCTCCCGCCGCCGACACGAAGGCCGCCGCGGCCGCCGATCCGTTCCGCGCCCTGCCGGTCCACCTGCGGCTGGACGACAGCGACTCCCCGTCCGACGTCGTCGACGCCCTGTTCCTGGGGCGCTTCACCTCGGGGCAGCAGCCTTTCGCCCGCAGCAGCTCCCTGGAGAACGTCAAGGCCGGCCTCACTTTGCTGCCGCCGGACGCGACCGTGCTGCGGCAGGCCCGCGACAAGGACCGCAGTGCCCTCCTGGCCGAGGGGGAGGACTGGACGATCCTCGTCTCGCGCTGGAACCGGGGCGCCGACGTCACGGTGACGGCGACCTCCGACGAACTCGCCGAGCGGGTGCTGAAGTCGGCGGTCGAGGACGCGGAGGACGAACCGGAGCCGCAGCCGGAGACCGTCACCATGGGCTTCTGGTACGTCTCCCCCCGGCGCGGCCCGCACCGCACCACCCGGAAGATCTCCGCCGACACCTGGGACGGGCTGCGCGGCAACTACTCGGCACCGGTCGCCGACGCCATGGACGGCCTGATGAAGATGACCGCCGACGACGTCACCGGGCGGCTGCTCCTGCTCCACGGACCGCCCGGCACCGGCAAGACGTCCGCCCTGCGCACCCTGGCCCGCTCGTGGCGCGACTGGTGCCAGGTGGACTGCGTCCTGGACCCCGAACGCCTCTTCAACGACGTCGGCTACCTGATGGACATCGCCATCGGCGAGGACGAGAGCGAGGGCGGCCGCTGGCGGCTGCTCCTGCTGGAGGACTGCGACGAACTCATCCGCGGCCAGGCCAAGCACGAGACCGGCCAGGCGCTGTCCCGGCTGCTCAACCTCACCGACGGGCTGCTCGGCCAGGGCCGGAACGTCCTGGTCGGCATCACCACCAACGAAGCCCTGGAACGCCTGCACCCGGCTGTCGTCCGGCCCGGCCGCTGCCTCGCCCGCGTCGAGGTCGGCCCGCTGAACCGCGAGGAGGCGGTGCGGTGGCTCGGCACCAGCGAGGGCATCGGACGCGAGGGCGCCACCCTCGCCGAGCTGTACGCCCTGCGCCGCGGCACCTCCCCCACCCTCGCCGTGCCGCCCCAGGCGGAAGGCGGCCTCTACCTGTGACGGCCGGACCCCGCCACCGGTCCGTTCCGCCGCCGGCCCCGCCGGAGCCGGCCTACGCGCCATACTCCGCGCGCAGCGCCTCCTCCACGGCGGCACGTGCGGCGGCAGCGTCCAGACCCAGTCGGTGGACCCGCTGCGCGTAGCCGGTCGCGGCAGCGGCCACCTCGCGGGCCTGGGCGTCGCCCGCCGCGATGTACGTGCCGTGACGGCCCCGGGTCTCGATCACCCCGTCCGCCTCCAGCGCCCGGTACGCCTTCGCGACGGTGTTCGCCGCGAGTCCCAACTGCTCGGCCAGCCCGCGCACGGTGGGCAGCTTGTAGTGGACCGGGAGCTCCCCCGCGCGGGCCTTCTCCGCGATCTGGCCGCGCACCTGCTCGTACGGGGCAGCGGTCGCGTCCGGATCGATCGTGATCTCCAGGCTCATACGCCGGATACTGGCACAGCGGGCGCCGCCAGCGGCACCGCTCGGGCCGGACCGCCCGGGGCGTAGGCGATGGAGTCCCCGCTCTCGTGCAGATGGAGCAGGAAGCGGTGGCCGGCCAGGTGGCCCTCGATCGCCGCGCGGCAGTAGGCGACCATGTCGTCGGGCAGCGCGTCCAGCGGATACCAGCCCAGCTCCAAGCACTTGTCCGGCTCCCGGTTGACCGGTTCGGGGCCGCCGGGCGCTTGGTGCGCGACGAAGAACCAGCCGATCCGGGCCTGTCCGCCGGGCCCCCGGTGCTGCATCACCAGTGCGGCCTCCAGGTCGCCGGGGGCCAGGTCGAGCCCGATCTCCTCCCGGGTCTCGCGGATCATTCCGCTCCTGACGTCCTCGCCGTCCTCCAGGTGCCCGGACGGGGCGTGCAGCAGGCCGTCCGCGTAGCCGGTCCCGTCCCGGCGGGCGAGCAGCACGTCCCGGCCGCGCAGCAGGAGCAGATGGACGTCGACGACCTCGGTGTGCCGGCGGGAGCCGCGGGGGGCCGGGCGGACCACCGCCGCATACCGCTCGTCGGACACCTCGTGCCCCCACAGCGCCGTGTCGTGTCCGAGCTGTTCGACCCGGGTCGACCCGCCGAGCGGCGCGGTGAGTTCGACGAGGGTGTCCGCCGAGATGCCGACCGGGGGCGTCCCCCACCTTCCCTCGACGAGGACCAGCCGTCCGCCGGGCCGCAGCAGGTCCGCCCACCGCCGCAGCACGGCGTCCGGGTCCGGCAGCGCCCACAGCACGTGGCGGACGAGGACGACGTCGAATCCGCCGGCCCCCACCGGCGGGTGCCCTGCGTCGCCGACGACCACCCGCGCGTCCGTGCCGGCGAGTTTCGCGCGGGCCCGTGCGGCCATCCGCTCCGACCGGTCCACCGCGGTGACGCGGTGCCCGTCGGCAGCGGCGAGGCGGGCGAGGCTCCCGGTGCCGCAGCCGAGGTCCAGCACGTCGGACGGCTCTGCCGGCAGCCAGGACCTCAGCCGCGCCTCCCAGGCCGAGCGGACGCCCGGGTCGCGCAGGCCGTGGTCGGGCTCGTCGTCGAAGTGGTCCGCGGCGGCATCCCAGTACTGCCGGGCGTCTGTGTCGGTGCTCATACGGGAAGCTTCGCACCCACCACTGACACGACCGCCGGCCGAGCGGATCGGACGAACGAGGCGGGCTCAGGCACGGCGGGCGGCCAGGCGTCCGGCCATGGCGGCGAGGTGGTCGCGGTGCTGTCCGGGCGGCAGGTCCTCCAGCGCGGCCAGCGCGGCCGCGAGGTGATCGGCGGCGGTGGCCCGGGCGGCGTGCAGCGCCCCGGCCGCTTCCAGGAGTCCGGCCAAGGCGTGCTGGGCGTCCTCCGCCGGCTGCTGCCACAGGTCCTGCAACAGCAGGCGCTGCTGGGGCGTCGCGTTGCCGAAGGCGATCAGCACCGGCAGGGTCGGGCGCCGGTTGCGCAGGTCGCTGAGGGCGGGCTTGCCGGCCGCCCGGTCGTCCTCGGCGTACGGCAGCAGGTCGTCCTGCATCTGGAAGGCGATCCCGAGGTGGTCGGCGAACCGGGCCAGGGCACGGACGTGCGGCGGCTCCGCTTCGGTCAGCACGGCGGCCGCACGGGTCGCGGCGTCGAGCAGGGCGCCCGTCTTGAGCCGGACCATCCGGAGGTACTGCGCCATGGCGCAGTCCATCCGCCCGGCGAGGTCGGCTTCCATCATCTGGCCGCGGCTGACCTCGACGGCGGCCGTGCTGATCACATCCAGTACCCGGAGTGCCTGTTCGGCACCGTAGCCGCTGGTCGCGAGCGCCCGCGCCTGCCCGAGCGCGGCGCACATCATGGCGTCCCCGCCCACCAGGGCGTCGGCCTGGCCGAAGCGCGCGGCCACGCTCGGGCGGCCGCGCCGCAGCGCGTCCTGGTCGATGATGTCGTCGTGCACGAGCGTGGCGGCGTGCAGCATCTCCAGTGCCGCGGCGGCCGGCAGTGCCGCGCCCGGGTCGCCGCCCAGGGCCGCGACGGTCTCCAGCAGGAGCAGCGGGCGCAGCAGTTTCCCGCCCGGCAGCAGGGCGTAGCGCATCAGCACGCCCAGCCGGTCGTCCGAGGCGCACACGGACTCCAGGTGCCCGAGCAGGAGCGCGGCCAGCTCCACCGCGCAGCCGTCCACCATGGCGGTGTCGGTGGGCGGGGAGAGCACCGTCAGGGGCTCGGGGCCGAGTTCGACGCCTCCGCGCACACTCCACCAGCTCTCAGGCAGGACCGATGACCAGAGCCGCGCGCCCGCCTCT
Organism: Actinacidiphila sp. bgisy144; assembly: GCF_057708105.1. Lineage (NCBI taxonomy): Bacteria > Bacillati > Actinomycetota > Actinomycetes > Kitasatosporales > Streptomycetaceae > Actinacidiphila > Actinacidiphila sp. bgisy144. The sequence goes on along the minus strand of NZ_JBYIRM010000017.1, from coordinate 54,505 downwards.
TCGGTCCGGCGAACCGGACGGAAGCCGCGAGCGGCAGATACCCCCACACTATTCCGGCCGCTCGGAGCACCTTCCGGCACCCCATGGCTGGTGCGGGGGCGAAGGCCGGCGCCCTCTCGTGATGAACGTCATTGCGGCCGGCGGCGCCGCGGTCCGAACCGCCAAGTCCGTTGCCAGGCCGCGAAGATGCGGCGCAGGCGTTCGATTTCGCCATCGTCCTCCACCCCCGGACCGCCGACCAACGGGCGCGTTCGAGTCGCTGACCTGGGGCGACCGCGCTAAGGTAATCGAACGAACGTGCGAGAACGTTCCGGACGGATGGCCGAAAAGGGGTGGAGGGTGGAGGTGCGGCATGGCGGGCTTCGCCCATCTGCATGTCGCGTCCGGCTACTCCGAGCGGTACGGCGCGGCCCACCCCGAACAGCTCGCCCTGCGGGCGGCCGAGCGAGGGGTGCGGACGCTGGCACTGACCGACCGGGACACCGTCACGGGGGCCGTGCGGTTCGCGCGGGCGTGCGCGGAAACAGGGGTGCGGCCGGTCTTCGGGATCGACCTCGCCGTGGCCGCGCTCGCGCCACCGCCCCCGGCCCAGCGGCTCAGGGCCCCGGCGCGCGGTGGCGCCCACGTGGTCGAGCCGCCGTTGCGCTTCGTCCTGCTCGCCCAGGACGCCCAGGGCTGGGCCCGGCTGTGCCGCATCACCAGTGCCGCCCACGTCGGCACTGCGAGCCGGACGGCGCCCGTCGAGGTGCCGTGGGACGCGCTGCGCGAGCACGGCGGCGCCGGTCTGACCGTGCTGCTCGGGCCGCTCTCGGAGCCGGTGCGGGCGCTGGCGGCCGGCCGGGAGGACGTCGCGGTGAGGCTGCTGCGGCCCTGGTGGGAGATCTTCGGCGACGGGCTGCGACTGGAGGCGGTCGTCCACGGCAAGCCCGGGACGGGGCCGGGCTCGCTGCGGCTGGCCGCCCGCACTCTCGCGCTCGCCGACCGCACCCGTACCACCGCGGTGCTGACCAACGCCGTCCGCTACGCCGACGCGGAGCAGCACCGGCTCGCCGACGTCCTCGACGCCGCGCGGCTGCTGCGGCCGATCGACCGGCGGCGGCTGGACAGCGGGCAGCGCTGGCTCAAGGGGGAGGGGGAGATGTCCCGGGTGGCGCGGGAGATCGCCGAGTGCGCCGGCATGGGACCGCGCCGGGCGGACCGGCTGCTCGCCGACACCGCCGCCACGGCAGCGGCCTGCCGCCTGGACCCGGAGGCGGATCTGGGAATCGGGTCCCGGCACTTCCCCGAACCGGAGGTCGTCGGGGCTCGGAAGCCAGGTCCTGGTGCCGCTGCCCGGCTGCTGCGGGAACGCTGCGAGGCGGGGCTGGCGCGCCGCGGCCTGGAGCGGGACCGTGCGGCGCTGGAACGTATGGGAAGCGAGCTGGAGATCATCGGGAAGCTCGGCTACGACTCGTACTTCCTCGCCGTCGGGCAGGTGGTCGCCGACATCCGCGAGCTGGGCATCAGGGTCGCCGCCCGCGGTTCCGGCGCGGGCTCGATGGTCTGCCACGCCCTCGGTATCGCCACCGCCAACCCGCTCGACCACCACCTGCTGTTCGAACGCTTCCTCAGCGAACGGCGCAGGGGATTGCCCGACATCGACATCGACGTGGAGTCGATGCGCAGGCTGGAGTGCTACGACGCGATCTTCCGCCGGTTCGGCCACGAGCGGGTCGCGGTCACCGCGATGCCCGAGACCTACCGGGCGCGCAGAGCGCTGCGCGACACGGGGCTGGCGCTCGGCATCCCCCCCGCGGAGGTGGACCGCGTCGCCAAGAGCTTCCCGCACCTGCGGGCCGGCGACATCACCAGCGCGCTCGCCGAACTGCCCGAACTTCGCGCACTCGCCTCCGAGGCCGGGCGGTACGGGCCCCTGTGGGAACTCGCCGAAGGGCTGGACTCCCTCGTCCACGGCATGGCCATGCACCCGTGCGGAGTGATCATCAGCGACGCGACCCTGCTGGACCGCCTTCCTGTCCAGCCGACCCCGCAGGGCGACTACCCCATGGCCATGGCGGCCAAGGAAGAGGTCGAAATCCTGGGCAACATCAAACTGGATGTCCTGGCGGTACGGATGCAGTCCTCGATGGCGCACGCGGTCGCGGAGATCGAACGTGCCACGGGGCAGCGGATCGACCTCGACGACGGGAAGCAGGTCCCGCTCGACGACGTCTTCGCGTTCCAGCTGATCCAGCAGAGCCAGACCATCGGCATGTTCCAGTTGGAGTCGCCCGGCCAGCAGGACCTGCTCTCCCGCCTTCAGCCGCGGGACGTGCAGGACGTCATCGCCGACATCAGCCTCTTCCGCCCCGGGCCGGTGGCCGGCGGAATGCCCGAGCGGTACATCGCCGCCCGGCACGGCGGCTCTCCGCGCTTCGCCCACCCCGCTCTGGAACCGGTGCTCGCCGACACCTACGGGGTGACCATCTGGCACGAGCAGATCATCGAGACGCTGGACGTGATGACCGGATGCGGCAAGGACCGGGCGGAGGTGGGCCGGCGCCTGCTCGGCAGCCCCGGGAAGCTGCCGGAGATCAGGGACTGGTTCCACCGTGCGGCCGCCGCCCGCGGCTTCTCCCCCGAGGTCCGCGACGAGGTGTGGGCCACGGTCGAGGCGTTCGGCGCCTACGGCTTCTGCCGGGCGCATGCGGTGGCGTTCGCGGTGCCGGCCCTCCAGTCGGCCTGGCTGAAGGCGCACTACCCGGCGTTCCTGCTGGCCGGGCTGCTGGAGCACGACCCGGGCATGTGGCCCAAGCGGGTCATCGTCGCCGACGCCCGGCGCCGCGGGGTGCCCGTGCTGCCGGTCGACGTCAACCGCTCCCGCCCGGAACACGTCGTCGAGCGTGCCGAGGACGAGCGGTGGGGGGTGCGGCTCGCCCTGTCCGGGGTGCGCGGGATCAGCGAGGAAGAGTGCGCGCGGATCTCCGCGGGGCAGCCGTACGATTCCCTGTCCGACTTCTGGCAGCGGGCCAGGCCCAGCCGTCCGGTGGCCGAACAGCTCGCCGTCATCGGTGCGTTGGACGCGCTGCACGACGGGCGGTCGACCCGGCGGGATCTGCTGTTGCAGATCGCCGAACTGCACAGGCAGTCCCGCAACCGCAACGTGACCGAGGGGCAGGTCCCCCTCACCACGGAGGCGGTCGGCGCCGCCGAGCCCGGCGGCCTGCCCGAGATGACCAAGCGCGAAGTGCTCGGCGAGGAACTGCACACGCTCGGCATCGACGTCTCCCGGCATCTGATGGAGTACCACCACCGGCTGCTGCGGGAGATCGGCGCGACCGACGCCGCCCATCTGGGCGGCCTGCCCGCAGGCCGGCAGGTCCTCGTGGCCGGCATACGGTCCGCGACCCAGACCCCGCCGATCGCCTCGGGCAAGCGGATCATCTTCGTCACCCTGGAGGATGGCTCCGGCCTGGTCGACCTCGCCTTCTTCGAGGACTCCCACGAGGCATGCGCGCACACCGTCTTCCACTCCGGGCTGCTGCTGGTCCGCGGCACCGTCCAGGTCCGCGGCACGCGCCGGACGATCGTCGGCACCATGGCCTGGGACCTTGAGCAGCTCGCCGCCACCCGGCGTGACGAGGGACCGGAGGCCGCCCTTGCGCTCCTGGGAGCGGACGGTCCCCACCCGACACCGGCGCAGCCGCAGCCGCAGCCGCAGCCGCAGCGAACTCTGGCGAACGGCACCACCGGCGCCCGCCTCCACCCCTACGCCGACCTCCAGCCCGCCGGCTCCCGCACCGCCGACCTGCGCAGGCTCGGCCACCGCAGCCCGGGGAGCGCGGGATGAGGGCGCGCCGCACCGTCGGGGTGACTGCCGCGTGAGCGGGACCGGTGACGTGGCCGGAGGGCGGCACGCCGGCGGCAGGCAGGTGCTGCACGTGCGGTTGCTGATTCCGGACCGCCGACGCGAGGCCCTGTTCGCCGCGGTCCTGGAGGCGTTGACGAACATCACACCGGTCGTGCAGGCGCTCCCGCCCGACGCCGCGGACCTGGACGTGACCGGTGCGCTGAGGTTCTGGGACCGGGATCTGCGCGGGATCGCGTACTTGGTGCAGGTGCGCCTGGTGGCTTTGTTCGGGCTGGACCGCGCCTGCATCGGGGCCGGGACGAACCGTCAGATCGCCGCCATGGCCGCGTCCGTCACGCCGCCCGGCCGCGTCACCGTCGTCGGCTCCTCCCGCGAGGCGGTGGCCGCGTTCCTTCGTCCGCTGCCGGTGGCGGCGCTGCCGGGCGTCGGGCCGGCCACCGCGGAAACACTGCGCCGGTACGGGCTGCACACGGTCGGCTCGCTCGCCGACCTGCCGCTGGTGACGCTGCAACGAATCCTGGGCGGCACGGCCGGCAGAGCGGTTCGCGAGCGGGCCCTGGGGATCGACCCCCGGCCGGTCACGCCGGCGGAACTGCCGCGGTCGCTCACCAGAGCGGTGGAGTTTCCCGCTGATGTACTCGATCCCGAGCGGCACCGCACCGCGCTGCTGTCGCTGGCGGACGCACTGGGCGGGCAGCTGCGGCGGGAGGAGCAGGTCGCCGGCGCGATGGTGCTGACGGTGGGGTACGCGGACGGGTCGGCGTCGGTGCGCAAGCGGGTACTGCCCGAGTCCACCGCGCACTCGGCCGCGCTGGCCCGGGCGGCGTACGCGCTGTACGAGCAGTTGGGACTGCAGCGGGCCCGGGTCCGGCGCGTTCATCTGCGGCTGGACGCGCTGCGCCCCGCCAGGGAGGCCGTGCGGCAGCTCAGTTTCGATCCGCGGGACGACCGGGCCCGCGCGGTGGAGGCCGCCGCGGACAGCGCCCGGGCACGTTTCGGAAGCGACGCCGTGATGCCGGCGAGCCTGGCACCGTCCGCCGCCAGAAGGCCGCGCCGGCCCCGCCCGGCGCGTCTCGGGCCGGACCGGCCGCCGTGGGCGACGGGGCTTGTCCCGAAAGAGTGAATCCGTGCGATTCGGTGCTCGGGACGGAACAACCGCCCGGCCACGGCGCGTTCCCCCATGCACAGGCAGTAACCGACCGTATCCGTCAGCCCCGCTCACCGAGGAGCGATCATGCACCAGGCCCCCGCCACCAGCCCGCTGCTGGACCTGCTCAAGGACCAGCGGAACGGAGTGCTCGTCACACTCAAGAAAGACGGCAGGCCCCAGTTGTCCAACGTCACTTTCCTCTACGACGAGTCGACCCGCTACATCCGCGTCTCCGCCACCGACAGCCGGGCCAAGACCCGCAATCTGCGCCGCGACCCGCGGGCGAGCTTCTACGTCACGACCCCCGACCTGGGCGCCTATCTGGTCGCCGAGGGCGAGGCGGAGCTCACCCCGGTGGCCGCCGATCCGCACGACGCCACCGTGGACGAGTTGGTCGAGGTCTACCGGGCGATCGCCGGGGAACACCCGGACTGGGAGGAGTACCGCGCGGCCATGGTGGCCGACGGGAGGCTGGTCATACGCCTGCGGGCCGACCGCGCCTACGGCTGGGGCCGCACCCAGGGCGGCACGAGCGGCCCCCTGGACTAAGGCTGCCCGAGGTCGCCGGAGGCCACCTGGGCGCCGCCCTCCGCACCTCTGCGGTGGGCCGCCCGGGCCAGCCGGCCGGACACCGCCGCGAGCTGGGACACCAACTCGGGCGGCTCCTTCACCTCGAACTCCGCACCGGTCATGCCGATGAACATCGCCACGGCGTCCAAGGTCTCGAACCCGGTGGTCAGTTCGCAGGTGTCGGGCCCGAGGGCGGCGAGCCGGCCGAAGCCGGACCAGGCGAGGGCGGCAATGGTGTCCAAGGGCGCGTGCAGCACCACCCTGGCCTGGTAGCGGTAGGCCCGGGAGGTGACGCCCGCGGCGACGTAGGAGGCGGCGTCGTCGGGGAGTTCGCGCGGGGCGAAGCGGGGGCCGGTGGGCGGCTTGGGCTCGATCCGGTCCACCCGGAAGGTCCGCCAGTCGTCCCGGTCGGTGTCGAAGGCGAGGAGGTACCAGCGGCGGCCGTGGTGGACCAGCCGGTAGGGCTCGACGGTGCGGCGGCTGCCGGCGCCGCGGTGGTCGAGGTAGTCGAAGCGCAGCTGCTCCCGGTCCCGGCAGGCGGCGCCGATCACGGTCAGCACTTCCTGGCTGACCGTCATAGCAGCGGGCGCGGGCCGCACGGTGACCGCCTGCATCGCCTGCACCCGGTGCCGCAGCCGCGACGGGAGGACCTGCTCCAGCTTGGTCAGCGCCCGCGCCGAGGTCTCCTCGATGCCCTCGACGCCGCCGACCGCGCCGGTACGCAGGCACAGCGCCACCGCGACGGCCTCCTCGTCGTCGAGCAGCAGCGGCGGGAGGGCGGCACCCGCGCCCAGCCGGTAGCCGCCCGCCGTGCCGGGGGTGGCGTGGACGGGGTAGCCGAGCGCGCGCAGGCGTTCGACGTCCCGCCGGACCGTACGGGCGGTGACGTCCAGGCGCCCGGCGAGTTCGGGTCCGGTCCAGTCGCGGCGCGACTGGAGGAGGGAGAGCAGGCGCAGCAGGCGGGCTGAGGTTTCCAGCATGCTGTTCAGTCTGGCAGTGGTCCAGGACAGGAGTTGACCGCGAGGTGAGCGAGCGAGGAAGGAGCAGGGCAGGCGTGGCGAAGCGGTTCGAGAAGGCCGCTGCCGCCGCCGGGCGGTACCCGGCGGAACGGCCCGACCCCGGCGGCGCCCCGGTTCAGCAGTCGCACCCGCAGTCGCAGCAGTCGCAGTTCCCGCAGCACTCGCAGCAGTCGCCGCAGTTGCTGCAGTCGGTGCTGTCGCAGCAATCGCAGTCGTCGCACCAGGCGTCACGCGGTCGTCCGGTCCAGGCGTCCTTGTGGTCGGTGCAGCACACCTGGCAGGTGCAGAACATGCCGGCGTAGACCAGGCATCCGGCGATCAGGCCGCGGCGGCGGGGCGGCTCGGGCGGGGGCGGGAAACCGCCGGGGCCGCCCGGTCCGCCCGGCTGCTGACCGGGAGGGTAGGGCTGCTGGCCGGGCGCGCCGGGTGCGTAGGGACTGCCGGTGTACGGGTTGCCGGTGTAGGGGTTGCCCGGGTACGGGTCGCCGTTCCGGGCCGCGGGGTGGTGCGCGCAGCCGTCCGTGCCGAAGGCGCGGTCCACGGAGCGTCCGAGTTCGTGGACGAGCAGGGTGTGGGCCAGGCGGGCGGAGGCGGTGTGGGCGAAGTCGACATCGCGGAGGGCGAGTCGGATGCCGTGGCGGGCGTCGTCGCACAGCCGCCGGGCCTCGGCGAGGTCGGTGCCGGTGGCGGTGAGCGGGTTCCAGGCGCCGGTGCGGGTGTCCTCGGCCAGGTCCTCGACCGCGTCGAGCAGGTGGGCGAGGCGACCGAAGAGCCGTCCGGCCTCCTGGAGCGGGGCGGTGTTGCCCGGCCGCCCGGCGAGGACCGCGGTGTGGGCGAAGGCAGCGGCGGTCGCGGTCTCGGTGGGTTCGGTGACGGCCAGCACACAACTGCCGAGCCCTGCCGCCGCTTCGACCTCCGCCTGGCGTCCGACCGCGTCGAGCAGCAGCGTGGTGTCGAAGCCGAGGTCGCCGCCGGTGCGTGCGCCGGCCCGGTCCCAGCGGCGGGCGACCTTCTGGGCCGCGCGTGCGACGGGGCGGCGGGCGAACGGGCCGTCGCCGTCGTCGACATGGTCCCGCACCTTCGCCGAGGCCAGGACCAGGGAGACCGCCGCGGCCAGCCGGGCGCCCTCGCCCTTGGCGACGGTCGCGGTGCGCATGCCGCGCAGCGGACAGGGCCCGGCGGTGCGTCGCTGGGCGGGAGTGGGCGCGGACTGGGCCTCGACCAGTACAGAGATGATCAGACCGTCGTAATTGGTCGCGACACGGGCGAACTGCCCGTGCCCGTCGCGCAGGGCGAGGCACAGTCCGCACAGATGGGCCAGCCACGAGGCCGCCATGCCCTCCGACATCCGGTGCCGGCAAGGACGGATGATTCCGAACACGCTTCCCACTCCCCCATCGAACCCGCATTGCAGGACGCGCGGTCGGCGTCGGCGGCCGTTCGGCCCGGCCGGCCATACACCCGCCGCCGCCTGCGCTTTGACCTCCGGTCAGGTTTCAGAACCCGGCCGGCGGTCATGTTATCGGTGCGGGGCCCCGGTCCCGTACGGCCGTACGGCCTCCGAAATCACCCGATCGTGGAGGACGTTCCCATCAGATCGTCAGGCCCCCGATGCCTGCCCCTGCTTGACGGTGCGCCACTATCGTGTGTGCCAGTACCGTCACAAAGGGCCTGCGTGGCGCGTATCCCCTTGGCGCATCACCCTCATCATGGATGACGATAGGACTAAGCGGACGGTACAGACCGCGTGCGAGAGAGGAGGCGTCCATGGGTTCTGTTCGACGGGCGAGTGCCTGGCTTGGCCTCGTCGACGACAACGGCGGCGAGGGTTACTACGACGAGGAGTACGCCGACTACGGCGAGGGCCCGGAGCGCGCCGACACGTGGGTGACCGACCCGCGGGTTCGGATCGCGACCGAGTCGGCCGAGGAGGAGGGGCGGCGGATCGCCACGGTGACGCCCGACGGCTTCCGTGACGCGCGCGGCATCGGTGAGCTGTTCCGCGACGGCGTCCCGGTGATCGTCAACCTCACCGCGATGGAGCCCTCCGACGCCAAGCGCGTGGTGGACTTCGCCGCCGGGCTGACCTTCGGCCTGCGCGGCTCCATCGAGCGGGTGGCCACCCGGGTGTTCCTGCTCACCCCGGCCGACTACTCCGTGATGAACGCCGACTCCCGTCGCGGCGGCGACGGTTTCTTCAACCAGAGCTGAGTCCGGTTCCGGTGGCCGTCACCGCCTTCCGCGGGCAACGCCTCACCCGCGGAAGGCGTCGATGCCGGTGAGTGCCTTGCCGAGCACGAGTTGGTGCATCTCCACGGTGCCCTCGTAGGTCAGCACGGACTCCAGGTTGGTCGCGTGCCGCATCACCGGGTACTCCAGGGAGATGCCGTTGGCGCCCAGGATGGTGCGGGCGGTGCGGCAGATTTCGATCGCCTCGCGCACGTTGTTGAGCTTGCCGAAACTGACCTGCTCCGGGCGCAGCGTGCCCGCGTCCATCCGCTGCCCGAGGTGGTGCGCCAGCAGGATGCCCTTGTGCAGTTCGACCGCCATGTCGGCGAGCTTCGCCTGGGTGAGCTGGAAGGCGCCGATCGGCCGCCCGAACTGCTCCCGCTCGCCCGCGTAGTCCAGCGCCGCCTCGAAACTGGCCCGGGCCGCGCCCATCGCGCCCCACACGATGCCGTAGCGCGCGTGGTTCAGGCAGCTCAGCGGGCCGCGCAGGCCGGTGACCTCGGGCAGCACCGCGTCCGCGGGCAGCCGCACCCCGTCCAGCACCAGTTCGCTGGTGACCGACGCCCGCAGGCTCCACTTGTGGCGGATCTCCGGGGCCGAGAACCCGGGGGTGTCGGTGGGGACGACGAAGCCGCGCACCCCTTCCTCCGTCGTGGCCCAGACCACGGCCACCCCGGCGACCGACCCGTTGGTGATCCACATCTTGCGGCCGTCGAGCACCCAGTCCGCGCCGTCGCGGACCGCGCGGGTGCGCATACCGGCCGGGTCGGAGCCGTGGTCGGGCTCGGTCAGGCCGAAGCAGCCGATCACCTCGCCCGCGGCCATCGACGGCAGCCAGCGCTCCTTGTGCGCGTCGGAGCCGAAGCGGTGGATGGCGTACATCGCGAGCGAACCCTGCACCGACACCAGCGAGCGGATGCCGGAGTCGGCGGCCTCCAGCTCCAGGCAGGCCAGGCCGTACTGCACCGCGCTGGCACCCGCGCAGCCGTAGCCGGTCAGCTGCATGCCGAGGGCGCCGAGGGAGCCGAGTTCACGGGCCAGTTCGCGGATCTCGGGCAGCTCGCCGCGCTCGTACCAGCCGGCCGCGTGGGGCAGTACCCGGTCGGTGGCCCACCCGCGGACGGTGTCGCGCACCGCCTTGTCCTCGGCGGTGAGCAGGTCGTCGAGGCCCAGCGGGTCGCGCGGGTCGAAGGGCGCCTTCACGGCGTGGGACATCAGTGGACCTCCGGCCCGTAAAACTAGCGGTGGTCATCATCGCGGGTCGGCGCCGACGTTACGGCTCAGCCCCGGGCCCGTCCAGAGCGTACGGCGGTCGAGCGCGCCGCGACGCCGGGGGCCGCCGCCCCCGCCCCGTGCGCCGTGGCACCCTCCGCCCGGGCACCGGCGCTCTTTTCCTCCGCCCCCGCGCCCTCCGTCCGCACCGGCCACGGCAGCTCCACCGCGGCCCGTTCATCGGACCGGCCCGCACCGCCGCCCACCGCGCACTCCATCACCCGCGGCAGCCGCCGCGCCGCCCACGCGCCCGACAGCAGCAGCGCCACGCTCACCAGGAGCGTCACATGCAGGCCATGCACGAACGAGTGACGTGCGGCCGTCCGCAACGCCGTACCCCGGGCCCCGCCGACGCGTTCGGCGACGTCGTACGCGCCGCCCAGCGACTGGCCGGCCGCCGTGGTGTCGGTGGCGCTGATCCCGGAGGCGTGGGGGGCGTAGACCGCGTTCATCACACTGCCGAGCAGCGCGATCCCGAGCCCGGCACCGAGTTGGTACGCGGTCTCGCCGACCGCGGCCGCCCCGCCCGCCCGGCTGGCCGGCGCCTGGCTGAGCATCGACTCGTACGCCCCGAACAGGGTGGCCTCCAGGCCGAAGCCGAGCGCGACGAAGGCGACGGTGAGCAGCAGCGGGCGGTCCTGCTGCCCCATCGCGGTCAGCGACAGCACGGCCAGCGCCGTGAGCAGGAAGCCGCCGCCGACCATCCGGCGCGGCCCGAAGCGGGCCAGCGCCCTGGAACCGGCCAGCCCGGCCGCCATCGCGGCGAAGGTGAGCGGCAGCAGGCGCAGCCCGGTGTCCAGTGGGCTGAGGCCGAGCACGAGTTGGAGGTACTGCACCGCGATGAGCTCGAGCCCGACCAGCGCCAGCATGGCCAGCACGATGCAGCCCACCGAGGTGGAGAACGCCGCCTGGGCGAACATCCGCACATCGATCAGCGGGTGCGCCAGGCGCCGCTGCCGCCGCACGAAGTACACCAGCAGCGCCAGCCCGAGCAGCAGCGGCACCCAGACCGAGGGCTCCAGCGGGGCCGCGCCCGCCCCGAACCGCTTGACGCCGAAGACCGCGCCCAGCACGCCGAGCGCGGCGGTGGCGGCGCCGGCCACGTCCCAGGGGCCCTCGGCGCAGCCCCGCGAGGGGGGCAGCAGCAGTCGGCCGACCGGCAGCATCACGGCCATCAGCGGGATGTTGACCAGGAAGACCGAGCCCCACCAGAAGTGCTCCACGAGGAAGCCGCCGAGCACCGGGCCGACCGCCGCGCCGATGGCGGCGACCGCGCTCCACACCCCGATCGCCGTGGCGCGCTCGCGCCGGTCGGGGAAGACCTGCCGCAGGATGGACAGCGTGGCGGGCATGATCATCGCACCGCCGGCGCCGAGCAGGCCGCGGGCGGCGATCAGGACGTCGGGGGTGGGGGCGAACGCGGCCAGCCCGGAGGCCGCGCCGAAGAGCGTGTAGCCGATCAGCAGCACCCGCCGGTGGCCGATCCGGTCCCCGAGGGTGCCGAAGAGGATCAGCAGCGAGGCGGCGATCAGCGGGTAGACGTCGACGATCCACAGCAGGTCCTGGGCGCCGGGCCGTAGGTCCTCGGTGAGTGCGGGCACCGCCACGTGCAGCACGGTGGCGTCCAGTGCGACGATCAGCAGACTCGCGCACAGCACCACGAGGATGGTCCAGCGGCTGACCTGCCGCGTCATAGGCGTACCTCCACGGCCGACTCCGTGCTTCCAGGGCGGTGAGCGGCCAGCGTACGTGACCGGGCTGTGGCCGTCCTGTGCCGTCCACGGCGCCCGCCCCCCGACCGGGCGGCCAGCACGCGGGAAACCCCGAATAAATTCGAGGGAAATAAGCATCGAATAAGAACACGGCCGTGTGAGTATCGACACCCGAACATAAACTCCACGGCCTCCTCGCATTCACCTCAATCACCGTCCCCCAAAGGGGTGGTGAGACGCACTCCACATCACATCGTCATTACAGATCCGTCCGTACGGCGGTTGCACGCCATCACACGCTGTAACGTCGTTTCAGTGCGTACCGATAACGGGCCCGACCGCGCGGCCGAGCGACCGGCGAGCCGCGGCCTGCCGCGGATGAGCCGAACGCGCGTGTGGCTGTTCGGCCTCACCGTCGCCTCCTACGTAGCGATCGTCGTCGGCGTGCTCACCACCTCGAAGCTGGTGACGCTCGACTGGCAGGTCATGCTCTGGCGCCCCTACAAGCAGTGGCCGCAGATCCACGCGTTCCTGGACTACTTCGTCGTCCTCGGCCAGCGCGGCCCCACCGCCGTGATGGTGCTCGCCTGGCTGGGCTGGCGAGCCTGGCGCCACCGCACCCTGCACCCCCTGCTGGTGCTCGGCACCTCCCTGCTGCTGCTCAACATCACCGTGGGGGCCGTGAAATACGGCCTCGGCCGGCTCGGTCCGCATTACGCGACGACCGTCGGCTCCGCGGAGATGTTCGCCGGCGGCGATATATTTCCTTCCGGGCATACCGCCAACGCGGTGGTGACCTGGGGCGTACTGGCCTATCTCGCCACGACTCCGCGGGCCCGCCGCTGGGGTTCGATCGCCAGCGCGCTGCTGGCGCTCGGAGTCGGCGCGACCACCGTCTACCTCGGCACCCACTGGGTGAGCGATGTGCTGCTCGGCTGGGCGGCGGGGCTGCTGATCCTGCTGGCGCTGCCGTGGTTCGAGCCGTTCATGTCCAAGGCCGAGTACTGGCTCACCGGTGCCTGGCGCCGCTTCCGCGCCCGCCGCGCCGCCCCGGGCGCGGGGACGCCGGCCGCTCCCGTCCCCGCCGGCCAGCAAAGCGGCGAGGGCGAACCGGACCGCGAGACGGTGGGCACGGCCGCGCAGGTGGCAGCGCCCTCCGGCGCACCGGCGCCGGGCACAGTCGTCACCACGCCCGCACCGGTCGCCGCACCCGCGGCCTCCGCGGCGGGCTCGGCCTCAGCGGGCGGGCACTCCCCCGGCCGACCGGCCACGGTGCGCGGCGAGCGCACCCCGCCCGGCTCGGGCGGCGCCCGCCGCCGCCCGGTGGACCGGCAGATCGTGCGCCCCGTGCCGCCGCTCAGCCAAGCCAGCAGCGTTGCACGCGGCCCTCGGCCACGATGAAGTTCAGCCGCCCGAGGACGAACTCCATCGTCACCACCGTCCCGGGCGGCAGGCTGCGGACCGTAGTCCAGCCGTGGGCGCGCGCCCGGGCCTCCGCCTCGGCGGCGGGCAGCCCGAGATAGGCGTCGAGGTTGTCGTCCGGATTGCGGTCCTGGGGGTTCGGCTGCGGTCCCATGAGGGCAACGGTATTCGCTGCAATAGCCGTACGCGGTACGGCGTACGCGAACGGAACACACACCTCCCGCACAGCCCCCACACAAAAAACCATCATTTCCAGTGGTTTACCGGGCGGTCGCAAGTTAAGACGCGACACCGGACGATCGGCTCCCGCCCGCACCTGTGGGGCCGGTGGGGAATCCCACCGGCCCCACAGGGGGCGCAGGGTCAGGGCGGCCGGGGTAGCCGGAGCAGCCGGGGTGGCCGGCCGGTTCAGTTGACGGTCAGGACGGTGCCCGGCTCCAGCTCGTTCGGGTCGTCGCCGACCAGGCTCTTGTTGAGCTGGTACAGCCGCTGCCAGCCGCCGTCCACGCCGTAGGAGGCGGCGATCCCCGACAGGGTCTCGCCGGGCTGCACCGTGTGCACGAGGTGGTTGAAGCCGCTCATCCCGGCGCGCTTGGCACACACCGGCCAGGCGTTCCAGCCCTGTACCCGCAGCACCGCCTCGGCGATGTCGATCTGGTGCTGGGGCGAGGCGAGGTCGGCGCGGCGCGCGTACTTCAGCCCGCCGAACAGCTCCCAGGTGGGCTGCCAGAACTGGAGGCCGCCGTAGTAGCCGTTGCCGGTGTTGATCTGCCAGTTGCCACTGCTCTCGCACAGGGCGATGTCGTCCCAGACCGAGCGCTGCCGGGTGAAGCTCTCCGCACGGGGCGCGGCGGGCACAGCGGCAGTGGTGGCGGTTGCGGTGGTCGCGGTGGCCGCGGTGGCCGCGGCAGGGGCGACGTCGCCGAGCTGCGCCGTACCGGCCTGCGGGTCGACGGTGCGGGCCGTGTCCAGGGAGGCGGGCTGCTGGGGGGCGGGAGCCGCGGCGGCGGGCTGCGTCACCATCGGCAGCAGTGCGCAGGCGCCGAGCACGGCGGCCGCGGCGACGGCGCGCGGGCCGCGGATGCCGGCCAGGGTGATGCGGCGGATGCCGCCGAGGTGGCGCGAGCGGCGGGCGGCGGCCCATGCCTCGCCCCAGGGCGACGGGGAGGGCGACGCCTGCTCGGCGGCCCACGGGAGCGCCGCCTGCGGTGGCGCCGACGGGGATGCCGGCTGGGAGGCCGGCCGGGGTGACTGAACCGGCTGAGCTGGCGGGGCTGACATATCAGATGAGTCCGACAAGTTCGACAGTTCGATCATCGGGCCACGCTAGGCACGCCCCCGCCCCGGAACGCCGCCGCCACGGCACGCACGCCCTACACCTCACCCGGACGGCGCACGCACCCGGCGCAACCCGTATCCCGTAAACCGTGACTCCGCGCGCGGGCCGTCCGTTGTCACAGTGCGCCGGGACCCGCCCGGCGACCGGACCCCCGGCCCGCATTCGTGACCGCAGCACCGCACTTCCAAGGAGACTCCCGTGGCGCCCATGCTCGACGTGAGCGATGAGGTACGAGCCGAGATCGGCGACGAGGAGACCGACCGGCTCCTCACCGGCGAGAGCTTGCCGGGCACGTACGACTGCACGTCCTGCCGCACGCCCGGTGACAGCGGGCAGGAGCGGACCAGCACCGTGCTGTTCGTGGGCGACGAGACCGCCGTGCTGGCGTTCGCGCACGCCGCGTGCATCCCCTCGCAGGTCGTGCCGGTGTCCGAGGCCCAGTTGCAGGGCGCGGTGGCGAGCATCTCCGGCGGTGTGCCCGCGGGGCCGGGCAGCCCCGCCGGCGGTGTCCCGCCGCACAGCGCGCCGTACGGGGGACCCGAGGGCGGCGGCATGGCAGGAGGCGGCGCGGCAGGGGGCGGCACGGTGGGCGGCCAGGGCGCGGACCGGTCGGCCGCGTCCGCGGTACCGTCGGGGCCGGCCGTGCCCGACCTCGACCTCGCCCCCCGGCAGGCGGTGCTGGGCATCACCTGCGGTCTGATCATCGTGGAGGAGCAACTGCGCCCGGCGCTGGTCGTGGAGCCGACCGGACCGGTCGCCCGGGTCGGTTCCACCGGCGGTGGCGACGACTTCCTGCCGCTCCTCATCGAGCAAGGCTTCGTCCCCCAGCTCGACCTGGAGGCGCCGCCGTCGCCGCTGCCGGGCTGGTCGGTGCTGCTGGCCATGGGCAAGCTGCACGCCGTGCTCCAGCCGGGCGTGGGCGGCGGCCCGGCCGCGGCCTGGTGGCAGGCGCACCAGCCGCTCCAGGTCAGCGACGGCTGGCGGGCCGCGGTGCAGCGCGGCAACGAGGTGTACGTGTACGCCGGCCCGGCCGGTTCGATCGGCCGCCAGCCGCGCGAGGACCTGATGCGGGACGCGCTGGCCCGGGCCTGCGCGCGCGGCCAGCTCGTCGCGGCGACCATGCCGCTGTCGGGAACGTGATCAGCACATCGTCATAGCGATCACCCGGTCGGAGGGCGCGCGCGGTACGCCACGCGCGCCCTTCGCACGTCATACCGCCGCCATCGCCGCGTTGACCTGGTCAAATATCGGCAATTCAACCGCCCGGCCCGCATCCCGCCCGGCGCCGGGTCGTTGGCAGTTACGTGTACAGCTTCGACGCATCCTCCCGAGCCCCTTACCAGCGCTACATCCCGCCCATGCGCACCGCGCAGGACGGGAGCGGGTCCGGTGCGTCGAACACGCCGATCTACGACGCGCTGTACTCGGAGTACCAGCGGCTGTTCCGTACCCTCCCCGGGGACCGCAGCGGTGAGGAGTCCCTTCAGTTCAAGGGGTTCGCGGCCTGGCAGGCGGAGTACCCGCCGCTGGCGCCGGGCGGCCGGCACCGCAGCGCTCCCGGGGGCGCCGGGAGCGGCGGGGCGCACGGCTCGGGCAGCGGCACGAACGGCGGTGCGAACGGGCGCGGCGGCCGGACCGGGCGGCGCGGCGGGACGAACGGGGACGGCCCGGCGGCGCTCCCCCCTGGCCGCGGCGACGACCGGAACCGGTAACGGCCGGACAGATAGCGGCCGGGCCCGGTGGTAGCGGCCCTACCGGGTCGAGCCACTACCGGCGCCGGCGCCCCGCTACTTCTTCCGGCCGCGCTTCTCCCGCACCCGCACCGACACCTGGATCGGCGTGCCCTCGAAGCCGAACTCCTCGCGCAGCCGGCGCTCGATGAACCGGCGGTAGCCCGCCTCCAGGAAGCCCGACGCGAACAGCACGAAGCGCGGCGGCTTGGTGCCCGCCTGGGTGCCGAACAGGATGCGCGGCTGCTTCCCGCCGCGGATCGGGTGCGGGTGGGCGGAGACCAGCTCGCCGAGGAAGCCGTTGAGCCGCCCGGTCGGCACCCGGGTCTCCCACCCGGCGAGCGCGGTCTCGATCGCCGGGACCAGCTTCTCCATGTGCCGCCCGGTCCGGGCCGAGACGTTGACGCGCGGCGCCCACTGCACCTGGACGAGGTCGCGCTCGATCTCGCGCTCGAGGTAGTAGCGGCGCTCCTCGTCGAGCATGTCCCACTTGTTGTAGGCGATGACGACGGCGCGGCCGGCCTCGACCGCCATCGAGATGATCCGGGTGTCCTGCTCGCTGAGCGTGTCGCTCGCGTCGATCAGGACCACCGCGACCTCGGCCTTCTCCACCGCGGCCGCGGTGCGCAGGGAGGCGTAGTAGTCGGCGCCCTCGGTGAGGTGCACCCGCCGCCGGATACCGGCGGTGTCGACGAACTTCCAGGTCACGCCGCCCAGCTCGATCAGCTCGTCGACCGGGTCGCGGGTGGTGCCGGCGATTTCGTTGACCACCACCCGGTCGCTGCCGGCCACCTTGTTCAGCAGCGAGGACTTGCCGACGTTGGGGCGGCCGATCAGCGCGATGCGGCGCGGCCCGCCCAGGGCCTCGCCGAAGGTCATCGCGGGCGCCTCGGGCAGCGCCTCCATGACGGCGTCGAGCAGGTCGCCGGTGCCGCGGCCGTGCAGCGACGAGATCGGGTACGGCTCGCCGAGCCCGAGGTTCCACAGCGCGTACGCGTCGGCCTCGCCGGAGGGGCCGTCGACCTTGTTGGCGGCGAGCACCACCGGCTTGCCGGCCCGGCGCAGCAGCTTCACCACGGCCTCGTCGGTGTCGGTGGCGCCCACCTTGGCGTCGACGACGAAGACCACCGCGTCGGCGGCGTCGATCGCGAACTCCGCCTGCGCGGCCACCGACGCGTCGATGCCGAGCACGTCCTGCTCCCAGCCGCCGGTGTCGACCAGCTTGAAGCGGCGCCCGTTCCAGTTCGCCTCATAGGTGACCCGGTCGCGGGTGACGCCGGGGCGGTCCTCCACGACGGCCTCGCGGCGGCCGATGATCCGGTTCACCAGTGTCGACTTGCCGACGTTCGGCCGGCCGACCACGGCGAGCACGGGCAGCGGCCCGTGCCCGGCGTCGGCGAGGTCGTCGGCGACCTCCTCCGGGTCGAAGCCCTCCTCCGCGGCGAGCTGCATGAACTCGGCGTATTCGGCGTCGCCGAGCGCGTCGGCGGTGCCGTGTTCGTGTCCCTGGTCCATGAGGTCTCTCCGTCGATCAGCAAGAAGTACGTGGGCGCGATCCGCCCGGTCCCGGCCGGCGGTGCGCGGTCGGCCGGGGCCGGCCGCCGTCCGCCCGGGTCAGGCCCGGCCGGTGAGCCGCCTGGCCTCGGCGAGGTGCGCGGTCAGGTGCGCCTGGCTGCGTGTGGTGGCGTCGTCGAGCGCGGTACGGGTCCGCCGCCCGCTGCCGTCGCCCGCCTGGAAGGGCTCGCCGTAGACGACGTCGATCCGGGCTCCCAGCGGCGGCAGGCCGCCGACCAGCCGGCCGCGTCGGGCGCTGCCGAGCACGGCCACGGGCACGACCGGGGCGCCGGAGCGCACCGCGAAGTACGCCAGTCCGGCCCGCAGTTGCGCGAAGTCGCCCTCGCCGCGGGTGCCCTCGGGGAAGATGCCCAGCACCCCGCCCCGCTCCAGCACGCCCAGCGCGGCGGTGATCGCCCCGCGGTCGGCGCCGGAGCGGTCGACCTCGACCTGTCCGATGGCCCGCAGGAACGGGTCGAGCGGCCCGACGAACGCCTCCTTCTTCACCAGGAAGTGCAGCGGCCGCGGGCAGGTACCGATGAGCATCGGCCCGTCGACGTTGTGGCTGTGGTTGCCCGCGAGGATGACCGGGCCGTGCGCCGGCAGCCGCCAGTCGCCGAGCACCCGGGGGCGCCACAGGCCGTTCATCAGCCCGATGCCGATGCCGCGGGCCACCGCGGCGCCTCGCGCGCTGGGCAGCGGCGACGGCTCCGACGGCTGCCGTGGGGGCGAAGGGTGCGGCGGCGGCACGGGCCGTACCGGCCGCGCCGGCTGCGTACTCACCGCGCCGCTCGCTTCTCCCCGACCAGCGCGACGACCTGCTCGACGACCTGTTCGAGGGTCAGCTCGCTGGTGTCGACCTCTATGGCGTCGTCGGCCTTGGCCAGCGGGGAGGTCTTGCGGCCGGAGTCGGCGGCGTCGCGCCGGACCAGGGCGGCCTGGGTGTCGGCGACGGACTGGGCGCCCTTCAGCTCGCCGCTGCGGCGGGCGGCGCGCACCTCGGCGGAGGCGGTCAGGTAGATCTTGGCGGTGGCGTCGGGCAGCACCGTGGTGCCGATGTCGCGGCCCTCGACCACGATCCCGGCGGGCGCGGCGGCGGCCGCGGCGCGCTGGATCTCGACCATCCGGGTCCGCACCTCGGGCACGGCGCTGACGGCGCTGACCGCGGCGGTGACCTCCTGGCTGCGGATCGGGCCGGACGCGTCCACGCCGTCCACGGTGATCGCCGGGGCGGCCGGGTCGGTGCCGGACACGATCGCCGGCTTGCCCGCCTGGTCGGCGACGGCCGACGCGTCGTCCACGTCCACGCCGTTGGTCAGCATCCACCAGGTGATCGCGCGGTACTGCGCACCCGTGTCCAGGTAGCTGAGGCCGAGCCGGGACGCGACCGCCCGGGACGTGCTGGACTTGCCCGTGCCGGAGGGGCCGTCGATCGCGACGATCACCGGATTTGACACAGCGGGTGGCCTTCCTCGTGCACGGATGCGGGTACGGGCGGGCCGGCGGCGCGCCGGATGCCATCCCCCAAGGTTACCGGCCCCCCGGGCGGCCCCGTGCCACCCGTGCCCCGGCGGCCCGGGGCGGGGGCGCCGGGGCGGCGCGCGCTCCTACTGCCGCAGCGCCCAGCCGCGCTCGCGCAGCGCCGCCGCCAGCACGGGCGCGCTGCGCGGCTCGACGGTGAGGTGGACCAGGCCCGCCTGCTGGCCGGTGGAGTGCTCGATCCGCACGTCCTCGATGTTGACGCCCGCGGCGCCGGCGTCCGCGAAGAGCCGGGCCAGTTCGCCGGGCTGGTCGCCGATGAGCACGGAGACGATCTCGTACGGCTTGGGGGCGGCGCCGTGCTTGCCGGGGACCTTGGCGCGGCCGGCGTTGCCGCGGCGCAGGATGTCCTCGATGCCGCTCGCGCCGTCGCGCCGCTTGTCGCCGTCGGCGGACTGGAGGGCGCGCAGCGCGGTGACGGTCCCGGCGAGGTCGGTCGCGAGTTTGTCGAGGACGTCAGCGACCGGGCCGGGGTTGGCGGCGAGGATGTCCATCCACATGCCCGGCTCGGACCCGGCGATCCTGGTGACGTCGAGGATGCCCTGCCCGCACAGGCGTACGGCGGTGTCCTCGGCGTGCTCCAGGCGGGCGGCGACCATGCTGGAGACCAGTTGCGGGGTGTGCGAGACCAGCGCCACCGCGCGGTCGTGCGCGTCGGCGTCCATCACGACGGGGACCGCGCGGCACAGGGCGACCAGTTCCAGGGCGAGGTTGAGCACCTCGGTGTCGGTGCCGGCGGTGGGGGTGAGCACCCAGGGGCGGCCCTCGAAGAGGTCGGCGCTGGCGGCCAGCGGGCCGGAGCGCTCCCGCCCGGCCATCGGGTGGGTGCCGATGTAGCGGGTGAGGTCGCAGCCCAGCGCGTCCAGCTCGCGGCGCGGGCCGCCCTTGACGCTGGCGACGTCCAGGTAGCCGCGGCCCAGGCCGTCACCGATCGCGTCCGCGAGGGTCGCGGCCACGTGCGCGGGCGGCACCGCGACGACCACCAGGTCCACCGGCCGCGGCGGCTGCCCGGCGCTCCCGGCGCCGAGCGCCTCGGCGGTGCGGGCGGCGGATTCGTCGTAGTCCGTCAGATAGACGTCGACCCCGCGGCCGCTGAGTGCGAGCGCGGCCGATGTGCCCATCAGGCCGGTTCCGATGACGAGGGCGGTCCTCACGAAAGGGTGTCCTTGCGGGTACGAGGGGCGGGTACGAAGGGAGTACGGGGGCCGGGTACGGGGGGCTGCGGCCCGTACGGGACCGCGGGCCGGCAGGTGGCGGTCCGCGGTCCAGCGTAGCCAGCCGCGCGGGGGCGGCGCGGCGCCGACCGCGGGCCGAGACGGGGCCGGGACGGGGCCGGGACGGACGGGACCGGACCGCGAGGCGCCCGGCACCCCGCGGCGGCCCCGCGCGCACCATCCGCCCCGCAGCGCCACCGCCGACCCGCGGGGAACACGGAAAGCCGCCCGCGCGAGCCGACCGGATGGCCATAATCGCCCTCATGCACGCATCGCTCGGGGACGACGTGGGACACCGACTGGTCACGGACCACACGGTCTACGCGTGCGTGATGGGCTCGCGCGCCTTCGGGTTGGCCACGGACGGCAGCGACATCGACCGGCGCGGGGTGTTCCTGGCGCCGACCCCGCTGTACTGGCGGCTGGACAAGCCGCCCACCCATGTCACCGGACCGCTGGACGAGCAGTTCTCCTGGGAGCTGGAGCGGTTCTGCGTGCTCGCGCTGCGCGGCAACCCGAACATCCTGGAGTGCCTGCACTCCCCGCTTGTCGAGCACGCCGACGCGACCGGCCGCGAACTGCTCGCGCTGCGCGACGCGTTCCTCTCCCGCCGCGCCGAGGCGTCCTTCCGCGGCTACGCCGTGCAGCAGCTCGGCAAGCTGGAGGCCGACCTGCGCACCCAGGGCCGGCCGCGCTGGAAGCACGGCATGCACCTGCTGCGGCTGCTGCTGAGCTGCCGCGACCTGGTGCGGACCGGCCGGCTCGACATCGACGCGAGCGAGCACCGCGACCGGCTGCTGGCGGTCCGGCGCGGCGAGCTGGGCTGGGACGAGCTGCGGGCGTGGGTGCGCGCGCTCAACGAGGAGATCGACGCGGCCGCCGCCCGCACCCCGCTGCCGGACGAGCCGGACGTCGCGCGCGTCGAGGACTTCCTGATCCGTGTGCGCGCCGCGTCCGCCGCCTCGGCGCCTGCGCCGCTGCTCCCGGCCACGACGCGGGTCCCGTGACGGAACGCGGCCCGCGTGAGGTGACGCGGCCCGGGTGACGGGCCCCGGCCTCAGACGGCCGCCTCGCGGGTGCGGACGACCAGGTCGTGCAGCGCGTCCTCGGCGCTCGGGCGGTCCGGCAGCCGGGAGGCGTCCTGCGCGGCGGTCAGGGTCTCGTGCAGGGCCGCCACGTCGGCGGTGAGGCGTTCGGCGGGGAAGTCGGGGGTGGGCCCGTGCTCGGCCTCGGCCTTGGCGGCGATCAGGTCGGGCAGGTAGGCGGGCGCTTCCGGGACCTCCGCGGACAGAGTGGGCAGGTGGGCCAGCACCTGGCCGGTGCGCATGAGGTGGATGCCGGTGAGCAGGCCCCGGAAGGTGTACAGCAGCGGCTTGAGTTCGCCGTTCTTGGCGTGCAGCCGCCATTGGGTGGTGGCGAGGCCGCGGTAGTGGTGGGCGTGGCCGGCGGTGATCACGCCGGGGGCCAGCGCGGTGAGTCCGGCGTGGACGGCGGTCGTGTGGACGACCAGCGGTGAGAGCAGCTGCTCCAGTACGTAGCCGTTGCGGCGCAGCATCAGCCGGGCGAACTTCAGCAGGTCGTGGGTGACCAGGTCCAGGTCGAGGCCGTCGCGCTGCCACATCCGGGTCCGGGTCGCCTCGCCCTCGCGCAACCCGATCACCTCGCGCAGGCGCAGCAGGTGCACCCCGCGCAGGTCCACGTCGGAGTCGCGGGAGGGGAAGCCGTACAGGTGCGCGCCGGAGACGGTGGCGAAGAGCAGCTCGGGGCCGCTGCCGAGCAGTTCGGCGACGGCGGGCGCGAGGTCGGGCACCTGTGCGGCGGCGAGCGTCGCGAGGGAGGTGACGGGCACGCCGGCGGACGGGGCGGTGGCGGCCGTGGCACGGGGCGCGGCGGTGGCGGAGGACGCGGGAGGTACGGTCACGCGTCCATCCAAGCCGCGGGCGGGTACGGCTGTCGAGGCGGTTCCGACAGGCGCGCGGGCCGGACGCGGCGGCCACCGGTAAGTGGCCGCCGCCGGGATGCCGGCCCTTACCGGGAGGCCGCCGCCCCCGCCTGCTACAGGTCGACCTCGCGCATGAGCATGCCGACCTCGGTGTTGGTCAGGCGGCGCAGCCACCCGGACTTCTGGTCGCCGAGCGGGATCGGCCCGAAGCTGGTGCGCACCAGCTTGTCGACGGGGAAGCCCGCCTCGGCCAGCATGCGGCGCACGATGTGCTTGCGGCCCTCGTGGAGGGTCACCTCGACCAGGTAGTTCTTGCCGGTGTTGTGCACGATCCGGAAGTGGTCGGCGCGCGCCCAGCCGTCCTCCAGCTCGATGCCGCTCTTGAGCTGCTTGCCCAGGTCACGGGGCAACGGGCCCTGGATCGCGGCGAGGTAGGTCTTCTGCACGCCGTAGCGCGGGTGGGTCAGCCGGTGGGCCAACTCGCCGTGGTTGGTGAGCAGGATCAGGCCCTCGGTCTCGGTGTCGAGCCGGCCGACGTGGAAGAGCCGGGTGTCGCGGTTGGTGACGTAGTCGCCCAGGCACTGCCGCCCGTCGGGGTCCTCCATCGTGGAGACGACACCGGCCGGCTTGTTGAGCGCGAAGAACAGGTACGACTGGGTGGCGACGGTCAGCCCGTCGACCTTCACCTCGTCGTGGTCGGGGTCGACGCGCATGCCCTGCTCGGTGACGATCTCGCCGTTCACCTCGACCCGGCGCTGCTCGATCAGCTCCTCGCACGCGCGGCGCGAGCCCATGCCGGCCCTGGCCAGCACCTTCTGGAGCCGCTCGCCCTCCTGCTCGGCGCCGGGGAACGTCTTGGGCGTCCGGATCTGCGGCTTGCTGTGCCGCTCGCGGTTGCGCTCCTCGATCTGGGCGTCGAGCTCGCGCGGGCGGGCGGGTACCGGCTTGCGGCCGCGGTTGCCGGTCGGCCGGGCCCCGGGCTTCGCGCCGCCCGCGTCCTTGGTGCGCGGCATTCCGCCGGGCTTGTTCGCGCCGGACTGCCCGGTGGCGCCTACGTCGTAGCGGCGCTCCTCCGGACGCGGCTTGCGGGGGCGCTCGGGCTTGTCGGCGCGCCGGCCGCCCGAAGAACCGCCGGAAGAGCCGCCGGCGGGCCCGCCGCCACTGCCGCCGCGGGGTTTCCGGTTGCCGCCGCTGTTCCTGTCGCTGCTTCGCATCAAGGTTCCGTAATCGAGGTGTTCGAGGTGTTCGACATGTTCGAGGTCGTCGGTGGATCGTCCGGGGCGTCCGGGTCGAAGGACGGGAGCCCTTCCGCGGACTCCGCCTCGACCGCTTCCGCCTCCGGCAGGAACGGGGCGAGCTCGGGCAGCTCGTCGAGGCTGCGCAGGCCCATGCGTTCCAGGAAGTAGTTCGTCGTCGTGTACAGGATCGCACCTGTCTCGGGTTCCGTCCCACCTTCGGCCACCAGCCCGCGCTGGAGCAGGGTGCGCATGACCCCGTCGCAGTTGACCCCGCGCACCGCCGAGACCCGGGACCGGCTGACCGGCTGCCGGTAGGCGACCACGGCCAGCGTCTCCAGCGCGGCCTGGGTCAGCCGGGCGTGCTGGCCGTCCAGTACGAAGCTCTCCACCGCCGCGGAGAAGCCCGGGCGGGTGTAGAACCGCCAGCCGCCCGCGACCAGCCGCAGGTCGAAGCCCCGGCCCTCGCGGGTGTAGTCGTCGGACAGCTCGCGCAGCGCCTTGCCCACCGCCCGCCGCGGCCGGCCCAGCACCTTCGCCAGGTGCTCCTCGGTCGCGGGCTCGTCCACCACCATGAGCACCGCCTCCAGCGCCGGCTTCAGCTCCAGCTCGGCGGTCTCGGCGGCGAGCAGCCCCGCGGGGGCGGCCGCACCGTCGGCGGCGGGGGTGCCCGCGGCGCCCCGCGTGAGGTCGGTCACGTCGGTCATCCCTGCTCTCCCTTCCCGGCCGCGCCGGGGTCGGCGGCGGCGCCGGCGGTACGCCCGCCGGTGCCGCGGGAGTCCGCCGCCGCGGCCTCCTGGTCGAACTCGTCGGTCACCAGCGGCGCCGCGTCCCGCGCCGCACCCGTCCAGCGCACCTGGAGCGCGCCCAGCGCCTCTTCCTGGTCCAGGGCGACCGCCTTCTCCCGGTACAGCTCCAGCAGCGCCAGGAAGCGCGCCACGACCGTGAGGGTGTCGGCCGCGTCGGCGGTCAGCTCGCCGAAGCTGGCCGCGCCGCGCTCCCGCAGCAGCGCGATCACATGCTCGGCCTGCTCCCGCACGCTGACCAGCGGTGCGTGGATGTGGTCCACGTACACCTGCGGCTTCGGCTTGGGCTGCATCGCCTTCACCGCCAGCTGCGCGAACCGCTCCGGGCCGATGCTCAGCACCACCTCCGGCAGCAACTCCGCGTGCTGCGGCTCCAGTCCGACGGTGCGCGGGTGGCGCAGCGCCTCCTGCTCCAGCCGCTCCGCGAAGATCGCGGCGATCTGCTTGAACGCGCGGTACTGGAGCAGCCGGGCGAAGAGCAGGTCCCGCGCCTCCAGCAGCGCGAGGTCGGCCTCGTCCTCCACCTCGGCGGCGGGCAGCAGCCGGGCCGCCTTCAGGTCCAGCAGCGTGGCCGCGACGACCAGGAACTCCGTGGTCTGGTCGAGGTCCCAGTCCGCGCCCATCGCGCGCAGGTGCGCCATGAACTCGTTGGTGACCTTCGACAGGGCGATCTCGGTGACGTCGAGGCGGTGCTTCGCGATCAGCTGCAACAGCAGGTCGAACGGCCCCTCGAAGTTCGCCAGCCGCACCGTGAACCGGTCCCCGCCCCCCTCGGGTTCGCTCCCCTCGGGCCCGTCGGCGGCCACCTCCGCGGGTACGTCCTCCGCCACCTCCGCGGGTGCGTCCTCCGCTGCCTCCGCAGCCTCCGCAGCCACCTCCACGGTCACGTCCGCGGCCGCGCCCTCTGCTTCGTCCGCCGCCTGTTCCGGCGCAGGGGCCGGTTCCGCCGCTGCTGCTGCGGCTGCGCCGCGTCCGAGGCTGCGGCGGGGGGTGGCGGGTGAGGTAGGCATCGCCAGCAGGCTACTCGCCGTGGCCGGGGCGGTCCCGTCGGCGCGTCAGCGCCCTCTGAGGCGGCGGACGAGAATGCTCGCGTCCCCGCGCGACTCCAGATCCGCCAGGACGACTGCGACCGCCTCGCGGACGATCCGGCCGCGGTCGATGGCGAGCCCGTGCTCGCCGCGCAGCACCAGCCGGGCGTGCTCCAGGTCCATCAGCTCCTCCGCGGAGACGTAGACCGTGATCTTCTCGTCGTGGCGCTCGCGCCCGCTGGGCCGGCGGTTCTGCCGGGGCGCCTTGCGCCGTGCGGGCGCGGCGGGTTGGGGTGTCGCCGTGATCGGCGGCGGGGTGGGCTTGCCCGGAGTGACGGTCGCGGTCGCCCCGGGCGCCGGGGCCGTCGCGGCGGCCTGGACGGCGCCGCCGCGCTCCGGCGTGCGCTCCCCGGGCGCCGGGCGGCGCTGCCCGGGCGGCACCGTACGGGCGCCGTCCCGACCGGTGTGCTCCTCACCGGGCGCGGACCCGTTCGGTGCGGGGGCGGCGGGCGCGGCGCCGCTGCCCGGCGCGCCGGGGCCGCCGGGCCGTGCGTCGGTGTCCGCCTCGGCGCCGTGCGGCGGCGAGGGTGCCTGGAGCGACGCCCCGCCGGTGGTCCGGAACAGTTCGTCGGCGCCCGGCAGACTCACTCGGCGTGGCACCGGGCGAGCACCTCCCTGGCGAGTTGGCGATATGCGGCGGCACCCACGGAGTTGGACGCGTACGTGGTGATCGGCTCGCCGGCCACGGTGGTCTCCGGGAAGCGCACGGTGCGGCCGATGACGGTGTGGAAGACGTGGTCGTCGAACGCCTCGACCACCCGGGCCAGCACCTCGCGGCTGTGCACGGTGCGCGAGTCGTACATCGTGGCGAGGATGCCGTCGAGTTCCAGCTCGGGGTTGAGCCGCTCGCGGACCTTCTCGATGGTCTCGGTGAGCAGCGCGACCCCGCGCAGCGCGAAGAACTCGCACTCCAGCGGCACGATCACCGAGTGCGCCGCGGTGAGCGCGTTGACGGTGAGCAGGCCGAGCGAGGGCTGGCAGTCGATGACGATGTAGTCGTAGTCGGACATCAGCGGCTTGAGGGCGCGCTGGAGCGCGGACTCGCGGGCCACCTCGCTGACCAGCTGCACCTCGGCGGCGGACAGGTCGATGTTGCTGGGCAGCAGGTCCATGCCGGGGACGGCGGTCTTCAGCAGCACCTCGTCGGGGGCCAGGCCGCGTTCCATCAGCAGGTTGTAGACGGTGATGTCGAGTTCCATCGGGTTGACCCCGAGGCCGACCGACAAGGCGCCCTGCGGGTCGAAGTCGACGAGCAGCACCCGGCGGCCGTACTCGGCGAGCGCGGCACCCAGGTTGATGGTCGAGGTGGTCTTGCCGACCCCGCCCTTCTGGTTGCACATCGCGATGATCTTCGCCGGGCCGTGGTCGGTGAGCGGGTTCGGGATCGGGAAGTACGGCAGCGGGCGGCCGGTGGGGCCGACGCGCTCGCGGCGCTGCCGGGCGGCGTCGGGCGCGAGCGTGGCCGCGTACTCCGGGTCCGG
Source organism: Actinacidiphila sp. bgisy144 (assembly GCF_057708105.1). NCBI lineage: Bacteria > Bacillati > Actinomycetota > Actinomycetes > Kitasatosporales > Streptomycetaceae > Actinacidiphila > Actinacidiphila sp. bgisy144. The sequence goes on along the minus strand of NZ_JBYIRM010000017.1, from coordinate 27,353 downwards.
CTCGTACTCGGCGTCCGGGTCGTAGAACTGACCGTCTTGCAGGTCGTGGTCGTCGTCGTAAGGAGCCATGGCGTAACCGGGGAGCGTCTCCGTGGTCGTCGTCTCGGGCCGGCGGGAATCGAAGGTACGGACCGCAACCGAACCGACGGTCGTTCCTGGTTGACCACCCCCGGGAGCAAATGTCGACTCATTCACAAGTCGTCTTACCTCCTTGGTGACCAGGAAACTTCTAGATAGGTCAGCGTGACTACAGCCGACGTTTCGCGACTCTATGGCGTGTCGGTGGTTCGCAGCAACACAATCCGCCGGACACGGCACGATGTGTCGGGAACGGAACACCCCTCTGTCAAGGGCGTAACCACGCGGACGGCGGGGTCTCGATGGACAAGACCCCGCCGTGGGCGCGCAGTTGGCACCGGCCGTGCGCGCGTGACGTTTCTTCGCACGCGCGGGCGGTCAGCCCAGCACGGTGTGCAGGTCAGCGGCGGTCAGGCCGTGCGCCTCGGCGACGGACCCGTAAACGACCTGCCCCTCATAGGTGTTGAGGCCGAGCGCGAGGGCCTCGTCGCGCCGCAGCGCCTCGCGCCAGCCGCGGTTCGCCAGTTCGACGATGTAGGGCAGCGTCACGTTGGTGAGCGCGTACGTCGAGGTGTTGGGCACCGCGCCGGGCATGTTGGCCACGCAGTAGAAGACCGAGTCGTGGACGGCGAAGGTCGGTTCGGCGTGCGTGGTGGGGCGGGAGTCCTCGAAGCAGCCGCCCTGGTCGATCGCGATGTCGACAAGTACCGATCCCTGCTTCATCCGGGAGACCAGGTCGTTGGTGACCAGCTTGGGCGCCTTGGCGCCGGGCACCAGCACCGCGCCCACGACCAGGTCGGCGTCGAGGACGGCCTGCTCCAGCGCGAGGGCGTTGGAGGTGACGGTCTGCACGCGGTTGCCGAACACCTTGTCGGCCTCGCGCAGTTTGTCGACATCCTTGTCCAGCAGGGTGACGTGGAAGCCGAGGCCGAGCGCGATGGTGGTGGCGTGCCAGCCGGAGACGCCGGCGCCGATCACCACGGCGCGGCCGGACTTCACCCCGGGCACCCCGCCGGGCAGCACCCCGCGGCCGCCGGCCGAGCGCATCAGGTGGTAGGCGCCGACCTGCGGGGCGAGCCGCCCGGCGACCTCGGACATCGGGGCCAGCAGCGGCAGCCGGCGGCCGGGGGTCTCGACCGTCTCGTACGCGATGGCGGTGGTGCCGGAGGCCAGCAGCGCGTCGGTGCAGGCGCGGGAGGCGGCCAGGTGCAGATAGGTGAACAGGACCTGGTCCTTGCGCAGCCGGTGGTACTCCTCGGCGACCGGCTCCTTGACCTTCAGCAGCAGGTCCGCGGCGCCCCACACCTCGTCGGCGCCGCCGAGCACGGCCGCGCCCGCCGACAGGTACTCCTCGTCGGGGATCGACGAGCCGGCCCCGGCGCCCTGCTCGACGACGACCTCGTGGCCGTGCCGGACGAGCTCATGGACGCCGGCCGGGGTGATGGCCACGCGGAACTCGTTGTTCTTGACCTCGCGGGGGATGCCCACCTTCACGTCGATCACGGTCCTTGCACTGAGGAGGGAGGTTCGGGAGAGGGTGCGCCCACACGTCCGGTGTCCGGACATGCGGCGGCATCGCGCGACACTCCGGACCTGACCGGCTTGTGTGCGGCGAAACTCAGTCTAGTGAAGGAAGAGCCGCTGTCCAGCCTTACAAAGTGGTGGGTTCAGCGGAGACCATTGGCAGTTTCGTAGGCTGGTCACGTCCAGATGACGCCGTTGTTACGCCCGGCTGCGTGGGACGCGGGTCAGAACGCCGGGCGCTCGCCGGCGCGCAGCAGGCGGCGGGCGGCGGCGCGCTGGAGGTCGGCGCCCCCGGTGTCGCCAAGGTGCTGGAGCGCGTCGGCCAGCCGCAGCAGCACGGCGGCCTCCAGCCGCCGTTCGCCGACCTGGCGGGCGTAGTACAGCGCGTCGCGGCAGGTGCGCAGGGCGTCCTCGGGCAGCCCGGCGTACTCCTGGACCCGGGCCGCCTCGGCCAGCGCCCGGGCCTGCGCGCCCACGTCGCCGAGGCGGCGGTGCACCCCGGCGGCCGCGCGCCACTCGCGCAGCGCCGGGCCGTGGCTGCCCTGGTACGTCAGGACCGCGCCGATCCGGGCGTGCAGCCGCGCCTGGTCGGCGAGTTCGCCGCGGCCCTGGCGCAGGGCGAGCGCGCGGCCGAACCAGTCGCCGGCCCGGGAGAGGTCGCCGAGTTCGAGGTGGCAGCCGCCGATCGCCTCCAGCACCCGTCCCTCGGCGCCGCTGTCGTCGGCGGCGCGGGCGGCTTGCAGCGCGTCGCGGTAGGCGGTGACGGCCTGTTCGGTGCGGCCCGCCTCCGCGTCGAGGTCGGCGAGGTTGATCAGCGCGGCGGCCCGCTCGCGCGGCAGGCGGCGGCGCTCGGCGACGGTCAGCGCCAGGGTGTGCAGTTCGTAGCGGTCGGCGCGGGTGCCGGGGCCGCGGCTTCCGCCGGCCGGCCCGGGCGCGGCGGCGGGCAGCGCGAGCAGTGCGCGGACCAGCGCGGCGACCAACCGGCGGGCGAGGGTGTCGAGTTCGCCGTCGGCCACCGCGGCGCGGGCGGCGGCCATCAGTGCCGGGCGGCGGGCCAGCAGCCAGCCGGCCGCGGCGGCGGGCGAGGCGAACCGGACGGTGGCCGGCAGCGCGTCCGTGCCGCCCTCGCGCGCCAGCGCCGCCCGGCATGACTCCAGCAGCCTTACGGTCCGCTCCAGCATCCGCGCCCGGGCCAGCCGGATGTCCTGCGGGCGGTCGCTGCCGGCCAGCAGGGCCCGCAGCAGCTCTTCGAGGCAGCCGGGCACCCGGTACAGCCCGTCGGCGGGGCCGCGCACCAGCAGCGCGGCGTCGGCCAGGCCGGCGAGGGCGCGCTCGGCGGCGTCCACCGCGCAGCCGGCCAGCGCGGAGGCGACCTGGGCGTCGATGCTTCCGGCCGGGGCGAGCACGAGGCTGCGCAGCAGGCGGGCGACCGGCGCCGGGAGGATGCCGTACGCGGCCCGGAAGGCCCGCAGCAGCTCGGGCGGAGCGCTGGGGCGGCGTACGGGGCCGGGCGGCACGGGGCCGGGCTGTTGGGGAGCCGCGCCGCCGCCCTCCTCGGCCGGGCCCGGGCCGTCCGGGGCGGGCGCCGGGGCCGGGGCCGGGGGTGCCGACGGGGCGGCAGGGGCGGGCGGGGTGCCGGGGAGGGCGCGCAGCCGCGCGGTCGCCTCGGACAGCGGCATGCGCGGCTGGGCCGCGAGCCAGGCGGCGGCCAGCCGCAGCGCGGTGGGGTGCCCGGCCAGTTCCTGGACGAGTGCCTCGGCGGCCCGCGGGTCGTTGGTCAGGCGGGTGCGGCCGGTGGTGTGGGCGATCAGTGTCAGGGAGGCGGGGGCGTCCAGGCCGCCGAGGGCGCAGGGGCGGACGTCGGGGACGCCGGTCAGCGGGCCGTCCGCGGTCGCCACGACCAGGCTGCCGGGCGCGTCGGGCAGCAGCGCGGTGAGCTGGTCGGCGCGTGCCACGTCGTCGAGGACCAGCAGCAGGCGGCGCCCGGCGGTTGCCTTGCGCAGCGCGGCCACCGGGTCCTCGGCCGGTTCGGCGCCGCCGCTGCCGGGCGACGGCTGCCCGGGCACCGCGGGGCGGGCGGCGGAGGGCACCCGGGCGGCCAGGGCCCCCAGTAGCGCGCGGGCGACTCTCTCGGCGGGCACGGGTTCGCCGTCGGTGCCGGTGAGCCGCGTGAAGAAGCGGCCGTCGGGATAGGCCGCCGCGACCTCCCGGGCGAGCTTCACCGCCACCTCGGTGCGACCGGCGCCGGGCCGGCCGACCACCAGCAGCACCCGGCCGCGGTCCGGCTGTTTCCGGCCCGCCGCGGCAAGCCCGGGCCGTACGATGTCGGCCCGCAGCTGGGCGAGTTCGCGCTCCCGGCCGGTGAAGTACGGTGCCGGCTCGGGCAGTGGGCGCACCACGGCGCCGCTGTCCGGTTCGGTGGCCGGCGGGGCCTGGGGCGGTGCCGCGGCGGGCGGGTGCGGGGGCCGCGGCGGGGCCGCTGGAGCCGGAACGGGTGCGGCCGCGGTCGCCGTGTACGTGCCGGGCCGGGGCCGTACGGCGCGGGCCTCGGCACTGCCGTCCGGTGCGGCCCCGGACGCCGGCTCGGGTGCCCGGGCGGGCGGCCTCGGCAACTGGACCCGCGCTTCGCCCGGCTCGGCCCCTTCCGCCGCCGGTCGCGGCCCCTCCGGCGCCTCGGGCTCTCCGGCGGACTCCTCAGCCTCTCCGGCCGCCTCGGCCTCTTCCGCCGCCGGTTCGGCGTCCTCCCCGGGCAGCTCGCGTCCCCGCGCGGCCGCACCCTCTTCCGGGTCCGGGTCGGGCGTGCGCTCGGGGTCCGCGGGGCGGCCGGTCTCGCCGGTGTTCCCCGCAGGGGACCGCCACGGGTCGAGGGCCTGGTCCGGCACGGGCGCGCTCCCGGAGGTGAGGTGGTGCCCCGGGAAGGGGGCGCGTCGAGCCTAGTTCACGCCGGGCCCCACGCCCCCGGGCCCGTGGCCGACGGCGGCGCCAATGATCACCCTTTCAGATCACCCCGCGCCCTCGGACCGCTGCCCTTCACACCCCGTTTCCCGCATCCTGCTCCCTGCTCTCTGCCGCGGACGGCTCCGCTACGCGGTGAACGGCCGCGCCGGCCACGGCGCCTCGGCCGGCCGCAGGGCGTCCAGCCCGCCGGAGGCGATCGCCGCGTTGAGCGCGAGCACCCCGACCACCAGGCAGCTGTTGTGGAGTTCGCCCGCCAGCACCGCCTGGACCAGCTCGGCCAGCGGCACCCGCGCGTACTCCAGGTCGGCCTCCTCCTCGCTGACCGCGAAGCGCTCGCCGTCCGCGTCGGAGACGCCGCGGGCCAGGAAGACCCGCACCGCCTCGTCGGAGCCGCCGGGGCTGGTGTAGATGTCGGCGAGCACCCGCCAGTCCTCGGCCTTGGCGTGCGCCTCCTCGTACAGCTCGCGCTGGGCGGCGTGCAGCGGGTTCTCACCGGGGATGTCGAGCAGCCCGGCGGGGATCTCCCACAGCTTCTGCCGGACCGGGTGCCGGTACTGCTTGAGCACCAGGACGCGGTCGGCGTCGTCGAGGGCGAGCACCGCGACCGAGCCGGGGTGGACCTGGTAGTCGCGGCTGGCCGTGGAGCCGTCGGGCATCACCACGTGGTCGGTGCGCACACCGGTCTTCTTGCCGGTGAACGGCGTGGCGGTGGCCGTGACCTGCCACTCCTGCGGGGTGTCCTGGAGCATGCTGCGCCTTCCGGGATGTCAGGGAGTCGGATCACCGCCGGCGTACCGGGACGCCGGCGGGGAGTCGGCGGGGACGCCGGTGGGGCGTCAGCGCTTCACCTGGGCGGCGACCGCGGCCTTGACCAGGCCGGCGAAGAGCGGGTGCGGCCGGGTGGGGCGCGACTTCAGCTCCGGGTGCGCCTGGGTCGCCACCAGGTACGGGTGCACCTCGCGCGGGTACTCGACGTACTCCACCAGCTTGTCGTCGGGCGAGGTGCCGGAGAAGACCAGGCCGGTCTTCTGCTCCAGCTCGGCCCGGTAGGCGTTGTTCACCTCGTAGCGGTGGCGGTGGCGCTCCTCGACGCGGGGCCGGTCGCCGTAGACCTCGCGGACGATGGAGCCCTCGGCGAGCTGCGCGGGGTAGGTGCCCAGGCGCATGGTGCCGCCGAGGTCGCCCTTGCCGTCCACGATGTCGAGCTGCTCGGCCATGGTGGAGATCACCGGGTGGGGGGTCGCCGGGTCGAACTCGGTGGAGTTGGCGTCGGCGATCCCGGCGAGGTTGCGGGCGGCCTCGATCACGATGCACTGGAGGCCCAGGCAAAGGCCGAGCAGCGGGATGCGGTTCTCGCGCGCGTAGGTGATGGCGCGGACCTTGCCCTCCACACCGCGGTCGCCGAAGCCGCCGGGCACGCACACCGCGTCGACGCCGGCGAGCTGCGCGGCGGCGCCGGCCGGGGTCTCGCAGTCGTCGGAGGCGACCCACTTGACGGCGACGCGGGCGTTGTTCGCGAAGCCGCCGGCCCGGATCGCCTCGGTGACCGACAGGTAGGCGTCGGGCAGGTCGATGTACTTGCCGACCAGGGCGACGGTGACCTCGTGGGCGGGTTCGTGCACCCGCTTGAGCAGGTCGTCCCACTGGGTCCAGTCCACGTCGCGGAAGGGCAGGTCCAGGCGGCGCACCACGTAGGCGTCCAGGCCCTCGGTGTGCAGGACCTTGGGGATGTCGTAGATGGAGGGGGCGTCGATCGCGGCGACCACCGCGTCCTCGTCGACGTCGCACATCAGGGAGACCTTGCGCTTGATGGCGGTGGGCACCTCGCGGTCGGCGCGCAGCACGATCGCGTCGGGCTGGATGCCGATGTTGCGCAGGGCGGCCACCGAGTGCTGGGTCGGCTTGGTCTTCAGCTCGCCGGACGGGCCGATGTAGGGCAGCAGGGAGATGTGCACCACGAAGACGTTGTCGCGGCCGACCTCGTGGCGGACCTGGCGCACCGACTCCAGGAAGGGCAGCGACTCGATGTCGCCGACGGTGCCGCCGACCTCGGTGATGACCACGTCGACGTCCTCGCCGGCCATCCGCCGGATACGGGACTTGATCTCGTTGGTGATGTGCGGGATGACCTGGACGGTGTCGCCGAGGTACTCCCCGCGCCGCTCCTTGGCGATCACCGTGGAGTAGACCTGGCCGGTGGTGACGTTGGCCGAGCCGGCGAGGTTCACGTCCAGGAAGCGCTCGTAGTGGCCGATGTCGAGGTCGGTCTCGGCGCCGTCGTCGGTGACGAATACCTCACCGTGCTGGAACGGGTTCATCGTGCCCGGGTCCACGTTCAGGTACGGGTCGAGCTTCTGCATGGTGACGCGCAGGCCGCGTGCCTTGAGCAAGGCGCCGAGGCTGGAGGCGGTGAGCCCCTTGCCCAGCGACGAGGCCACCCCGCCGGTGACGAAGATGTGCTTGGTCGTCGTGGATTTCGGCGCACTGTTCAGCAATGAGGCCAAGAGGGGGCTCCCGTGGTCGCGAGGTGAGTGTCGGGCGGCGCTCGGGTCTGGCGCGCCGCCGCGGCGGTTCAGTGGTTCACAGCCCACCGGCCCACGGGCTACCAGGGTATCAGCGCCGCCGGGCGCGATGGGCGACAGGCGCGGACCGCCGGGGAGTGTGCACCGCGCGACGGCCGCATGGCGATGGTGTGAGGAAACGGTGGCGACCGCGGGGACGCCGGGTGCCGATCGCGTGCCCGGGGCTCGGCGTGCGAGGCTGGACGGCGGGCGCTCACCGCGTCTGCCTGCGGCGACGTCCGCTCCGCGGCCGCCGGGCGGCGGGGCCACCCGACCGGCTCAATGAAGATCAGCGAGAGGCACGCACGGCTCGCTGGGAGGACGTATTCTGCTCGAACGCATTGCGCGAGCGACCGGCACGGCACATCCCCGCCCCCCTCCGGATCACTAGCTCGTCCACAGTTCCAGAGCTGACTCGCCGAAGGAATTGCCCCCATACCGCAAGACCGTCCCAGCGGGGGCGGCGCCGTGTTCGACTGGAGTTTCACGTGGCAGGGCGTATCGAGGACTACGCACTCATCGGTGACATGCAGACCGCCGCACTGGTCTGCAGGGACGGCACCGTCGACTGGCTGTGCCTTCCGCGGTTCGACTCGCCGGCGGTCTTCGCCGGCCTGCTCGGCACCGACCAGCACGGCTTCTGGCGGATCGGCCCGGCCGTGCCCGAGGGTGCGAGGACGCCGGACGCGACGCGCCGCCACTACCGCGGCGAGTCGCTGGTCCTGGAGTCGGAGTGGGACACCGCGACCGGCACCGCCCGGGTGATCGACTTCATGCCGCCGCGCGACGGCGCGCCGCAGGTGATCCGGATAGTGGAGGGCGTCAGCGGCAAGGTGGCCATGCGCTCCTCGCTGCGGATGCGCTTCTCCTACGGCCAGGTGGTGCCCTGGGTGCAGCAGGTCGGGGACCGCACGGTCGCGGTGGCCGGGCCGGACTCGGTCTGGCTGGACACCGATGTCGAGACCTACGGCGAGGACCTGACCACCTACAGCGACTTCACCGTCTCCCCCGGTGACCGGGTCTGCTTCACCATCAGCTGGGAGCCGTCGCACAAGCCGCAGCCGTCGCTGCCCGACCCGCAGGGCTCGCTCACCGCGACCGAGGACTTCTGGCGCGAGTGGGTCGAGCAGTGCACCTACTCCGGCCCCTACCGCGAGGCCGTGATCCGCTCCCTGATCACGCTCAAGGCCCTCACCTACGGGCCGACCGGCGGGATCGTCGCCGCGCCCACCACCTCCCTGCCGGAGGACATCGGCGGGGTGCGCAACTGGGACTACCGCTTCACCTGGCTGCGGGACGCCGCGATCACCCTGTCGTCGCTGCTGCGCACCGGCTACCGCGAGGAGGCCCGCGCCTGGCGCGAGTGGCTGCTGCGGGCGGTGGCCGGCGACCCGGAGAACCTCCAGATCATGTACGGCATCGCCGGGGAGCGCGAGCTCGGCGAGAACACGCTGCACTGGCTGCCCGGCTACGAGAACTCCTCGCCGGTGCGGATCGGCAACGGCGCCGCGCACCAGCTCCAGCTCGACGTGTACGGCGAGGTCACCGAGGCGCTGCACCTGGGCCACATGACCGGCCTGGCGCGCAACGACTACGCGAGCGTGCTCCAGCTCAAGCTGATCCGCTATCTGGAGAAGCACTGGATGGAGCCCGACGAGGGCATCTGGGAGGTGCGCGGCCCGCGCCGCCACTTCGTGCACTCCAAGGTGATGGCCTGGGTGGCCGTCGACCGCACCGTCAAGCTCATCGAGTCCGGCGAGATCGAGGGCCCGCTGGAGCAGCTGAAGGAACTGCGGGACGAGATCCACTACGACGTGTGCGAGAAGGGGTACGACAAGGAGCGCAACACCTTCACCCAGTCGTACGGCTCGCGCGAGTTGGACGCCTCGCTGCTGCTGATCCCGCAGATGGGCTTCCTGCCCCCGGACGACAAGCGGGTGATCGGCACCATCGAGGCGATCCAGCGGGAGCTGTCCACGGCGGACGGCTTCGTGCTGCGCTACCCCACCTCCAGCGGCGACGCGAGCGGCGAGGAGAACCTCGACGGGCTGCCCGGCGACGAAGGGGCCTTCCTGGCCTGCTCGTTCTGGCTCGCCGACGACCTCGCGATGATCGGGCGGGTGCAGGAGGCGCGGCGGCTCTTCGAGAAGCTGCTCGCCCTGCGCAACGACCTCGGGCTGCTCGCGGAGGAGTGGGACCCGCGGCGCCAGCGCCAGGTGGGGAACTTCCCGCAGGCGTTCAGCCACGTCCCCCTGATCGACACCGCGCTGCGCCTGACCGCCTGCGGCGCGCTGGAGCAGTAGCCCGGCGGACGGCCCCGCGGCCGGGTGGACGGCCCCTGGAATCCCGGCGGTTCAGGGGCCCGCCAGTTCGTCGTAGATGCTGAGGACCTGGGCGACCGTGTCGTCCTCGGTGGGCCAGGTCGCCGCCTGGGCGCGGCCCGTGATCGCCAGGGCGGCCCGGCGCTCGGGGTCGGCGAGCAGGTCCACGACGGCGCGCGCCAGGACGTAGGGGTCGCCGTAGGGCACCAGGTGGGCGGCGTCACCGACGAGTTCGGGGGTGCCGCCGACCGCGGTGGCGACCAGCGGCACCCCGGCGTGCAGCGCCTCCTGCGCGATCAGGGGGCGCCCCTCCCAGCGGCTGGGCAGCACCACCAGGTCGGCGGCGGACAGCAGTTCGGGCACGTCGTCACGCCGCCCGAGCAGCGCCACCGGCAACTTCTCGGCCTCGACGCGCTGTTCCAGCGCCGCCCGCTGCGGCCCCTCCCCCGCGATCGCGAGCAGCGGCCGCAACTCGGAGTCGGCCCAGTACGCGGCGGCCGTCAGCAGGAAGTCGTACCCCTTGGCCGGTTCGAGCCGGCCGACGGCCAGCAGCAGCGGCCGCTCCTCGGCGCCGAACTCGGCCCGCACGCGCTGCTTCCTGCGCTCCCCGTCGGCCGGCAGCAGCGGCGGTCTGGGCTGCGGCCGCGGTACGGCCGCCGGCGCCAGCCGCACGTCGCGGGCGCCGTGGCCGCGGGCCCGGTCGACCAGGTCGGAGGAGACCCCGAGCACCACCGTCGCCGCCCGCACCGCCCGGCGCTCCAGCCAGCGGACCATCGGCCCGGCCCGGCCCTCCGCGGGCGTCTCGCCGCCGTGCCAGGTCACCACCAGCGGCACCCTGCGGCCGCCGAGCGCGAGCGCGGAGAGCAACCCGGCCCGCAGGCCGTGCGCGTGGACGACGCCCGCGCCGCTGAAGGCGGTGCGCAGCGCGGCCAGCGCGGGACCGTCGGCGGCCGCGCTGCGGCCGACGTCGACGGGCAGGAAGCGGGCCCCGCCGGTCCCGAAGCCGTACTCGGTGTCGGTCCCGGCCGGGCCGCAGACGGTGACGTCCACCCCGCGTGCCACGAGCCCGGCGGACAGCGAGCGGACGTGCGCGCCCGCCGCCGCGCCCAGTACGTGCACGGCGTGGAGCTGCCCTTGAAGGGGGTGCGGGCTGCTGCTCACGCGGGAGGGGCTCCTGACTCGGGGTGTGCGGACACGGCCGCGGAAGGCCGCGGGCGAAGGGGGCCCGGCTACCGGCGCCCGCTCCAGGATGCCAGGCCCTGGCCCGGGCCTGACCGCCCAGGAGGGCGCGAATGCCGCCCGTCCGCGCCCCGGATCACCCGTACGGGTGGGGCGTTCGACCCCAGGCGTCGAACCGGCGTACCACCGGCGCGCTCCAGAACCGCTGCCCCGCCCCCACCCGGTCCCCCACCGCGGCCAGCGCGACCACGACCGCGGCGTGCGCGACCAGCGCGCCGCGCCCGTCGGCGAGCGCGAGTGCCGCGCCCAGCGCCGCACCCAGCGCGTGCGCGCCCGCGTCGCCGAGCATGGTCCGCTCGTGCAGGTCGTCGCCGAGCACCGCGGCGGCCGCGCCGAGCGGCGCGGAGGCGAGCACCGCGCCCGGGCCGCGCCGCAGCAGCCCCGGCAGCCCGGCCGTGATCACCGCTTTCGCGGCGCGGCCGGGCGCCACGTCGGCGAGGTTCACCGCGTGCGCGCTGCCCGCGATGACGACGCCGGCCAGCACCTGGTCGAGCGGCCGGGCCTTGAGCAGCGCGCCCGCGGCCAGGCCCGCCGCGCCGATGCCGAGCAGCTTCACCCCGCCCGAGGTCAGCCGCCGCTCGCGCAACGCGCCCAGGTGGGCGGCGAAGCCGCGCTCGCCGGGGACGCCCTTCTGGTCGTCGTAGGCACCGCACGCGCCGGCCGCGAGCGCCGCGCCGACCGCCGCGATCCGGGCCCGTACGCTCACCCCGCGGGCGGCGGCCATCGCCGTCGCCGCGCCGGCCGCCGCCGCCAGCCCGCCGTACAACTCCACGCCCCGGCCCGCGTAGTTGGTGCGCTGCCACATCCGCGCCTCCACCGGGGGGCGGCGCCGCAGCTGCCGGTAGGCGGCCCTGGTGGCCGCTGCCGCCGACGCGGCGACCGATACGTGCCCGCTGCTCCGGTTCACCGTGTGCGGCTCCTCGCCGTAGTGACTCGCGTTCGTACGCCGCGCCCCGGGCCCGGCCGGGCGTGGCGCTGCGAGGGGCGGGGGCTCAGCGGGACGCCTTGGCCGCGGCGAGGAGTTCCTCGGCGTGGGCGCGGCCCAGCTCCGAGTCCTCCAGCCCGGCGAGCATGCGGGACAGCTCGCGCACCCGGTCCTCGCCTTCGAGGACGGACACGCCGCTGCGCGTGACGGACCCGTCGTTGGTCTTCTCCACCAGCAGCTGCCGGTCGGCGAACGCGGCCACCTGCGGCAGGTGGGTGACGACGACGACCTGGGCGGTGCGCGCCAGCCGGGCCAGCCGCCGGCCGACCTCGACCGCGGCCTTGCCGCCGACCCCGGCGTCCACCTCGTCGAAGAGGTAGGTGGGCACCGGGTCGGACCCGGCGAAGACCACCTCGACGGCGAGCATCACCCGGGACAGCTCGCCGCCCGAGGCGCCCTTGGCGATCGGGCGCGCCGGGGAGCCCGGGTGCGGGGCGAGTTGCAGTTCGACCTCGTCGGCGCCGGTGGGCCCGTAGAGCACCGCGCGGCCGCCGACCTCCACGCCGGCGTCCGGGTCGGCCGCCTCGGTCTGGCGGATGCCGACGGTGACGCGGGCGTGCGGCATCGCCAGTTCGGCGAGTTCCGCGGTCACGGCGACCGCGAACCGCTCGGCGGCCTCCGTACGGGCGTCGGTCAGGCGCTGGGCGAGCGCGCCGAGTTCGGCGCGCAGCGCGTCGCGTTCGGCGGTCAGTTCGGCGATCCGGTCGTCGTCGCCCTCGAGTTCGTCCAGCCGGGCGGCGCTGCGCCGGCCCCAGGCGAGGACCGCGTCGATGCCGCCGCCCTCCGCCGTGTCGGCGGCGTCGGTGCCGTACTTGCGGACCAGGTGGGCCAGGACGGACCGCCGCTCCTCGACGGCGGCCAGCCGCAGCGGGTCCGCGTCGAGGTTGTCGGCGTATCCGGCCAGCTCCCCGGCGACGTCCCCGGCGAGGATGCCGATCTCGCCGAGCCGGGCCGCGAGGTCGGCGAGCACCGGGTCATGGGCGCTGACCGCGTCCAGGGCGCGCTGGGCGGCCGCCACCAGGGTGCCCGCGTCGACGCCCTCGGGGTCCTCGGGGTTGCCGGCCAGGCCCGCGTGCGCGAGCGTGGCCGCGGCGGCCAGCGCCTCGGCGTTGCCCAGGCGCTCGGCCTCGGCGGCCAGTTCGGTGTCCTCGCCCGGCAGCGGCTCGGCCGCGGAGATCTCCTCCACGCCGAACCGCAGCAGGTCCGCCTCCTGGGCGCGTTCCCGGGCGCGGGTGGTGAGCTCGTCGAGCTGCTCGGCGACCTCGCGCAGCCGCCGGTAGGCCGCGCCGTACGTCGCCAGCGGGCCGGCGACGGCGTCGCCCGCGTACCGGTCCAGGGCCTCGCGCTGCCGCGCCGGGCGCAGCAGCCCCTGCTGGTCGGTCTGGCCGTGCACCGCCACCAGTTCGTCGGCGAGTTCGCCCAGCAGGCCGACCGGCACCCCGCGGCCGCCGACGTGCGCGCGGGACCGGCCCTCGGCCGACACCGTACGGCTGATCAGCAGCGCGCCGTCATCCAGTTCGGCGCCCGCCTCAGCGGCCCGCACCGCGGCCGGCGCCTGCGGGTCGAGGCCGATCCTGCCCTCGACCACCGCCTGTTTGGCGCCGATCCGCACCAGCGCCGGGTCGGCGCGGCCGCCGAGCAGCAGCCCCAGGCTGGTGACGACCATGGTCTTGCCCGCGCCGGTCTCGCCGGTCACCGCGGTGAAGCCGGGGGACAGCTCCACCACGGCATCCTCGATGACTCCGAGCGACCGAATCCGCATTTCCTCCAACACGGATACGACCATACGAGGTTTCGGCTGGCCGTGGGACCGCCCGGGGTACCCGTTCGCATGAGTCGGGGGTACCGACCGCACCGGACCACCCCGGTGGGTCAGGGCACGACCACCCCGCGCCAGCCGGAGACGGGCAGTGCGAACTTCGCCACCAGGCGGTCGGTGAACGAGGCGTGGTGCAGCCGGGCCAACCGGACCGGCACGGCGCCGCGCCGCACCTCCACCCGGGCACCGGGCAGCAGTTCGACGGTGCGCCGCCCGTCGCACCACAGCACCCCGTACTGGGACTGCGGCTGCACCTCGACCGCCAGCACCGACCGCGGCGAGGTGACCAGCGGCCGGGCGAACAGCGCGTGCGCGCTGATCGGCACCATGAGCAGCGCCTCGACCTCCGGCCACACCACCGGCCCGCCGGCGGAGAACGCGTAGGCGGTGGAGCCGGTCGGCGTGGCGCACACGACGCCGTCGCCCCCGAACCCGGAGACCGGGCGGCCGTCGACCTCGGTGACGACCTCCAGCAGGCGTTCGCGGGACGCCTTCTCCACCGACGCCTCGTTGAGCGCCCAGTCGGTGTGGACGATCCGGCCGTCGTTGCGCACCAGGACGTCGAGGGTCATCCGCTCCTCGACCTCGTACTCCTTGGTGACGACCCGGTCCACGACCTTGTCGAGGTCGTCCCGCTCGGCCTCGGCGAGGAAGCCGACCCGGCCGAGGTTGACGCCGAGCATCGGCACCCCGGAGGCGCGGGCGAACTCCGCGCCGCGCAGCAGGGTGCCGTCACCGCCCAGCACGATGATCAGTTCGCAGCCCTGGACCGAACCCGGACCGACCTCGCCGACGAGTTCGACGGCGGGCGGCAGCGGGAGGTCCGCGGCCTCGTCCTCCAGCAGCCGCACCCCGATGCCGCAGCGCATCAGCCCGTGCACCACCCGCTCGGCGCTGCGGATCGCCGACTCGCGGCCGGTGTGGGTCAGCAGGAAGACGGTGCGGCCGGCGGCCGCGGACCCGTCCGCCGGATCGGCGGCAGCCGCGGGCACGGACGCGGCCCCGGACCCGGGCTCGGACCCGGCCTCGGACGCGGATTCGGACGTATTGGACAGCTCGCTCATCGGGGCCCCTCCGCCACAGCACGGTCGACTTCGGCCGGGTCCAGCGCGGGGGCGCCGGAGCGCAGCCACAGAAAGTACTCCACGTTCCCGGACGGGCCGGGCAGCGGGCTGGCGGTGACGCCGAGCGCTCCCAGCCCGAGTACGGCGGCCTGCTCGGCCACCTTCCGCACGCTCTCGGCGCGCAGTCGGCTGCTGCGGACCACGCCGCCGCTGCCCAGCCGCTCCCGGCCCACCTCGAACTGCGGCTTCACCATCAGCACCAGGTCCGCGTCCGGCGCGGCGCACCGCACCAGCGCGGGCAGCACCAAGCCGAGCGGGATGAACGACAGGTCGCCGACGACGAGGCCGACCGGCCGGCCGTCGATCGCCTCCAACGTCAACTCCCGTACGTTGGTGCGGTCCTTGACGGTGACCCGGTCGTCGCTCTGGAGCGACCAGGCGAGTTGGCCGTAGCCGACGTCCACCGCGACCACCTCGGCGGCGCCCGCGCGCAGCAGCACGTCGGTGAAGCCCCCGGTGGAGGCCCCGGCGTCCAGGGCGCGGCGGCCGGCCACGGTCAGGCCGCGCGGGGTGAAGGCGGCCAGCGCACCGGCCAGCTTGTGGCCGCCGCGCGAGACGTAGTCCGGGTCGCCGTCGTCCTTCGCGACGACCAGGGCCGCGCTGGTCTCCACCTGCGTGGCCGACTTGGTCGCGGTCGCCCCGGCCACGGTCACCCGGCCTGCGGCGATCAACTGCCCGGCGTGCTCGCGGGAGCGCGCGAGTTTCCGGCGCACCAGCTCAGCGTCGAGTCGGCGTCGTGCCACGTACGGTTCAGCCCCTGTTCTCGTCCAGCGCGGTCAGTGCGTTCCGCAGTCCTGCGTGCACATCTTCGTAGACCTCGATGTGCGCGTCGGTGGGGAGCGCGTCCGCGTCCCGCAGCCGCTCAACCGCGGCGTCGACGTCAGCATTCCCCGTCGCCTCGACCGCCACCCCCAACGGCTCCACCCGCTGCGAGGCTTCGGCCGCCCCGCCCGGCTCCTCGCTCGGGGCCGGGGCGGTCTGCTGCGCCGCGGGCGGCTCCGCCGGGGGGTGGGGGTGGGGGTGCGGGTCGAGTCCCGGCAGATCGTAGCTTTCACTCATCGCCCGTGCCCTTTGGGGTGGCGGGCGTCCCCGTACCGCCGGACCCCGCCGCCGGGGTGCGCTTGGCGGGGGCCTTCCTGGCCGGGGTGCTCTTCGCGGCCGCGGTCTTCTTGGCGGCGGCCTGCTTGGCGGGCGTCGTCTTCGCGGGGGCCTTCTTGGCGGGCGTCTGCTTCGCCGCTGTTTGCTTCGCCGGTGTGGGCCGTGCGGCGGTCTCCTCCGCGGGAGTACCCGTGGTTGCCGTCTTCTTGGCGGGGGCCTTCTTGGCGGCCGTCTTCTTGGCCGCGGCCTGCTTCGCGGGTGCCTGCTTCGCGGCGGTCTTCTTGGCTGCGGTCTTCTTGGCTGCCGTCTTCTTCGCTGCCGGTGCGGCCTTCTTCGCCGGTGCGGGCTTCGCGGACGCGGGCTTCCCGGGCGCGGCGGTCCTGCGGGGGTTGGCGACCGAGGTGGGGGCCGGTTCGGTGTCGACCCGGACGTGTTCGACGGGTGGCGCCGCGGGCGGGGTGCGCTGCGCCCGTTCCTTGGCGGTGGCGGTGGGGGTGGGAGCCGGGGCCCGGGTACGGCCCGCGCCCGGGGCGCCGTCCGGACCGGTGTCGGCCCCGGGCTGCTCCAGGTTCCTGATCCGGCGCTCCAGCGCCTCCAGGACGACGCCGACCTTGGTGACCTCGTCGGCGAGCCGGCCGACTCGGCTCATCGCCTTGTCGACCTCCTCGCGGACGATGCCGAGCAGCAGGTCGCGGTTGGCCCGGCCGGAGGCGACCAGCTCGTCCGCGAGGGTCTGCACCTCCTGCGGGATGGCCGCGCCGATCCGCTCCTGGAGGGCCGCCGGGTCGATACCCGCCTGGTCGAGCATCTCCCGTGCGGCCTCTGCCGCACGGCGGCGGGTGGCCTCGGTCAGGCCGCCCGCGATCTGCAGACAGGTACGCAGCGCGTCCCGCATCGCTCACACTCCTCGCCTCGCCGTCGGCGCATGTCGCCGCCCACTGGTGCACGCGGTGACGACGCTACCTCTTTCCGTCGCCGCTCCCCGAGCGCGGGCCCTGCGGTACCGTCATCCGGACGTACCGACCACCGGGAGACATCTCAGCCGATGGCCACCATCGAGGAGTGCCGCAGCGCGCTCGACACCCTTGCGGCGAACCTCGCGAAGGCCGAGGGCGCCGTCCGCGACGCCACCGCCCTGGAACGCTCGCTGAGCTGCCACCTCACGGACCTGGACGTCACCTTCGCCGGCAAGCTGGCGGGCAGCAGCATCCAGGACGTGGTGACGGTGCCGGGCGCCCCCCGGCAGAAGGCGCAGATCCGGCTGGCGATGACCGGCGACGTGCTGGTCGGGCTGGTCGGCGGCGAGTTGAACTTCGCGAAGGCGTGGGGCTCCGGCCGGGTCAGGGTGCAGGCGAGCCTGCGGGACCTGCTGAGGCTGCGCTCGCTGCTGTAGCGCCACCGCCCCGGTCCGTGCGGTCCTCCGCGCCGTCTTCGGCCGTGGCCGTACGGTCCTCGTCCCCCTCTGCCGCGTCCGTACGCTCCTCGTCGCCTTCGGCCGCGTCATCGGTCTTGGCCGCCGCGCGCCGGGCGGCGGGCACCACCAGGGGCGTGCCGCTCTCCGGGTCGTCGATGATCCGGCACCGCACCCCGAAGACGCGCTCGACCAGTTCGGTGGTGAGGATCTCGGCGGGCGGGCCCTGGGCCTCGATCCGGCCGTCCTTCATGGCGATGAGGTGCGTGGCGTAGCGGGCGGCCTGGTTGAGGTCGTGCAGGACCGCGACGAGGGTGCGGCCGTGCTGCTCGTGGAGTTCGGCGCACAGGTCGAGGACGTCGATCTGGTGCTGGATGTCCAGGAAGGTGGTCGGCTCGTCGAGGAGCAGCAGCGGGGTCTGCTGGGCGAGGGCCATCGCGATCCAGACGCGTTGCCGCTGCCCGCCGGAGAGTTCGTCGACAAAGCGATCGGCGAGGGCGTCGATGCCGGTGGCGGCCATCGACTCGTCGACGATCCGCTCGTCCTCGGGCGACCACTGCCGCAGCAGGCCCTGGTGCGGGTAGCGGCCGCGGGCGACCAGCCCGGAGACGGTGATGCCGTCGGGCGCGACCGAACTCTGCGGGAGCAGGCCGAGGGTCCTGGCCACGGCTTTCGCCGGGAGGGACCCGATCGCGTGGCCGTCGAGCAGCACCCGGCCCTGCGCCGGCCTGAGCAGCCGGGACAGGGCGCGCAGCAGGGTGGACTTGCCGCACGCGTTGGGGCCGACGATGACGGTGAAGGAGCGGTCGGGTATCGCGACCGAGAGGTCCTCCGCGATGACCCGCTGGTCGTAGCCGAGGGTGACGGACTCGGCGGTGAGGCGGGAGCCGCCGGACGGTTCGCCGTCCTGGCCGCGGCCCGGCGTCTTCGCGGTGGCGGTTGTCGACTTGTCGGTGCCGCGGAACATCCGGCGGAACCCCTTTCCCGGTCGGGCCGTCGCCGGCCGCGCTGACTGCTTGCCGCTCATATCCGCCCCGCTTTCCGCTCGCTGACCAGCAGCCACAGCAGGTAGCCGCCGCCGAGCACCCCGGTGGCCACGCCGACCGGCACCTCGCCCGTCCCGAAGGCGCGCTGGGCGGCCCAGTCGGCGGCCACCAGCAAGGTCGCGCCCATGAGGGCGGAGGGCACGAGGGCGACGCCGGGCGAGCGGGTCAGGCGGCGCGCCAGTTGGGGTGCGGTGAGCGCGACGAACGAGATCGGGCCCGCGGCGGCGGTCGCGGAGGCGGTGAGCAGCACCGCCGCCAGGACCGTGACGAGCCTGACGCGCTCGACGCGTACCCCCAGCGCGCTGGCGGCGTCATCACCCATCTCGGTGATCCTCAGCGCACGTCCACTGATGACGAGGGTCGGCATGAGGACGACAGCCGCGCCGAGCAGCGGCCACGCCTGCGACCAGTCGCGGCCGTCCAGCGACCCGGTGATCCACACCACGGCCCGGGCCGCGTCCACGATGTCCGCCTTGACCAGCAGGTAGCTGTTGACCGCCGACAGCACCGCGGACGCGCCGATGCCGACCAGCACCAGCCGGTAGCCGTGCACGCCGCGCTTCCACGCCAGCAGGTACACCGCGATCCCGGTGAGCAGCCCGCCGGCGACCGCGCCGATCGCGACCTGGTACGAGGAGCCCTTGAGCAGCACGATCACGACCAGCGCGCCGGCCGCCGAGCCCTGGCCGAAGCCGATGACGTCCGGGCTGCCCAGCGGGTTGCGGGAGACGGTCTGGAAGGCGGCACCGGCCATGCCCAGGCTCGCGCCGACCAGCAGCGCCACCACGACCCGCGGCAGCCGCAGTTGGCGCACGATGAAGTCCTGCCCGGCGTCGCCGTGGCCGGTGAGGCTGCGCACCACGTCGAGCGGGGCGATGTGGTAGTCGCCGGTGCCGATGAGCACCACGGAGATGGCCAGCGCGACCACCAGCAGGCCCGCGCAGACCAGCAGCGAGCGCCGGTCGACCGGCAGCGAGAGGTGGCCTCGGCGCAGCACGGTCCGGTGCGGGGCCGTGCTCCGGCCGGGGGTCCGGGTCAGGGTCCGGCTCACAGTTCGGCCATCCTTCGGCGTCGGACCAGCGCGATGAAGACGGGGCCGCCGATGACGGCGGTGACGATGCCGACCTGGAGTTCGGCGGGCCGGGTGACGACCCGTCCGATGACGTCGGAGCCGAGCAGCAGCACCGGCGAGAGCACCGCGGCGTAGGGGATGATCCAGCGCATGTCGGGGCCGGTGATGCCGCGCACCACGTGCGGCACCATCAGGCCGACGAAGACGATCGGCCCGCACGCGGCGGTCGCGGCGCCGCACAGCAGGGTGATCGCGGCCATCACCAGCACGCGGGTGCGGGTGAGTTTCGCGCCGAGGCCGCGCGCGGTGTCGTCGCCGAGCGCGACGGCGTTCAGCGGGCGGGCGGTGGCCAGGGCGAGCACCGCGCCGACCGCGAGGAAGGGCGCGACGTCCCGCACGGTGGACATGTTCGCCGAGGCGAGCGAGCCGACCTGCCAGAAGCGCATCCGGTCCAGGGCGACCTTGTCGGTGAGTTCGACGGCGGTGGTCCAGCCCTGGAGCAGCGCGGTGATGGCGGTGCCGGCGAGCGCGAGCCGTACCGGGGTCGCCGAGCGGCTGCCGCCGATGGCGTAGACGAGCACGGAGACCACCGCGGCGCCCACCAGCGCGAACCAGACGTAGCCGGTGGTGGAGGTGACCCCGAGGAAGCTGATCCCGGAGACCACGGCGGCGGCCGCACCGGCGTTGACGCCGAGCAGGCCCGGGTCGGCGAGCGGGTTGCGGGTCAGCGCCTGCATGGCGGCCCCGGCGACACCGAGCGCGGCGCCGACGACCAGGCCGAGTACGGTACGGGGCAGCCGCAGTTTGCGGATGACCACGTCGTCGTCCGTGCCGGTGTAGTGGAACAGGCCGTGCCACACGTGGCCGACGGGCACGTTCCGCGCGCCGATCGCGATGCTCGCCACCACCACGACGGCGAGCAGCCCGACGGCCAGCAGCAGCCCGGCGGCCCGGCGGGCGTCGGCGCGCGCGACGCTGCCGCGCGCTGGGGCGGACGGGGGCCCGGTGTCCGCCTGGGGCGGGGAGTGTCGGTCGACCAGCACGGACTTAGGTTAGCCTACCCTCGCCAGTCCACTTCGAGCAGAGCGGTAGCCCCATGCACGCGTCCCGTTTCGCCCCAGTCTCCGAACCGTCGCGCCGAGGGGTGCTCGCCGCGGGCGGGTCCGTCGGTCTCGGCGCGCTGCTGGCCGCGTGCGGCGGGTCGTCCGGCTCCGGCTCCGACGCCGCCGCGGCCTCCTCCGGCGGCAAGGACACCAAGGCCGGCGGCCCTTGGAGCTTCACCGACGACCGCAAGAAGACCGCCAAGGCCGACCGCATACCCGCGAACCTCGTCGCCTACACCGGCACCGCCGCGGCCCTGCACGACTACGGCGTCGAGTGCACCGGCGTCTTCGGCCCGACCACCCTCAAGGACGGCTCGCCCGACCCGATGGCCGGCGACCTCGACGTGAAGAAACTCACCGTGATCGGCAACGCCTGGGGCGAGTTCAACATCGAGAAGTACGCCGCCCTGAACCCCGGCCTGCTCGTCAGCCACATGTACCAGGCCCCCACGCTCTGGTTCGTCCCCGACGACAGCTCCGCGAAGATCCTCGCCCTGGCGCCCAGCGTCGGCATCAACGTCGCCGGGGTCCCCCTCACCACGCCGCTCCAGCGCTACGCCGAACTCGCCGCGTCCCTGGGCGCCGACATGGCCGCCGGCACCAACGCCGCCCAGAAGGCCCGCTTCGAGAAGTCCTCCGCCGCCCTGCGCGCGGCCGTCAAAGCGCACCCCGGCATCACCGTCATGGCCGGCTCGGCGAGCGCCGACTCGCTGTACGTCTCCACCCCCGCCGCCGCCTCCGACCTGCGCTACTACCAGAGCCTCGGGGTGGACTTCATCGTCCCGAACCAGGTCAAGGGCGGCTTCTTCGAGACGCTGAGCTGGGAGAACGCCGACAAATACCAGGCGGACATCATCATGCTCGACAACCGCACCGCCACCCTCCAGCCCAAGGACCTCACCGGCAAGCCCACCTGGACGAAGCTCCCCGCGGTCAAGGGCGGCCAGGTCGTCGGCTGGCCCAGCGAGCCGATCTTCTCCTACGCCAAGTGCGCCGACCGGATCGACGCCCTCACCCACGCCATCACCTCCGCGAAGAAGCTGGTCTGACACCGTGAACGACCGCCCCGTGAACGAGCGCCCGTACCAGTTCTTCCACCCGCGGGTCGTGCGCACCCGGCAGCTGTCCCCCACGCTGCGCCGCGTCGTGCTCGGCGGCGCCGGCCTCGCCCGGATCGTCACCGGCGGCCGCGACCAGCGCGTCAAGCTCTTCCTGCCGCGCCCCGGCCAGTCCGCGCCCGTCCTGCCCAAAGTCCTCGACGACGACTGGTACGCCCGCTGGCGCGGCCTCGACCCGGACCTGCGCGGCGTGATGCGCACCTACACCGTCAGCGCCGTCCGGCCGCAAACCGCCGAACTCGACATCGACTTCGCCCTGCACGGCGACCTCGGCCCGGCCTCCCGCTGGGCCGCGCGGGCCTGCCCCGGCGACCGCGTCGCGCTGCTGGCACCCGTCGTCGAGGACAACGGCGGCATCGAGTTCCGCCCGCCGGCCGGCACCGGCTGGGTGCTGCTCGCCGCCGACGAGACCGCGCTGCCCGCGGTGGCGAACATCCTCGCCTCGCTCCCCGCCGGGCTGCCGGTCCGCGCCTTCGTCGAGGTCGGCCACCCCGACGACCGCCGCCACCTGCCCACCCGGGCCGACGCCCGCGTCACATGGCTGGTCCGCGCCGGCCACGACCGCACCACACCCCTGCTGGACGCCGTACGCGCCACCGCCGCCCCCGACGGGGCCGCGCCCTACGCGTGGCTGGCCGGCGAGGCCGGCTGCGTACGGGCGCTGCGCCGCCACCTGGTGACCGAGCGCGGAATGGACCGCAAGGCGGTCTCGTTCACCGGCTACTGGCGCCAGGGCCGCACCGAGGACGACCTGCTCCGCGCCGCCGTCGCCGCGGCCGAGGCGGAAGCACAGACGGCCGCCGCCTGACCGCCGCCGGGCACCGCCCGGCCGCCCTCACCCCGCCCACCGCCCGGTGAAGAAGGCCAGCGCCAGCACGGTGCCCAGCGGCCCGGCCACCGCGAAGTAGGCGGTGCGCAGCCGCGGCCGGACCGCGGTCGCCGCGCACAGCGACGTCCACAGGGGCCACCACAGCAGCGCCGCCCGCGGGATCGACATGTACCAGTACGACGTGCCCAGCGCCCACAGGCTCAGCCCGACGTACACCCCCTCCGCCCACCGGCGCCGCACCAGCAGGAACACCAGCAGCACCGTCCCGGCGGCCATCCCGACCAGTTCGGCCTGGAACATCACCGCGTACCCCGTGCCCTGGGTGTGCCCGAACGCCGCGGTCCACGTGTGGTGCCAGGCGCTCCACGGACTGTGGAACTGCCGCGCCCAGCCCCGGTCCTCCGCGTCCTTCCACGCCAGCCAGTCGCCGGTACGCGAGTGCAGGTAGGCGCTGTACAGCAGCGGCGGCAGCGCGGGCAGCGCCAGCCACGCCAGCGGGCGCAGGTCGCGCGGCCGCCGCACCGCCACCAGCAGCTGGACCACGAGCGCCGCCACCAGGAACAGCCCGGACACCCGCACCGTGCACGCCAGGCACGCCAGCACCGCCGCGCGCGCCCACTCCTCCCGGCGGGCCGCGAGCCACGCGGGCAGCGCCAGCGCCAGGAACAGCGACTCGGTGTAGCCCGCGGCGAGGAACACCGCACACGGCGACAGCAGGAACAGCGCGGCCGTCCGCCGCGGCGCGCCCGCACCCGGCTGGTCCAGCCCGGCTATCCGCCCCAGCGCCACCACCGCGACCGCGCCGGCGGCGAAGGAGACGGTCAGCCCCGCCGCCGTCCAGTCGCCGATCACCGTGTGCACCGCCCGCAGCACCAGCGGGAAGCCGGGGAAGAACGCCTCCCGGTTGTCCCAGCCGACCTGGCCGGGGCCCGGCGCGCCCGCCGGGAAGTAGCCGTCCCGCGCGATGTGCAGGTAATACGCCCAGTCCCACTGCTGCCACGGCGCGAGGACCGCCGCCGGGTGGCGGCTGTCCCCGTCGGCCGGGAAGAGCCAGCGGGCGCAGTACTCCGTGCCCCACAGCCCGGCCCGCGTCAAGACGTACAGCCACAGCACGTCGCGGTCGGCACGCGTCAGCCGGCCGGTGAAGCGCCGCACCGAGAAGGGGCGCCGGCGCCGAGCACCAGGGCGCTCCGGCTCGGACTCGGCCGCCTCGACGGTCGGCAGGGCAGGGGAGATCGTCATGAACGGACCTTTCGGGCTGCGTCCGGACGTACGGCACCGCGCCCTGGCGGCCGGGGCGCGCGGGCGGGGGCGGTGCGGGATATCGGGATCAGGATGCGAAGCCGTCGATCGGAAGCGGGCGTTCGGGATACGGGGGTACGGACGTGCGGGCGGGCGTATGGGCGGGATACGGGGTGCGGGCGCTCAGGGCGCCGTGGTCCGCGGGTAGGCCGGTGTGGTGCTCGCCGGGGAGGACGGCAGCCCGGTGGCACCGTCCGCGGCGCCGGTGCCCCGCACGCTGGTCGTGGTCGAGGGCGCCCGGGACAGCGTGGTGCCGGCCGGGTCCGCGCCGCGCACCGGGCCGCTGCTCGCGGTGCCCGGCGCGGTGGCGGACCCGCCCCCGCCGCTGCTCGTGCTGCCGGGCGGTACGGAGCCGCCGCCGCGCGGCAGCGCCGAGACCAGCCCCGCGGCTGTTCCGGCGAGCACCACGGACAGCGCGGCCGCGGCCACCGCCGCACGCCGTCGGCGCCGCGCCGCTCCCCGCGCCCGGACCTCCGCCGGCGGCGCGGAACGCGTCCTGGCCTGCCCGTCGGCGGCGGCCGACTTGAACAGGGCGCGCAGCGGCTCGTCCGGACCATCAGGACCATCAGGACCGGACCCGCCGAAGGGCCCCGGCAGGCCGCCCAGGTCGTCGAAGTCGCCGTGCGCGTCGCGGTGTTCAGGCACCGGAAGCCTCCTCGTGCCGCGGATCGTTCAGGAGGTGGGCGAGCGCCGAGCGGCCCCGGACCAGATGCGTCTTGACGGTGCTCACCGACACCCCGGTCTCCGCCGCGATCTGGTCCACACTCAGATCGCAGACGTAGTGCAGGGTCAGCGTGCGGCGCTGCTTCGGCGGCAGCTCGCGCAGCGCCTCCACCAGCACCACCGGCTCCGGCCCAGGACCCTCCGCAGTTACCGGCGGCCCGGTCCGGTGCCATGCCTCCGCGGTACGCCGCCGGCCCCGCCAGCGGCTCACCGCCAGCCGCCACGCGACCGTACGCACCCAAGCCTCCGGGCGTGCGTCGGACCGCAGTTGGCGCCGCCGGCTCCAACCGCGGACGAACGCCTCCTGCACGACGTCCTGCGCCTCTTGGTGATCGCCGAGCATCACGTACAACTGGCCGGTCAGCCGACCGACCGTCTGCGCGTAGAACTCCTCGAACTCCTCGACGGTCAACGATCGCTCCCGGGTCTGCTCGGTCTCACCGGGCATACGCTCGTCGGGCCCGATCCGGTCTACACCGCGTGCGACATCGCGACGTGACCTGCGTCATAGGGTGGATGCTCGGGGCGGCGCCGGACGCACCACCGCCCGCGGTGCCCGGCCCGACGGCGCTCTACAGCCCCAGCCGCCCGACCGCCTTCCCCGCGTCCAGGCCGCAACTCCCCTCGCCCGCACTGCTCCAGGCCGCCCCGCACAGCGCCCGCAGCCCGTCCAGCGGGTCGCCGTCGCCCTCCACCGCGAGCACCCCGCCCGCGGCCGACGCACTCCACCCCCCGCACACGGCGGCCCCCGCCGCACCCACCTCCACCGGCGGCTGCGCCACCAGCAACTCCCGCAGGTCCCGCCCGACATACGTGGGCCGGTGCTTCGGCTCGGCCGCCAGCAGTGCCGCCGGGTCGGTCACCCCCGTCAGCACCAGCAGCGAGTCCACCCCGCCCGCGAACGCCCCCTCGATGTCGGTGTCCAGCCGGTCCCCCACCACCAGCGGCCGCCGCGCGCCGGTACGCAGCACCGTCTCCCGGTGCATCGGCGGCAGCGGCTTGCCCGCCGCCTGCGGGTCACCGCCCGTCGCGATCCGCACCGCCTGCACCGCGGCGCCGTTGCCCGGCGCGATGCCCCGCCCGCTCGGGATCGTCAGGTCCGTGTTCGACGCGAACCACGGCACCCCCCGGTTCACCGCGTACGCCATCTCCGCCAGCTGGGACCACCGCAGGTCCGGACCGTACCCCTGCACCGCCGCCACCGGGTCGTCGTCCGCGGAGTCCACCGGGACCAGGCCGCGCTCGCGCAGCGCCACCATCAGCCCCTCCCCGCCCACCGCGAGCACCTTCGCACCGGCCGGCACCTGGTCCGCGATCAGCCGCGCCACCGCCTGCGCCGAGGTGATCACGTCGTCCGCCCCCGCCGGGACCCCCAGCCGCGTCAGATGCTCGGCGACCGCGTCCGGCGTACGCGAGGCGTTGTTGGTGACGTAGGCGAGGTGCATGCCCTGCCGCCGCGCGGTGCCCAGCGACTCCACCGCGTGCGCGATCGCCTCCCCGCCCGCGTACACCACGCCGTCGAGGTCCAGCAGCGCGGTGTCGTACGCCGTGTCCAGCGGCTCGTCGCTGCGGTGCGGGCTGGTGCGGTACGTCATGGCGGGGCTCGCTCCTCGTCGGTGGGCTACCCCTCGATCATCCCCCATGCCGATCGGCCCCGGCGCCGCGAGGGCGTCGTAGCATGCGCGGATGACCGACACCGATCAGGACCACCCGCGGGGCCCTCACCTGGCGCCGTTCCGCGGGCTGCGCTTCGTACGGGAGCACGTCGGCAGCCTGGCCGCCGTCACCTCGCCGCCGTACGACGTCGTGGTACGCCCCGACGGCCAGCGCCATCTGGAGACCGCCGACCCGTACAACGTGGTCCGGCTGATCCTCCCGGACGCCACCACCCCCGACGCCCGGCACCGCAAGGCCGCCCGCACCCTGGCGACCTGGCTCGACCGCG
This sequence comes from Actinacidiphila sp. bgisy144, assembly GCF_057708105.1. NCBI lineage: Bacteria > Bacillati > Actinomycetota > Actinomycetes > Kitasatosporales > Streptomycetaceae > Actinacidiphila > Actinacidiphila sp. bgisy144. The sequence goes on along the minus strand of NZ_JBYIRM010000017.1, from coordinate 1,097 downwards.
GGGTCCTCGCCCAGGACCCGGCCCCCGCCCTCTACGTCTACGAGCAGCGCGACGGCGACCACCTCCAGCGCGGGGTGATCGGCGCCCTGCGGCTCAGCGGCCCCGAGGAGGGCGCCGTCCTCCCGCACGAGGACGTCATGCCCGGGCCGGTCGCCGACCGCGCCGCCCTGATGCGCGCGACCGGGGCCAACCTCGAACCCCTGCTGCTCTCCTACCGCGACGGACCCGCCACCGCCGCAATCGTCGAACGCACCGCCGCCAGCGCGGAACCGCTGCTCGCGATCACCACCGAGGACGGCGTACGGCACCGGCTGTGGGCGCTGACCGACCCCGCCGAGCTGGCCGCGGTCGACGCCGAACTCGCCGCCCGCCAGGCCCTGATCGCCGACGGGCACCACCGCTGGGCCACCTACCGCCGGCTCCAGGCCGACCACCCGCCCGGCACCGGCTGGGACTACGGCCTGGTGCTGCTCGTGGACAGCGCCCGCTATCCGCTGCGGGTGCGCGCGATCCACCGGGTGCTGCCCGAGCTCGCGCCCGGCGCCGCCCTCGCCGCCGCGCGCGGCGCCTTCCGGGTACGGCGGCTGGCCACCCAAGACCTGTCTGAGGCGCTGGAGGCACTGGCGGCGGCGAGCGGGGAGCCCGAGGGCGCGGGCCCTGGTGCGGCGGCCGGGCGTGCGGGGAACGCCTTCCTGCTGGCGGGCGAGGACTTCCACCTCCTTGACCGGCCGGACGCCGTGCTGCTGCGTGAGACGGTGCCGGACGACCGGCCCGAGCCATGGCGGCGGCTGGACGCGACCGTGCTGCACAGCCTGCTGCTCGACCACGTCTGGCGGGTGCCGGACTCCCCCGAGCACATCCGCTACATCCACGACGCCGAGGCCGCGGTCCGGCTCGCCCGTCAACTCGGCGGCACCGCCGTCCTGATGCACCCGGTGCACGAGGGCGTCGTTTTCGACCTGGCCCGGCAGGGCGTGATGATGCCCCGCAAGTCGACGTCGTTCGGGCCGAAGCCGGCCAGCGGACTGGTGATGCGGAGCGTGGAACCGGGGTGAGGGGAGCCGGAAAAGCGGCGGAGGGGGGGGGAAAAGGGGGGG
>NZ_JBYIRM010000016.1:0-206836 GCF_057708105.1 Actinacidiphila sp. bgisy144 | reverse complement strand
CCCCCCCCCCCCCCCCCCCCCCCCCCCCCCCCCCCCCCCCCCCCCCCCACCGCCGTACCCAACGGCCCCTCCGGGCGGACGCGTTCGTCCGCCCGGAGGGGCCTTCGCCGTCGAGGGCGCCGGTCGGGCGGGATGCGGGGGCGGGTTCCGCGCAGGGGCCGTGCGGGGTGCCGTGCGGGGTGCTGTGCGTCACGAAAAGCCGGGATTTGAGCGCGGCTTGGCACAATGTGTGCTCTCGGCCGGAGCGGAGGCGCAGATGAGTGCAGCAAACAGTGCCGGTGGCGGCCCGGCGCGGCGGCCCGACCTCGCCGTCCCCCGCCTGGCCGGCCGCGCGCGCGACCTGTCGCTGTTCGGGCAGGCCCTGGACGGGCGGTCCGGGCTCGTCGCCGTCGCCGGCGAGGCCGGCATCGGGAAGACCCGGCTGCTGCACGAACTGCTGGCGCGGCGGCCGGAGTCCGCGCTCGTCGCGGTGTGCCCGCCGTTCCGGGAGCCGTACACCCTCGGGCCGGTCGTGGACGCGGTGCGCCGGCTGGCCGGGAGCGTGGCGGGCCTGCCGCTGACCGGTCTGGCCGGGGCGCTGCGCCCGCTCTTCCCGGAGTGGGCCGGCCAACTGCCGCCCGCACCCGAGCCGCTGGCCGACGACTCGGCCGCCCGGCACCGCCTGCTGCGCGCGCTCGCCGAACTCGTCGACGCCCTGGGCGTCGGGCTGTTCGTGGTGGAGGACGCGCACTGGGCCGACGAAACCACCCTCGAACTGCTGCTGTTCCTGCGCTCGCGCTGGGAGCACGGCCCGCGCCTCGTCCTCACCTACCGCCCCGAGGACGTCCCCGCGCGGTCGCTGCTGCGGCGGATGGTCGCGCAGGCCGGCACCACCCGGCTCGAACCCGCGCCGCTCGACCCCGCGGCCACCGCCGACCTCATCTCCTCGATGCTCGGCGGGGAGCCGGTCTCCGCGGAGTTCGCCGAGTTCCTGCACGCCCGCACCGACGGGCTGCCGCTCGCCGTCGAGGAGTGCGTCCGGCTGCTGTACGACCGCGCCGACCTCGTCCACGAGGACGGCACATGGCTGCGGCGCGAGGTCGCCGAACTCGACGTGCCGCCCGGCATCCGCGAAGCGGTACTGGAGCGGACCTCCCGGCTGCGGCCGGCCGCGGCCGGGGCGCTGGCCGCGCTCGCCGTACTGGAGGGGGAGCGGTCCCCGGGCCTCGTCGCCGAGGTCGCCGCCATGCCCGCGGCGGACGTCGAACAGGGCCTGGCCGAGGCGCTTTCGGGCGGGCTGCTGGCCGAGGACCGCGACGGGCGGGTCGGGTTCCGCCACGTGCTGGCCGCCCGCAGCGTCTACCACGCGCTCGGCGCCCTGGAACGCGGCCGCCTGCACCACCGCGCCGGGCTGGCGCTGGAACGCGAGCCGGTGCTGCGCTCGGCCGAGCTGGCACGGCACTTCAAGGAGGCGGCCGACCCCGGGCGGTGGGCGGTGCACGCCCGGCGCGCCGCGGACGACGCGATCGCCTCCGGCGACCCGCGCACGGCCTTCGGGCTGCTGCTGGACCTGCTGGTCGGCGGCGCCGTCCGCGGCGCGGCGGTCGCCCCCGTGGTGCAGCGCATGCCGCTGTACGCCGCGCCCGGCGACGGCCCGCTGCGCGAGCTGGTCGCGGTGCTGCGCGCGACCGCCGAGGGCGAACTCACCCGCGAGGAGCGGACCGCGGCGACCTGGCAGCTGGCCCGGCTGATGTTCCACGTCGGCGACAGCGAGGCCGCGGCCGCCGCGATGGAGCAGGCCGTGCCGGGGCTGGTCCAGGACCGCCCGGTCGCCGCCGTGCACGCCATGATGATGCTCGCCCGGCCGCTGGGCACCCCGCGCCCGGCCGCACAGCACCGTGCCTGGCTGGAGCGGGCCGGACGGCTCTTCGCGACCTGCTCGGGCGCGCCGCAGGAGCGGCTGTCCTTCCTCGCGGAGCGCGCCGCCACCCTGCTGGTGCTCGGCGACCCCGCCGGCTGGGACGCGGCCCGCGACCTGCCCGCCGGCGGGGACAGCCCAGGAGAGGTGTTCCAGCGTGCCCGGGGGTACGCCAACATCGGCGAGGCCGCGATGTTGTGGGGCCGCTACGACGACGCGCGGCACCTGCTCGACGCGGCCGCCGCGCTGGCCGAGGAGCACCGGCACCTGCGGCTGCGCGACCTCGTCGCGGGGACCCTCGCCCATCTGGACTGGCTCACCGGGCGCTGGGCGGGGCTGGAACCGTGGGCGGCCGCGGCCCTCGAATCCGACGAACCCGTGCTGCGCGCCGACGCGTTGCAGATCGGCGGTCTGCTCGCCGCCGCCCGCGGCGACCACGCCCGCATGCGCGAGCAGACCCGCGCCGCCGCCGCGACCGGGCGGCCGCGCGGACCCGCCGACGGGTTCCGCGACCCGTCCGCCGCGCTCGCCCGGCTGGCGCTGGCCGACGACCGGCCCGCGGACGCGCTGGCCGCGACCGATGCGGCGTGGCGGCTGATCGAGGCCAAGGGGCTGTGGCTGTGGGCCGCGGAGATCGCGCCGCTGCGGGTCGACGCGCTGCTCCGGGCCGGCCGCGCGGCCGAAGCGGCGGCCGCGGCCGAGTCCTTCGGCGCGGGGACCCGCGGGCTCGGCGCCCCGACCGCCACCGCGGCCGGGCTGCTCACCGCCGCGCTCCTCACCCGCGACCGCGGCGAACCCGCCCCCGCGGCAGCCCTCTTCGACGAGGCGGCCGCCGCCTGGCAGGCCCTGCCCCGCCCCTACGACGCCCTCCTCGCCCGGGAGGCCGCCGCCGACTGCCGCAACACCGACGGCTCCGCGCTCCGCGCCCTCCTCCCCGACCTCACCGCCCTCGGCGCCACCGGCGACGCCGACCGCATCCGCCGCCGCGCCGGCGGCCGCCCCGGCCGCCCCGGCTACGGCGACCGGCTCTCCCCCCGCGAACTCGACGTCGTCCGCCTCCTCGCCCAGGGCCGCACCAGCGCGCAGATCGCCCGCGTCCTCGGGCTCTCCCCCCGCACCGTCGACAAACACGTCCAGACCGCCATGCGCAAACGCGCCGCCCCCTCCCGCACCGCCCTCGCCATCGCCGCGGTGGCCTCCGGCGACATCCCCGCCCCCTGACGACCCCGCGTCCAGCCGCCGCCGCTTCGGCGGTCCCTCGGGAGGCGGCACCCGAGGCCGCGGGCCGGGCGCGGGGTGGCCAACCGGCCCTCGTCTGCCGGACGTTGGTGGGCTGCGCGCCCGTGGTGACTGCCCGTAGGTTGCGGCGCGCGCCGCACCGGGTTGCCCCGGGTGGTTTCGGCGGGTCCGCCGCCTGCGGCGGATGACCGGGCCGGTCACAGCGGCTGCGCGCCGGCCCGGCCAACCCGCGCTCAGCCGCAGTGCGTTGGCGGTCCGCCGCCGTTGCGCGTGCCGTCGGTCAGGCGTGGGCCGGTGGTTCCGGGACGTGCCGGGGCGGCGGTAGCGCGTTGTCGGGGGCCTGCGGTGGGGGCGGGTTGGGAGGTGTCGGTGCAGGTGGGGAGGGGAGCGGGGGATTTCCCGGGTAGTTCTGCGCATTGCCGCCTGCTCGCCGCGCAGCGTTCACTGCTGGGTCTGGGACAGAACGGAGCAGCCGCGATGACTACTGGCAACGGCGCCGAACCGTCAGGCGGGGAGCCTGCGGCCGAGCCCGACGACGGCTCCTGCGAGGAGGAGTCCGTCGGGGAGGCCGTCGACCCGTCTGCTGAGGCGATCGCGGAGGCACCGCCTCCGCCCCGGCGCAAGGCCGGCGTGGAGTACCGGCCGGTCTGACCCGCACCGCACCCGCACCCCACCCGCACCCACGCCCGTACGCAGCCCCACCCGCACACCACCCGCACGCACCCCGACCCGCGCCGGCCCGCCCGGCCGGCGGAACCTCCCGAGGAGTCCGATGCACAGACCCATACGCATGGGTGCCGCCGCCGTGGCGGCCGCCTGCGCGGTGGCGTTCGGCCTGACGGCCGCCGCCCCGGCACAGGCGGCGGCCGCCGCGAGCGACGGCACCGCGCCGAGCACGGCGGCCTACCGGCCCGCGGCCTGCGCCGAACCGGTGCCCGCCAGTGAGCAGAAGGGCTCCGCGCCCTACGCCACCTGCGACCTGATGGACGTGACCGACAGCCACGGCCTGGCGGCCGCCGGCTCCCCGACGCCGCCCGCCGCCGCCCTGACCCCGAGCGACCTGCGGGCCGCGTACGACATGCCGGCCGGCGGCACCGGTGAGACCGTCGCCATCGTGGACGCGGGCGGCTACGCGACCGCCGAAGCGGACCTCGCGGTGTTCCGCAAGACCTACGGCCTTTCCGCGTGTACCACGGCGAACGGCTGCTTCACCAAGCTGGACCAGGACGGCGGGCACAGCTACCCGCCGGAGGACGCCAGTTGGTCCCTGGAGACCGCGCTCGACCTGGACGCGGTCTCCGCGGCGTGTCCGGACTGCCGCATCCTGCTGGTGGAAGCCGACTCCGCCGCCATCGACGACCTCGGCCGGGCCGTGGACACCGCCGCCGCACTGCACCCGGCGGCGATCTCCAACTCCTACGGCGTGCCGGGCGAGTTGGCGGACCCGTCGGCGTACGAGCAGCACTACGACCACCCCGGTATCGCGGTCACCGCGTCCACCGGCGACTACGGCAACATCGTCAACTGGCCCGCCTCGAACCCGAACGTGGTGGCCGTCGGCGGCACGACCCTGACCCGCGACGGGTCCACCGCGCGCGGCTGGACCGAGTCGGCGTGGTCCTCGGGCGGTTCGGGCTGCTCGGGCGTGGAGCCGAAGCCGGCGTACCAGCAGACCCTGGACACCGGCTGCGCCAACCGCGCCATCGGCGACATCTCCGCCGACGCCGACCCGGCCACGGGCCTGGGCATCTACAACTCCAGTGCGGTCGGCGGCTGGGAGCAGGTGGGCGGCACCTCGCTGTCCTCGCCGCTGGTCGCCGCGATGTACGCCCTGGCGGGTACCCCGACCCCCGGCACGTACCCGGTGACGTACCCGTACGACGACACGGACAAGGCGGACCTGACCGACGTCACGGCGGGCTCCGACGGCACCTGCGGCACCCAGCTGTGCACCGCCCGCGCCGGCTGGGACGGCCCCACCGGGCTCGGCAGCCCCGCCGGGGTCGGCGCACTGCGCCAGGGCCCGCACGGCACCGTGACCGGCACCGTACGCGGCACCGGGGCGGGTACGGCCGCCGGGCCGGTGAAGGGCGCGGCGGTCACCGCCACGACCGCGGACGGCCGCACCACCACCACGACCACCGACGAGTCGGGCGCCTTCACGCTCGCCCCCGCGGTCGGCTCCGCCACGCTCACGGTGACGGAGTTCGGCTACGCGAAGGCCACCGCGAAGGTGAAGATCACCCAGGGCCGCACGCTGAAGGAGCCGTTCACGCTGCACGCGCTGCCCAGCCACACGGTCTCCGGCACCGTCACCGACGCCTCGGGCCACGGCTGGCCGCTGGCCGCGTCGATCACGGTCGACGGCTACCCGGGCGGCGCGGTCGCCACCGACCCGGCCACCGGCCGGTACTCCGTACGGCTGCCGGACGGCGCGAGCTACGCGCTGCACGTCGCCTCGGCGCTGCCCGGCTACGTCGGCGCGGACACCACCGTCGCCGTCGGCACCCGCGACGTCAGCCGCGACGTGGCGCTCACGACGGACGCCTCCCTGTGCACCGCCCCGGGCTACCACTTCGGCTACCAGGGCACCACCACCGACTTCGAGGGCTGGTCCGCCGGCACCCCGCAGGACGGCTGGACGGTCACCGACGACAGCGGCTCCGGCGTCACCTGGCGCTTCGACGACCCGTCCGGCAGTGGCAACGACACCGGCGGCACCGGCGCGTTCGCCGAGGTCGACTCGCTCGACGCCGGCATCTCGACCCATGAGACGACGAGCCTGGTCTCGCCGGCCCTCGACCTGAGCGGCGACGCCACCCCGATCGTCTCCTTCGCCGACTCCTTCACCTCGCCGCTGTACAACTCCAACGCCTACGTGGACGTCAGCACCGACGGCGGCGCCACCTGGACGGCGGTCTGGCACCTGTCCAGGACGATCGCCCACGGCCCGGAGACCGTCGCGCTCCCGCAGGCCGCGGGCGAGAAGGACGTACGGGTCCGCTTCCGCTACGACGCCGTGCACTCCTGGTACTGGAAGGTCGACGACGTCTTCGTGGGCGACCGCTCCTGCGACGCGACCGCGGGCGGGCTGGTAGCCGGGACCGTCTCCGACGCGCAGACCGGCAAGGCGCTGTCCGGCGCCACCGTGAGCGTCGCGGGCACGGCGGCGGCCGCGACCGCGGCGGACGGCACGTACGAGCTGTTCGCCCCCGCGTCGGCCGCCGGCCGCGACGGCCGCACCGCGCTGGGCGTCACCGACGGCGCCTACACCGCCGCGACCGCGAAGGCGGCCGTGGCGCGCGACCGGGTCACCGGCAAGGACTGGAGCCTGGGCGCGGGCCGGATCACCGTCTCCGGCGGCACGTTGAGCGCCACCCAGGCCCTGGGCCGCTCGACGACCCGTACGGTGACGCTCCGCAACACCGGCACCGCGCCGGTCCATGTGGTCCTCAACTCCGAGGAAAGTTCCTACACTCCGGCCTCGCACGCCGGAACGTCGGACACGTCGGGCACCTCCGGTAAGGGCTCGGCCGTCCGGCACGCCACCGGTGACTTCACCACCGGCCCGCTGCCGGCAGGCAGCAGCAGCACCAACGGCACGGCGGCGACCGGCAGTACGGCGACCGGCACCTCGGCGGGCGCCACCGCGTGGACGACCGCCGACGCTCTCCCGTCCGAACTCCAGGACAGCGGCGCGACGGCAGTCGACGGCAAGGTCTACGTCTTCGGGGGGACAGACGGCTCCGGCCCGCTGTCCAAGGCCCTCGTCCACGACCCGGCGGCCGGCGGCTGGCAGCGGCTGGCCCCGATGCCGGCGAACCTGGAGAAGCCCGGCGTGGAGGCGCTCGGCGGGCAGATCTACGTCCTCGGCGGCTGGACCGGCAGCGGCGCCGTCTCGGCGGCGGTCTACCGCTACGACCCGCGGGCGGACACCTGGTCCTCGGCCGCGCCGCTGCCCTCGGGCGTGGTCGCCGGCGGCACCGCGGTCCTCGGCGGCCGGCTCTACGTGGTCGCGGGCTGCGGCGGCAACTGCGCCCCGGCGTCGCAGGCGACGTACGCCTACGACCCCGGGACCGACACCTGGAGCCGCGTGGCGGACTACCCGGCCACCGACTCGTGGCTGTCCTGCGCGGCTGCCGGCGGGCAGGTCGTCTGCGCGGGCGGCACCGACCCGGTCACCGGCCAGGCCACGGCGGCGACGTACGCCTTCGACCCGGGCACCGGCGCCTGGACGGCGCGGGCCGCGCTGCCGTACACCCTCTGGGGCGCGGCGGTCGCCTCCTCCGGCGGGCGGCTGCAACTGGTCGGCGGCGTCGGCGACGGCGAACTGACCAACCAGGCCGAGGAGTACGACCCGGCCACCGACTCCTGGTCGGCGCTCCCGGCGGCGGGCGCGCTCGTCTACCGGGCGGCCGGGGCCTGCGGCCTGTATGTCGCCGGCGGCTCGGACGCGGCCGGCGAACCGACCGCGGGCGTCGAGCAGTTGCCCGGCTACGCCGACTGCGGCAGTTCCGGTGCCGCCGGCTGGCTGTCGGCGCCGCACACCGTCACCGTCGCCCCCGGGGCGGCCGTGCAGGTGCGGGTGACCCTCGACGCGGGCGCGGTGGACCGGGCCGGCACGTACACCAGCGGGCTGACCGTCGGCACCGACTCGCCGTACGCCGTCCCGTCGTTGGCGGTGGCGATGAAGGTGACTGCCGGGCACTGACGGCACCGCACGCGGAACACGTCCGGCCGGCCTCGGGGGAGGCCGGCCGGACGTGCGCGGTTCAGCGGCGGTTCGCGGTGGCGGGGACCGTGGCGGGGACCGAGGGGCTCGGCGGGGGCTCGGCGGAGGGGACGGAGGTGGCGGTGGCGGCGGTGGTGGCCGCGCGGCGGTCCTGGCTCGGTCGGGCCGGGGTGGCGGTGCGGCGTGCGGGGGCCTGCCGGGTGGGGTGGGCGCTCGGGGTGGGGCGGCCGGTGGTGGGCGTGGGGACGGGCGCCGGGCCGGTGGGTCCGGTGGGTCCGGTGGTGGCGCCGCTCGCGGGCGCAGGGACGGGCGGCCCCGCGGGGGAGGCGGGGCCGGCGGGCCCGCCGGACCCGGCCAGCCGCAGCGGCAGCACCGCGAGCGCGGCGGCCGCGCCGCACAGGCCGAGGCCGAGCACGGCCCGGCGCATCCGGCGGCGGGCGGCGCCGCGGCGGACCTTCTCGTACCGGCCCGGGGGCAGGCCGAGGTAGTCCGGACCGGGCCGCAGGATCACGGTGAGCGGGTCGTCGGGGTCGAAGTCCTGACCGTCGTCAGACTGAGTGATCAAGGCTTCTCCTCAGATGGGCGCGCAGCAGTTCCCTGGCTTTGTGCAGGTCGGACATGATCGTGCCCTCCCGGCGGCCGGTGAGCCGGGAGATCTCCCGGATCGGGAGGTCGGCGTAGTAGTGCAGCAGGATCGGTACGCGCAGCCGCTCGGGCAGCGACTGCACGAGTAGGCGCAGCGACGGGTCGGCCGGTTCGGTCTGCGGCCGGATCGCGGCCTCCACGGTGGCCCGGCGCACGGCCCGCCGTTCGCGCTCCAGCTTGCGCCAGTGGTCGCGGACGAGGTTGGTGGCGGTGACGTAGAGGAACCCGCGCGGCTCCGCCACCGCTGTCCACCGCGCCCACAGCCGCATGAACGCCTCCGAGGCGATCTCGTGGGCCGTCTCGTCGTCGTCGACCAGGCGGCGGCACCAGCCGGCGAGGCGCGGGTAGAAGGCGGTGAACAGCTCGGATGCTGCCTTCTCGCGGGACCGTTTCAACGCTCTCCATGTCGTGGGGCCACGGGTCGGACGGGCGGGTGCGGGTGGGGGCTGGGGCTCCCCGGTGGCAGGGTCCCGGGCCGCACGGGGGTGCGGCGGCCCGGGGCCCTGCGGTCGGGCGGTCGGCGGCCGGGTGTCAGGTGCCCGCCGAGGCCAGCTCGGCGAAGACGATCACGTTGTCGAGGTAGCCGGTGCCGCTGCGCGGGCCGCCGCAGGTGATCAGCCGCAGTTCGGGGCGGTCCACGTCGCCGTAGACCGCGTCCGTCGGGAACTTCGACTTGGCGACCGTGCGCACGGAGGTGACCGTGAACCGCGGTGCCGTGCCGTCCGCCCGCCGCGCCACGACACCGTCGCCCGGGCGCAGTTGGGCGAGGTGGCGGAAGACCCCGTCGCCGTAGGCGCCGAGCGTGACATGGGCGAGGATCACCGACGGGCCGGTCTGGCCGGGCGTCGGGGAGTTCCGGTACCAGCCCGCGCGGTCGTGCGGCGCGATCGGCGGCACCTGGACGGTGCCGTCGGCGGCCAGCCCCAGCCGCATCAGCGGGGTGTCGACCCCGATCGCGGGGACCTGGAGCCGGACCGGGACCGAACGCCCCAGCGCGCGTACGGACTTGGCGGTGGGCGGCGCCGCGGTCGCGGAGCCGCTGCTGCCCGCCGGACGGACGGTGGCCGCCGCACGGCCGGCGCGATGGCCACCGCAGCCCGCGACCAGCGCGGCTGTCGCCGCCGCGGTGAACGCGCGCCGGGAGAGCGGGGTCACGCCCCGGTCGCCCGCCTGCGGCGTACGAGGAAGGTCACGCCGCCGCCGAGGACGAGTGCCGCGGCGGCGCCGCCGCCGATCAGCCCGCCGCCGGGGCCGCTGTGCGAGGACGCCACGGGCGCCAGGCCGGTGTCGGGGGCACCCTTCGGCACGGCGGCGACCTGGCCCGGCCGGGCCGCGCGGGTCGGGGCGGGGGCAGCGGTGGCGGCGCGCGTCGAGGGCACGGCGGAGGGGGCCGCCGCGCTCGCCGACGGGGTGGCGGCCTGGCTCTGCGCGGGGGCCGGGGACGGGGCGGACCCGTCGGCGAACGCGGGGACGGTGCCCGCCAGCACCGCGGTGCAGGCAAGGGCCAAGGCGCTCAGGGCAGTTCGGCGCATGGGGCGCATGGATCGCTCTCTTTCGTCGGTCCGCCCGCGCGAGGACGCGCGGGGTTCGCTTGCGGATCGACTCCATTGACGAGGCGGCACCCGGGCCGATTGTAAAGTCCCGGCAAAGTCCTGTGAGTTGCCCCAGCGCCGGCCGTCGGGCCGGCGAACCGCGTCAGCCCTGCTCGGTCTTGACCCGGCCCGAGCGGGCGGCCTTCGCCAGGGCCGCGTGGTCCCGCTCGTTCTGGTCGGCGTACGCCTCCGCGAACTCGGCCACCGCGCGGTCGAAGACGTCACCGCTGCCCAGGTAGGCGGCGATCGCGATCCGGTCCCCGGTCCTGGCGTGGGCGCGCGCGAGGGTGGCCCCGCACAGCTCCCCGAAGACGCGCAGGCCGCGCGGCACCATCCGTGAGGGGTCCACGACGCCCTTCCAGTCGCGCAACTGGCGGACGTAGAAGTCGCGTTGCACCCCGTCGAGGCCGAGCGTGCGCTCCCAGCCGAGGAAGATGTCGCCCGCCGCCTGCATGAGCCGCTGGCCGACCGCGACCCGACGGCCCTGCAAGGCGTAGCGGCTCGCGCCCGCGTACGGCGCCAGCACCGAGGTGTCCGCCTCCTTGGCCTGGAGGAACAGCGGGTCGCCGCTGTCCCGGCCGACCAGCAGCACGATCCAGCAGCGGGTGCCGACGCTGCCGACGCCGACCACCTTCCGCGCGATGTCCACCACCCCGAACTGCTCCAGCAGATGCTGCCGGTCCGGCGCCAGGGACCGCTGGTAGCCGGTGAGGAGGCCGCGCAGCAGCTCCTCCACCCGGGCCGCGTCCGCGCCGGGCAGCAGGTCCTCCAGACGGCGCAGCGTCGGCGGGTCGGAGATGATGCGTGTCCTGCCGCCGACGGACTCGGTGAGCTTGCGGGCGGCCTGGAGGCTGTCCCGGCCGCGCGCCTTGGCGAGTTCCGCGGCGAGCCTGCGGCGCCCGCGGGCCTGCAACCGGCCCGCGGCCAGCTCCCTGAGCAGGTCGGCGTCGGCCCGCGCGTACCAGACGTCGAGGTCGCGCATCCCGGCGAACCGCCGCATCTGCTCGCGGTAGGACCGTACGGTGGCGCGCACGGTGCTGCGGCGCTGCGCGGTGCTGAAGCCGTTCTCCCGCGCGGCGATCACCATGCTGGCCGCCAGCCGTTTCAGGTCCCACTCCCAGGGGCCGGGCAGCGTCTCGTCGAAGTCGTTGAGGTCGAAGAGCAGGTTGCGCTCGGCGGAGGCCAGCAGCCGGAAGTTCATCAGGTGGGCGTCGCCGCACAGTTGGGCGCGCAGGCCCGACACGGGGGTGCGGGAGAGGTCCTCGGCCATGATGGCGGCCGCGCCCCGGTAGAAGCGGAACGGCGACTGGAGCATCCGGCCGTAGCGCAGCGGCACCAGCTCCGGCACCCGGGTGGCCGACTGCCGCTCCAGGGTGTCCACCGGGTCGGTGCGGTCCGGGGCGGGGGCGTACTCGGCGTGGGAGGAGCGCGGTGCCCGGGCCCGGGCCGCCCGGCCCTGCCGGGCCCGCTCCTCGGGGGTGCGCATGGCCGCGCCGCTGACGGTGACGATCCGCCGGGTGTCCTCGGGCGCGTCGCCGGACGCCCCGGTTCCGGTCGCCCCGCTTGCCCCGGTCTCCTTGGTCGCCTTCATCGCCGGACCTTCCTGACCTCTGCGCGCACGGAGCCGGTGTCGCGCGGGTTCGCCGAGTTTCGCCCGATTTCGCGCCCTCTTCTGTCCGGACTCTAGGGCAAAGGGCGGCGGCCCACCTCCCGGGCACGGGGCCAGGGAGGGGGCCGCAGGGGGCCAGCAAGGGGCCAGGGAGGGGGCCGCGAGGGGGCCGGGCGCCGAAAAGGGCTGCCGCGCCGCCGTCACCCGTACGCCGGGTCCGGGGCGCCGCCGGGGACGGGAACCCGGGGGGAGGGCTCCTCCTCGGCGTCCACGAGGGTGCGCTCGTCGAACGGCAGGTCGCCCGCCAGCACCCGGCTGACCCGCTCGCGGTCCACCTCGCGCACCCAGGTCCCCACCAGCAGCGTGGCGACCGCGTTCCCGGCGAAGTTGGTCAGGGCCCGCGCCTCGCTCATGAAGCGGTCGATCCCCACGATCAGGCCGACGCCGTCCACCAGCGCGGGCTGGTGCGACTGGAGGCCGCTGGCCAGCACCGCGATCCCGGAGCCCGACACCCCGGCCGCGCCCTTGGAGGCGATCATCATGAACAGCAGCAGGCCGATCTGCTGGCCCAGGCCCAGCGGCCGGTCCAGCGCGTCCGCGATGAACAGCGAGGCCATGGTCAGGTAGATCATGGTGCCGTCGAGGTTGAAGGAGTAGCCGGCCGGCACCGTGACGCCGACGACCGGGCGGCTGACGCCCAGATGCTCCATTTTGGCGATGAGCCGGGGCAGCGCGGACTCCGAGGACGAGGTGGAGAGGATCAGCAGGAACTCCCGGCCGAGGTAGCGCAGCAGCCGGAAGAGGTTCACGCCGGTGACCAGCCGCAGCACCGTGCCGAGCACCACGACGACGAACAGCAGGCAGGTCGTGTAGAAGCCGATCATGATGGTGGCCAGCGCTTTCAGCGCGTCGGTGCCGGTCTCGCCGACGACCGCGGCCATCGCCCCGAACGCGCCGACCGGGGCGGCCCACAGGATCATCGTCAGCACCCGGAAGACCAGCTTCTGGAGGTGGCCGATGCCGCGCAGCACCGGCTCGCCGGAGCGGCCCATCGCCTGGAGGCCGAAGCCGACCAGCAGGGCGACCAGCAGTGTCTGGAGCACCTCGCCGTCGGTGAGGGCCGACACCATGCTGGTGGGGATGATGCCCAGCAGGAAGTCGACCGCTCCGACATGGGCGTTCGCCGCCGCGGTGTGGCCGAGGTGCCGGGTCGCCTCGGTCAGGTGCAGCCCGGAGCCCGGGTGCAGGATGTTGCCGACGACCAGGCCGATGGCCAGCGCCACCGCCGACATCACCATGAAGTAGACGAGCGCGAGGCCGCCGACCCGGCCGACCTTCGCCGCCTGCCGGACCGAGCCGACGCCCAGGGCGATGGTGCAGAAGATCACCGGCGAGATCATCATCTCGATCAGCGAGACGAAGCCGGTGCCGAGCGGCTTCAGCTCCCGGGCGAAGTGCGGCCACAGGAAACCGGTGGCGACGCCGAGCAGCACCGCGACGATCACGGCGAGGTACAGGTACCGGGTACGGTCCCGCCGGGCGGCGGGCGGGGTCTGGGCGAGCGGTTCGGGCATGGCTGGCCTCCTTGACGGCAGTGCGTGCGGCTCACGTCCGGCGGTCCCCGCGACTATCGCGGGACACGTGACGTGCGTCACGGTTGTGGTCGTTGAGTTCACGCCGAGTCGAGAGGCGGCCCGTTGCCATGGCGGCGCCACGTGTCCCGTATCCCCGCAGCCTGGCGGGGCAGTTGTTCGCGGTGCAGGCGGTCCTGGTCGCGCTCGCGGTGACCGCGTGCGCGATCTTCGGCTACCTCAGCGACCGGCGGCAGGCGGAGGCGTCCGCCCGGCGGCAGGCCACCGCGGTCGCCCGGTCGGTCGCGGACACCCCCGCGGTGCGGCAGGCGGCGCTGCGCGGCGGCGACCCCACCGCGGCCCTCCAGCCGTACGCGCGGTCCGTCCAGCGCGACACCGGGGTGGACTTCGTGACGATCATGGACCCGCACGGCATCCGCTGGACGCACCCCGACCCGGCCGAGATCGGCCGCCGCTACCTGGGCCACACCGCCCCGGCGCTGCACGGCCGCACCTTCGCCGAGACCTACACCGGCACCCTCGGGCCCTCGGTGCGGGTGATCACCCCGATCCGCTCCGGCACCCGGATCACCGGGCTGGTCAGCGCGGGCATCACCGTGCAGGCGATCAGCGCCCGCTCCCGCCGCCAACTGGCCGCGCTGGTCGCCGTCGCGGCCGCGGTGCTGGCCCTCGGCGGGATCGGCACCTACCTGGTCAACGCCCGGCTGCGCCGCCACACCCACGGCATGAACGCCCGCGACCTGCACCGGATGCACGACTACCACCAGGCCGCGCTGCACGCCGTACGGGAGGGGCTGCTCCTGCTCGACGGCGAGCAGCGCATCGCGCTCATCAACGACGGCGGGCGCGAACTGCTGGGCCTGGCCGGGGAGGTGGTGGGCCGGCCGGTCGCCGGGCTCGGGCTGCCCGACGCGCTGACCGCGGCGC
The DNA here is from genome assembly GCF_057708105.1 of Actinacidiphila sp. bgisy144. Taxonomy (NCBI): domain Bacteria; kingdom Bacillati; phylum Actinomycetota; class Actinomycetes; order Kitasatosporales; family Streptomycetaceae; genus Actinacidiphila; species Actinacidiphila sp. bgisy144. The sequence continues at coordinate 192,603 of NZ_JBYIRM010000016.1, read as the reverse complement.
TGCTGGACCCCGCCGCCCGCGTCGACGAACTCCACCTGACCGCCGAGCGGGTGGTCGTGGTCAACACCGCCCCGGTCTCCGGCGGCGAGCAGCGCGGCACCATGGTCACCCTGCGCGACCACACCGAACTCCAGCGCATGATCGGCGAGTTGGACTCCGAGCGCGGCTTCAGCCGGGCGCTGCGCGCGCAGGCGCACGAGGCGGCCAACCGGCTGCACACGGTCGTCTCGCTGATCGAACTGGGCCGCGGCGAGCAGGCGGTGGACTTCGCCACCGCCGAACTGCGCGCGGCGCAGGCCCTCACCGACCAGGTGGTGGCGGCGGTCGACGAACCGGTGCTGGCCGCGCTGCTGCTGGGCAAGGCGGCGCAGGCGAACGAGCAGGGGGTCGAGCTGGTGATCACCGACGACAGCCGGCTGGAGGACGGGCTGCTGCCTGCCGGGCTCGCGCCGCGGGACCTGGTCACCATCCTGGGCAACCTCATCGACAACGCTGTGGACGCCACCCGGGGCCTGCCGGCCGCGCGGATCGAGGTCACCGTCGCCGCGCGGCAGGCCCCGGGCGGGCTGCTGCTGCGGGTGGCCGACACCGGCCCCGGGATACCCTCCGGCGACACCGACGCGGTGTTCGAGAGCGGCTGGTCCACGAAGCCCGCGCCGCCCGGGGGCCGCGGACTCGGGCTGGCGCTGGCGCGGCAGGCGGTGACCCGCAACGGCGGCACCCTGACGCTGGCCGCGGGGCCGGAGGGCGGCGCGGTCTTCACCGCGCGCCTGCCGTGGCGCCCGCAGCCGGAACCCGCGGCGGCGGGCCCGGCCGCATCCGGGGCTGGGGCCGCACCCGCACCCGGGGTCGTACCTGTGCCCGTACCCGTGGCCGTACCCGTGGCCGTATCCGCGGCCGCCCCCGCGGCCGACGACCGCCCGGCGCGAGGAGCACAGGCATGAGCGCGGCGGCCATCCGCGTGCTCGTCGTCGAGGACGACCCGGTCGCCGCCGACGCGCACGCCCTGTACGTCGGCCGGGTGCCCGGCTTCACCGTCGTCGGCACGGCGCACAGCGCCGCCCAGGCCCGCCTGCTGCTGCTGCGCGCCGAGGTCGACCTGCTCCTGCTCGACCTCTACCTGCCCGACGGCCACGGCCTGGAGCTGGCCCGTTCGCTGCGCGCGGCCGGGCACCGGACGGACGTCATCGCGGTGACCTCCGCCCGCGACCTGGCGGTGGTCCGCGAGGGCGTCTCGCTCGGGGTCGTGCAGTACGTCCTCAAGCCCTTCGCCTTCGCCACGCTCCGCGACCGGCTGCTCAGCTACGCCACGTTCCGCGCCGCGGCCGGCGAGGCGGGCAGCCAGGACGAGGTCGACCGCGCGCTCGCCGCCCTGCGCCCGTCCCGGCCCGCGGTCCTCCCCAAGGGGCTCAGCGCCCCCACCCTGGAGGCCGTCGTCCGCACCCTGCGGGCCGCCCCCGACGGCCTGACCGCCGCCGCCACCGCCGCCTCGGCCGGGATCTCCCGCATCACCGCCCGCCGCTATCTGGAGCACCTCGTCGACGAGGCCCGCGCCGCGCGCAGCCCCCGCTACGGCCAGGTCGGCCGCCCCGAGCTCCATTACCGCTGGATCGCTCCCGACTGACCGATCTGCCGGATGAGTTGGTACAGACAAATGCTGCTGGTGTCTTGTCGAACGGCAGGCCGATCGACATGCTGTGCACATGACATTCACATCGTGTCTGTCCTGTGGAGCCGGGCCCGGCGGCCCGGCCCCGCGCACCTCGTGACACCCGCCAGCGGCGGCGTAGCGGAACTCGAGAACCACGCCTTTCCCGGAGGACGGACGTATGCGCGCACATTCGGCAGGGCCGCGCCGCGGCAGGTGGCGGAGAGCGGTGATCCTCGGCCCCGTCATCGCGGTTCTGGCGGCGGCCTCCGCCGCCCTGACCCCGACCGCCCAGGCCACGGTGCCCTCGGCACCGTCGGGCTTCACGCTCACCTGGAGCGACGACTTCAACGGTGCGTCCGGCACCGGAATCGACCAGAGCCTGTGGAAGTACGACACCGGGCCGGGCAGCAGCTTCGGCACCGGTGAGATCGAGACCATGACCAACAGCACCTCGAACGTCTACTACGACGGCCAGGGCCACCTGGTGCTCCAGGCGCAGCACTCCGGCTCCGACCCGTCGAGCGGGTGGACGTCCGGCCGGGTGGAGACGCAGGCGGCGACGTTCGGCGCGCCGGCCGGCGGCGTCGTACGGATGGAGTCCGTCCTCCAGCAGCCCAACGTCACCACCGCCAACGGCGCGGGCTACTGGCCGGCGTTCTGGATGCTCGGCTCCACGCTGCGCACCGGCACCACCTGGCCGACCTCCGGCGAGGTCGACATCATGGAGGACATCAACGGCCGCAGCTCCGACTTCAGCACCATCCACTGCGGGGTGAACCCCGGCGGCCCGTGCAACGAGTCCACCGGCATCGGCTCGGGCGAACGCGCCTGCTCGGGCTGCCAGACCGGCTTCCACGACTACGCCGTGGAGATCGACCGCTCGGTCTCGCCCGAGCAGGTCCGCTTCTACCTCGACGGGAACAACTTCTACACCGTCAGCGCCAACCAGGTGGACGCGACGACCTGGGCCAACGCGATCGACCACCCGTTCTTCATCATCTACGACCTGGCGATGGGCGGCGGCTTCCCCAACGCCTTCGGCGGCGGCCCCAACTCGGCCACGGTCTCCGGCGGCAAGCTTGTCATCGACTCCGTCGCCGTCTACAACAAGGCGCCCGGCTCCGGCTCCGGCGGCTCGGTGAGCGGCCAGACCATCACCGGCCCGGGCGGCAAGTGCGTGGACGTGGCAGGTGACGACACCGGCGGCGACGGCACCGCGGTCCAGCTGTGGGACTGCCAGTCGGCGGCGAAGGACCAGCACTGGACCTGGAGCGGCCAGACCCTCCAGACCCTGGGCCGCTGCCTGGACATCGCGGGCGGCGCCAACGCCAACGGCACGCAGCTGCAACTGGCCACCTGTAACGGCGGCGGCTACCAGAACTGGGTGCGCCGGACCGACGGTTCGCTGCTGAACCCGACCACCGGCCGCTGCATCGACTCGCCCTCGGACGCCACCGCCAACGGCACCCGGCTCCAGATCTGGGACTGCAACAGCTCCGACGCCCAGAAGTACGCCATCGGCACCCCGATCTACGGCCCCGGCGGCAAGTGCGTCGACGTGGCGGGCGACGACGTCGGCACCGACGGCACCGCGGTCCAGCTGTGGGACTGCCAGCAGGCGACCTCGCTGGACCAGAAGTGGACCTGGAACGGCCAGACCCTGCGCACGCTCGGCCGCTGCCTGGACATCGCGGGCGGCGTCAACGCCAACGGCACGAAGCTGCAATTGGCCACCTGCAACGGCGGCGGCTACCAGAACTGGGTGATCGACTCCGACGGTTCGATGTCCAACCCGACCACGGGCCGCTGCATCGACTCCCCGTCCGGCGCCACCGCGAACGGCACCCGGCTCCAGATCTACGACTGCAACGGCTCGGCCGCGCAGAAGTTCGCCCTGGCCTGACCGGCGGACGCGCGGACGCAGCGAAGCACTGGGAGGGGCCCCGCCGGTCACGGCGGGGCCCCTCTCCCACCCCGGGTCGGCGGGGGAGTTCAGCCCAGCGAGAGCGGGTCCCTGGACGGTGCGTCGCGCTGGTCGGTGAACAGCCCCTCGGGCGGCGCGAGGACGGGCAGCGGCTCGGGCGGGTCCTGGTGGCCGTCGGCGCAGCGGCCGAACGGGCCGAGGTCCGGGTCCATCAACACCCGCAGGTGCGGGTCCACATGGTGCAGCCACCAGTGCGACAGGCCCATCGCCGGGTCGAAGCGCAGGTGCTCCCAGGCCCGCCAGATCGCGTCCAGCCGGGACAGCGCCTGGGCGTGCCGGTACCACTCCGGACACCACACCCGGCCCGACCCGGGCGCCGGGCGCGGGACGAGGTGGATGAAGCGGTCGGTGACGAACTCGTTGACGTTCCCGTAGAGCAGCTCCGCCGACCGGGCCGCCCGCACCTCGTCCTGCCGGATGTCGTCGGCTGTCTCCGCGGCCTCCGCTGTCTCCGCCGGCCCCGCTGTCTCCGCCGGCCCCGCGCCCGGCTCTCCGTCCTGCGGTGCGGTCATGGCCTCATCCACTCCTCTGCTCTGCGGCGTTGTACGTCAAGGGCGTCGTCATAGCGGCCGACGCGGTGCAGCACCTCGGTGAGCCGGCGCAGCGACCGGTTCAGGCCGGCCTGGGCGTCGGTGTCGTGCGGGTCCCGGTCCACCAGCAGCCGGTAGCCGCGGACCGCGAGCCGCGCCGGCGCCACCGCGCGGGCCGCCCGGCGCACATCGTGCGCCCCGCACCGGCTCAGCGCCCCCGCCAGGCTCCCCAGCAGCGCCGCGGTCCGCCGCGGTGTCAGCTCCCCGCGGCCGGCCAGCGTGTGGCAGGCTTCCTCCGCCTCAAGGGCGGTCGTCCAGGCCGCGGCGTCCCTGCCTGTCATGGCCTGCCCCTCCGCGAGGCGCAACAGGCCGTAGCAGAGCAGCAGTTCGTGGGCCGACCGGTCCGCGCCGGCCAACTTCCGCCGCAGGTCCACCTCATGGGCCGCGACCTGCACGGCCTCGCCGAAGCGGCTGGTGAGCATCAGGGCGCGGCCCAGCTCCGTACCGGCGTCCGCCAACTGCCGTTCCGCGCCCGGGTCGTCGGCCGCCAGCCGCGCCCACAGGCCGTACGCCTCCCGCAGCGCGGGGACCGCGCGGCTCTGCGTGGCCTGGGTCGTCAGGTAGCTGGAGCCGAGGTCGTACAGGCAGTACGCCAACTGCCGCCGCGCTTGGCGGTCGGTCCGGGCCAGCCGCCGGTAGGCCGGGAGCGCCTGGCGGAGCACGATGCGGACGGCGACCTGCCGGTCGTGCTTGCGGTAGAGGTCGGACAGGTCGTGCAGGGCGCTGGCGTACTCGTACGTGTAGAGGCTGGGCGCGTACCGGCTCAGGGTGCGGCGGATGGCGAGGGCCTGGTCGTGGGCGGCGAGCGCGTCCGCGGGGCGGCCCAACGCGTCGTAGGAGCGGGCGAGTTGGAGGGCCAGTACCGACTGGTTGTGCAGGTCGCTCGCGCTGAGCGGCAGCGCGGCCTGTGCGTAGCCTGCCGCGGCCTCCTCGCCGAGTTCCACCGCCGTGCGATGGTCCCGCTCGTCCTCGTGGAGGAAGGCGAGCATCCTCAGGGAGTCGGCCAGGCGGAGCCCGGCCGATCCGTGCCCGTCGCGCGCGAGGGCCTGGCGGTGCCCGATGGCCGCCATGACGGACGCCCGCGCCGCGGCGCGGTCCCCCTCGTAGAACTGGTTCCAGGCGAGGTTGTGCAGCACCTGCGCCAGGGTGGAGCGGTGGGCGGGCGCGTCCGCGGCGAGCGGCCCGAGCAGGGCGATCGCCTCCCGCTCCAGCGCCATGCTCCCCTCGGGGGGCCGGCCCGCGGCGGCGTAGTCGACGGCCAGGCCCATCAGCGCCTGGGCGAGGTCGCCGGAGTACGCGTCGGGATTCTCCCGCGCGGCTTCGCGGAAGGTCCGGACGGCCTCCTCGCTCAGGGCCAGCGCCGGGGCGTCGGTGTTCCGCTGGAGGCGCCAGAGGTTGGCGCTGCGCGCGACCAGCGCCATCGGGAGCAGATGCGGGTCCGGGTCGGGCAGGCGCCAGGCCAGCGCGCGGGCCCGCCGGACGGCCTCGGCGGTGTGGTCGTCGGACCGCGCGACCTGGTCGAAGTCCGTGGTGGTCGGGTCGAGTTGCCAGACCACGTACGACTGGTCGACCAGCGCCCGCACCAGGCCGCTCTCGCGCTCCGCCGTGTCCTCCTCGCCGCCGCCTTCCTCGGTGAGCGCGCGGAAGAGGGCGAGGGCCCGCGTGCCGGCGCGGTGGGCCCGGGGGAGGTCACCGGTCTGGCGCAGGGTCCGGGAGAGCAGGAGCAGGGAGTCGGCCCAGCCGGCGCGGTGGGCCGGTGCGCCGGTGGCGGCGGCGAGGCGTTCGCGCAGGGCCGCGGCGGCGTCGGCGGCCTCGCTGGCCGCGGCCAAGTCGCCGGTGGCGAGGTGGCGTTCGGCGAGCTGGTGCAGGTCGGAGGCGTGCTCGCCCAGGGTGCGCGGGTCGTCGGTGGCGGTGCGCTCCAGGTCGTCCAGGTCGGCCAGGTCGGCCAGGTCGGCCAGGCTGTCCGGTCGGCTCAGCTCGCTCAGCTTCCGGGCGACGTCCAGCGCGTAGCCGCGCAGCACATGCGACTGGTCCGGCAGCGTATGGGCGTGCGCCCGCAGCATCGCCGCGGTCAGGGGCGCGTCGTCCGGCGTGGCGCGCAGGGTCTGCCGCAGCCGGTCGACGACGGTGCGCGCCGCGCCGGGGCGGCCCTCGTTGGCGTGGGCTACGGCGGCGCGGGCCAGCACCGTGAGGATCTGCGCGCGCTGGTGGTCCGGGGCCCGGGAGAACAGCCGGGTGAGCAGCCCGTCGTCGCGTACGACCTGCTCGGAGGCGTGGTACTCCGCCAGCCGGTCCGGCTCCAGCCGGCCCCAGTGGCTCCCCTCGGACGAGGGGTACAGGTCGCGCAGCCAGTCCGTGAGCGCCGCCACGGTGCCGTGCGGTGCGTGGGGCAGCAGCCGCCCGACGGTGGCGCGGGCCTCGTCGGCGTCCTGCGCCGGGCACAGCACGGCGGTGGCCGCGGCCTGCGCGAGCAGGTCCTTCTCACGGCGGCTCATGCCGCGCTCGTCGGCCACCTCCAGCCAGTACCGCCGTTCGTGGCCGATGAGTTCGGCCTCCAGGGTGCCCTGGTCCTCCTCCTCGGGCGGGGCCGCCGCCGGGTCCTGCGCGGGCCGGGCCTGGCGCAGCAGCGCGGCCAGGGCCGACATCTGGACCGTCAACGCCGTCTGCCGGCCCGGGTGTTCGGACGCGAGGCGCCCGGGCGGGGCGTCGGCCAGGGCCGCCGCGGCCGCGCGCCAGTCGGGGCCCGCCGGGTCGGCGGTCTCCGCCAGGCGCCGGGAGAAGTCCGCGACCGCCCGCTCGAACGCCTCTGCCCGGTCGGCGACTTCGGGGCTCAGCGCGTGCAGCCGCACCTCGCGGACGGCGCCGGGAACCCGGTCCTGCCAGGAGCCGAGCGAGCGGGCGAGCAGCAGCAGGCGCACCGGGTGCCAGACCTCCGCGGCCTGCTCCAGCAGCTTCCGCACCACGTCGGGCCGCGACTCGGCGTAGTCCACGACCAGCAGCAGCGGGTGCTGGACCGTACGCAGCAGCCTCAGGTCGGCGGGCTCGCCCCGCACCTGGCCGACCACCCAACCCCGCCCGCGCAGACGGGACATGAGCTGCCGCGCCAGCCGGGTCTTGCCCTGGCCGCCGGGCGCGGTGACCACCCGGAGCGACGGCACGGCGCCGTGGTCGGCCAGGCACCACCGCTCCAGGTCGGCCAGCGTGTCCTGCCGGCCGTGGAAGGACACCACCTCGGCGTCGGCGCGCAGCAGCGTCGTCGGGGACGTCAACTCGCGCTTGGGCGGCGCGGGTTCCAACAGGTCGGCCAGCTCGGCCGGTTCGAGCAGCGGCTCGGTGCCGGTGGCCGCGCGGACCGCCGTACGGAAGCCCTCGCACGCGATCAGGTCCGCACTGCGGGTGTACGTCAGCCGGGTGCCGTGGCGCGGCCGCCGGTCCGCCCGCACCACGCCGAGCAGCAGCGGCTGCCCGGCCGCGAAGACCGCCGCCCCCGACATCCCCGACCACGGCGTCGCCCGCGAACCCGCCGTACCGTCGCCGTCGATCCCCAGCACCCCGGCGTCGTCCAGGATCTCGAACGTCGCGCCGCCGTGCGGCCGGACCCGGCCCACCAGCTTCTCCCAGTCCCCGCCGCGTGCCCGCTGCTGCCGCGGGAACCCCGCCGCGGTGACCGGCACCTCGCCGCCGCCCGTCACGCACCACCCCCAGCGCTGCGGGCGCCGCCCGAAGTCGCCGCGCAGCGGCCCCGGCACCGTCCACCGCGGGCTGCCCGCCGGGATCTCCAGCAGGGCGGCGTCCACCGGGCCCGCCGCGTCGTACCGCCACCACCGCACCGCGGCAGGGCAGTCGGCGTCCGTACCCGGGAGCGAGACGGCCACCTGCCCCGGGGCCGCGCCGTCGCGCGCCAGCAGGTGGGCGGCGGTCAGCACCAGCCGCGGCGCGATCAGGTAGCCGCTGCCGAAGCCCGCGGCCTGCACCTGGACGACCCGCTGGAACTGCACGTCCCGCTACTCGAAGTCACCCACGGCGACGTCCGCGCCGCCGCGCTCCGGCTTCAGCCGCAGCGTCACCCGCTGCACCGACCGGCTCGACCGCTCCCGCCGCGCCTCGGCCTCCACCACCCCGAACCGCAGCCGCCCGCCGCCGTTGCCCGCGCGCACCAACTCGACCTCGAACTCCGCGGTGATCTCCCCCAGCACGAACCTCAGCTCCGACCCCCGGGCCCGCTGCTCCGCCTCCGCGACCTGCGTCCGCAGCACCTCGATCGCATCCGCGAGGTCCAACCACTCCCCGCCGCCCTGCCCCACCTCACCCATCCCCGCCACCCCTCCCCATTCCCCGTCCCGGCATCGTATCGGCCCACGCCCCCGAAATCCCGTACCCCGCCGGGCGACCCCCCGCCCCGCAGGCATCGCCCGGCCCCCGAAACGGCAGGACCGACGCCCACCCGTGCGTGCCGAGTCATGGCGTTCGGATCACCTCGCACACCGCGATCCACTACGTCCGCACGGCTTACCCCGCGCGCTTCACCATCGATCCCACCCAGGACCGAACAGCTAGCAGGCGCTGGAGATCCAGTCTTCGTTGCTGCGATGGCGGTACAGCCCCACGGCCGCGAACACGTCCTCGCCCGGAGTCCTTCGGGCGCCCAGCCTCCGTAGGGCTTAGGAGATGGGGCTGACGGCCCGAGACAACCGCTTCCTCGTCGGCTCCTCCAGCGGACCCAGTGCCAGCGCGCTGTCAGCCCAGACAGCGGCTCGTTGCTTCCCGACTCCGCCGAAGTATTCGGCCTCCACATAGGCGATCGGGCGGGCGGCGGACGACTGAGCCAGCAGCGCGTCAAAGCCCCCTGGCAGTCGCCAGAACCCCAGGTCTCGTCCGTCGCTGTCGTCCGTGACGCCGTCGAAGACCTCATCGGTCATCGGCATCAGGGACAGGCCCTGACCCAGAGGAACCACTCGGGCTCCAGGAAGCTCCCGCGACGCGACGCGCAACACCTCGTCACCTGCGATGACCGCCTGCAATCCGTAACCCACCCCGAACCCGCCCCAACCGGTTGGCGCCTCATCTTGCCTGGCACATCGCGCATGAACCCGCGGGCTTCTCCCCTCCAGAATCCACCCCACCAGCGAGTTCCTGCCACGTGAACCTTCAGGTCAGCGAACCCGCTGGTCTCCTGTTACCGCTGCCCGGCCGCGCCCGGTGGCTTCCTCACGCCGCACCGCTTGCGTCGGCTGTGGGCGGCAGAGCGGCGCCTTCTTCCGTCCTCGGGGGAGAAGGTCGTACGCCATGTCCGTCTACCGGTCGGCTCTGGTCCAGGAGGCGGTGCATGACGACCGCGGGGATGGCCGGATTCCGGGCGGCCTGGCATGCGGTGGCCGTGCGGTGCAGGAGCGCGGTGACGACGTGGACGGGCAGCCGCGGGTCGGCGGCGGCTGTGTCCCTGATGCCGTGGTCGGGATCGTCGAGCAGCCGGACCACCGCGTCGCTGGACAGGCGCGGGTCGCGCAGGGCCTGTCGGCGGACATCGGGGTGGCTGTCCTTGCTGAAGAGTTCCACCAGCTCTGCCGAGGAGCTCGGGTCCATGAGGGCCAACCGACGGGTGCGGGGATCAGGGTCGTCCGCGTAGCGCAGTGTGTGCCGGCGCGGGAAGTTGGGGTGGTTGACGATGCGTACGAGCGAGTACCCGTTCCACTCGCGCGCCATCTCCAGGAGCACCTCAGGCGGTGCCTCGGAGCAGCGCTCGGCGAGGAACAGCCGTACGACCCAGTCGTCGTCGTGTGCCAGCAGCGCGACCACGTCCGGCGGCAGGTGCTCCATCCATGCGACGCTGCGGCGCAACATCGGGTGGGCGGAGGCGGCGCAGCGGCGTACCGCTGCCTCGTCGGCCGCCAGTGCCAGGACCCACGGGAGCGGGTTGCATCGGGCGCTGGGGTCGAACTCCACTGCTATACGGGAGCGTTGTGCCTCGGTCAGGTCCGGCCGGACCGAAACCAGCAGGCGGACGGCGGGGTCGGGGTCCTTGCCGAGCCGCGCCACGAGGTCGGCGTGCAGGTGCACGTTCTGTGCGGCCGCCCGGCGCAGCGTGGGTCCGACGCCGTAAACCAGGCTCTCGGCCAGTCCCCGTGTGAGCATGCAGTGTGCGGCGGCCCGTTCGCGGTGGCGGTCATCCGGAAGCCCCGCAAAGCAGTCCACCGGCATCGGCACACAGTGGTGGTGCCGCAGGACAGCCGCGGTGCGTACCCCCGGGTCAGGGTCGGTGCGCAGAGCGGCTTGCGCCGAGGAGTCCAGGTGCGGCCAGGCACGCGGCGCGGCAGCGCGGCGGACCTCCGGTGCCGGATCGGAGGCCAAGGCAGTGAGATGCCGTACGGGCAGGTCCCGGTGGAGAGCCAACTCGGCGCGTACCCGCGGACTGGCGTCAGCGGCGAGCCGGGCGAAGGTCTCGTCGGTGAGTTCCGATCGGTCGTCCACGGCACAGGTGAGGAACACCCAGCGGTGGGCCGGGTCAGGGTCGCGGAAGAGCCGGGCCCGGTGCCGGGCGTCAAGCATCGAGCGCTCCGCCAGCCCTTTGCGCACGTTCCAGTCCGGATGCGCGATCCAGTCCTCGACCACCTCCTCGGGAAGTTCCCGAAAGACCAGCCCGGACGGGAGACGCTCCCCGGGGCCCACGTCGAGGAGTCGCCGCAGTACGGACGCGGGCGCCGCGCGGTTCCGGGCCAGCCCGTCGCGCCACGCGCGGCCCAACTGGCTTGAGGGGGAGCACCGTTGGAGGGCGCACTGCCAGGCGGCTGCCGCGTGCGGTTCGCTCGGTGCGCGTTCCCCACCCGTATTCGTCACGGCCACCATGTTCCTCCCTTTGCCTTGTGCGGACAGGCGTTGGCCAAGGCGCGGTCTTTCGCGGTGGGGCCCGGGCGGTCACACTCGCGGGCGGCTGCTGTAGGGGACGTGCGGGAGGTGAGGGGGAGGCATGGCGAGGAAGCGCAGGCGGCGGTCGGTCGCGCGGCGGAACGCCGTACTGGGGGGCGCGGCCGTGGCGGCGCTGCTGGTCGCGGAGGCGTGGGCGCGCGTGTGGCCGTACGTGGTGGGGGTCGCGGGCATGGGGGCCGTCGGAGTGGCGGCGTGGTGGATGTGGCGCACGGACCGGCTGGCGCGCGGGGCGGACCGGCGGTGGCGGGCGGAGGAGGCGCTACGGCTGGGGCGCCGTTCGCTGGCCGAGGTGGACGCCCTGAGCTGGCAGGACTTCGAGCGCTACGTCGCCGAGCTGTGCCGCCGCGACGGCTGTACGGACGTCACCGTCACCGGCCGGTCCGGCGACCTCGGCGCGGACGTGACGGCGACGCTGCCCGACGGCCGCCGCCTGGTCGTGCAGTGCAAGCACTACGCCCCGCACCGCACCGTGCCCAGCGGCGACGTGCAGAAGTTCATCGGCACGGCCTGGCTGCACCACCGCGCGGACGCCGCGGCCTTCGTCGCCACCTGCCGTTTCAGCAACGCGGCCCTCGCACTCGCGGTCCGCCACCGCATCCTCGCCGTCCACCGCGACCTGCTCGGCCAGTGGAACACCGGCACCCCGCTCCTCGCGCTCTACCCCCTCAACGGCACCGCCCAGGGCCCCCGCCCCACGCGCTGAGCGCCCCGCCGTTGCCGAGCCGGCGAATCTTGGGGACGAGCCGTCTTGCTGCCAGACTGATCGCATGCAGGACAACTCTTTCTCCCTCACCCGCGTCCGGCTCAAGCACTACCGGAGCATCGCGGCAGCCGACGTCGCGCTGGGCAGACTGCTCCTGCTTGTCGGACCGAACGGGTCCGGGAAGAGTAACTTCCTCGACGCATTGAGGCTGCTTTCCGAATCCCTGCAAACATCTCTGGACCAGGCTCTGCGGAGCCGCGGGGGAGTCGCGGAAGTACGCCGGAGGTCGACCGGGCATCCGACCCACTTCTCGATCGATCTGGAGTTCGGAGGTCTGGACTACCGCGGGGAGTACGGATTCGAGGTGGCCGCAGTGAAAGACGGCGGCTTTCGTATCTCGCGCGAGCACTGCAGGATCTCTTATGACGCGTCACCCGGCGAAGGCGTCGCGAACGGCGATGCCGGATTTCGGGTCGAGAACGGGCGGCTGGCGGACGCTTCCGAGCCGGTGATGCCGCCGGTGAGCGAGCAGCGCCTGTACCTGGTGTCGGCTGCCGGCATCGACGCGTTCCGGCCGGTGTACGACGGTCTCGCCGGCATCAGCGTCTTCAGTCTGAACCCGGACGTCATACGGCAGCCCCAGACGCCGGACTCGGGCGATTTCCTGCACCGTGACGGCTCCAACATCGCCAGTGTCCTGCACCGCCTGGAACGCAGTGCACGCGGCCGGGACGACAAGGGCCGTATTGAGAGCTATCTGCGGCTCATCGTCCCTGGAATTCACAGCGTCGCCCGCTCCGATCTGGGAACCTGGGAAACTCTGGAGTTCGCCCAGGACGTGCCGGGGTCGAACAATCCGTGGCGTTTCCGGGCGCAGTCCGTCTCCGACGGAACTCTTCGCGCGCTCGGTGTCCTCGTCTCCCTCTTCGCGGGCACGGGCAGCACGCTCAGCACCGTCGGTATCGAGGAGCCGGAGAGCGCGCTCCATCCGGCGGCGGCGGGCGTGCTTCTCGACGCGTTGCGCGACGCCAGCGAGCGCCGTCAAGTGATCGTCACCAGCCACAGTCCCGATCTTCTCGACCGCCACGACTTCGATCTCTCCGAATTGCGTGCCGTGCGCTCCATCGGCGGGGAGACCAAGATCGGCCAACTGGACGAGGCGGGCGTTCTCGCCCTTCGCGAGCAGCTCTACACTCCCGGTGAACTCCTCCGGAACGACCAACTGCTTCCCGACGTGACCGCGGCGCCAGGTCCGGGGGCGCAGCGATGACGTCCACCCCCACGGTGGCCCCGATCGTGGAAGGCCACGGCGAGGTCCGAGCGGTACGCGAGCTCATCAGCCGTATCGCCGCGGAGATCTGCGGGACCTGGACGGAGGTCGCCCCATGTTCGGCCTCGTCATCCGGGCGTGGTGCGGGAGGGCTTGGAGGCGTACGAGGGTCTGGGCGGCGGTGAGGGGCGGCGCCGCGGAGGTGGTCGACGTCCTCGGGGTCGTTGGCGGTGCGCGCCCCGAAGACGCGATGTCCTTCGGGGCGCGCGGCAGGGGTTTCGGGTTCAGGCGTTGTAGCCGCCGTGGGCGTCAAGCACCGCGCCCGTGACGTACGACGCGGCGGGGCTCGCCAGGAAGGCGATCGCCGCGGCGATTTCGTCGGGGTGCCCCATGCGTTGCAGGGACAGCGAGCTGAGCAGGGCCTTGAGGGTGTCGGGGTCCGGCGGTTGCATGCCGCTGTCCATCAGCCCGGCTTCCACGACGTTGGCCGTGATGTCGCGGGGCCCGAGGTCCCGTGCGACCCCCATGGTGTACCTCTCGATGCCTGACTTGGTCGCCGAGTAGTCGGCAACGCCCGGGACACCGACCCGGGAGCCAAGTCCGGAACTCACCGTGATGATGCGGCCGCCCGTGCGCAGCACCCGGGAGGCGGCCCGGATGACGGCGATCACGCCGAGGTAGTTGGTGGCGTGCATCCGGTCCAGTGCGGCGGTGTCGGCGTCCGGGTCGTCCACCGTGCGGCCCTGCTCCACCGAGATCGCCGCGTTGTTGACGAGGATGTCCAGACCGCCGAAGTGCGCGACCACGTCGTCGATCAGCGCCGGCGCCCGGCTCGTGTCCGCCTGGTCGGACTTGAAGGCGACGGCCTTCGCTCCCTTGCCCTGCACCTCGTCGACGACGGCCTGCGCCTGCTTCTCGGAGCTGACGTAGGTGAAGGCGACGTCGGCGCCCTGCTCGGCCAGCAGCCGTACGGTCGCGGCTCCCAGGCCGCGCGATCCCCCGGTGACCAGGGCGACCTTGCCCGTGAGTGGCTTGCTCATTCTTCTCACCTCGTTGATTGGTCCGACAGTCGCAACGGTAATTGTTACGACAGTCTGTTGCAACATTCGCTGTTACGACTGACGTATCATGGAGCGTTGCGGCCGAGAGGAGGAGTCCATGAGCGCCAACAGCAGGCTGACCATCGCCGCGCACGCGCTGGCCTGGATCGGCCTCTACCAGCGCCAGGGACATGAGGTCGCCACCTCCGAGCAGATCGCGAGCAGCGCGAACACCAACCCCGTGGTGATCAGACGGCTCCTCGGCGAGCTGCGCAGGGCCGGGCTCGTGGAGTCCCGGCGGGGCGTGGGCGCGGGCTGGTCGCTGGCCCGCGATCTGGAGTCGATGACCCTGCTCGACGTGTACGAGGCAGTGGAACCCGGGCCGCTGTTCGCCATGCACCGCACCACCCCGGACCAGGGATGCGTGGTGGGTCACGGCATCCAGCCGGCGATGCAGAGCATCTACGAGGGCATCGAGGAGACCGTGAGAGCCGAGCTGGCCCGCGTCACCCTCGCGAACGTCCTCCGGGACGTACTCGCGGCATGACGTGATCTTGTTCCCGTGCCGCGCTCCGGCGTGGACACCCGACAGGAAGCGGTTGGGGCGGGCAGTCGAGCGGAGTCAGGCGACGACCCGGGGGTCGGGCCGGAGGCGGGCGGTGAGTTCGGCGACGACGTTCCTGCCTGATCGTCGTCGTAGGAACGCCCGCCGAACTCCAGCCCTTCGAAGGGGCTGGACAGCAGGAATTCCTCGAAGCCGTCCGTGGCCAACCGGACCCACCGGTTGAGCATCTCCGGTAGCGCTTCGAGCTCGGTGTCAGCGAGCTCCGTGTCGAAGTGTCCGGCCTGGTCCTCAGGCAGGGAGCCCCGAATGTCGCGGACAATTCGCAACGGATGGCCCGGCGCCGCAGACCCGGGCGCACGCGCAACGTCGCCCGTCGCACCTGTCACGGTCACCCCCCAGGCGTCTGTCACCCGCCAGGCTAAGAACTCCTGACGAAATGATCTCCAAGGTGGTTGGATTACTCCGGGACTGATGACGTCACCTCAGTGAGACCGGCGTTCTGATGTGGCCGTCGACCGAAGGAGGCGGCACATGGCTGTCGTCATGGATCTGATCTGCTACCCCATCAAGGGATGCGCGGGCACTTCGATGAGCGATGCGCTCCTTACGTCGGCGGGCCTCGCGCACGACCGCAACTTCATGGTCATCAGCGAGGACGGGGTCTACCGCACCCAGCGCCGCCACCCGCGCCTCGCCCTGATCCGGCCCGCCGTCAGCGCCGACGGCGCTCGACTCACGCTCGACTCGGCCGACAAGACGGGCCGTTACGGCACAGTACGCCTCGACGTGACCACGTCCGCGCCGCGCCGCGACGTCGATCTGTTCGGCGCCGCCTTCCAGGGGATTGACCAGGGTGACGACGCCGCCGCATGGCTCTCGGAGGTCCTCGGCACCCCCAGCCGTCTGGTCCGCGTGCCACCGGAGCACGACCGGGTCGCCGACGGCCTGACCCCTGGCCCCTCCGGCTATGCCGACAGCAGCGCCGTGCACCTGCTGTCCCGCGCCTCCCTCACCCTCCTCAACCGGCGGATGGCCGAGCGTGGCGCCCCGCCCCTGTCGATGAACCGCTTTCGCCCGAACATCGTCGTCGACAGCCGCGACGGTCTCGGTCATGACAGCGACGGCGGCGACTGGGCCGCCGTACCGCACGCCGAGGACCGCGCACGCCGCATCACCACCGGCGGGGCCGAGTTGGGCTATGCCAAACTCGCGGTGCGCTGTGCGGTCACTCTGGTTGAGCAGGAGGTTGGAGCGCGGCGGGGGCGGGAGCCCCTGCGTACGCTCGCGGGCTACCGGCGAGCGGCGAGCGGGGGCGTAGTGTTCGGCGCGAAGTTCTCCGTGATACGGCCGGGGAAGCTGTCAGTCGGCGACGAGGTGGTCGTCCAGGAGTGGGGCGACGCCGAACGGTAGGAACACCTAGTGCGATGACTTCAGGCGCCGCCAGCAGATCAGTGCGCACCCAAGGGTGAGGAAGGCTTCGTGGATGTCGTCGCGGATCTCCCAGCGGATCCGCAGGCGGCGGAACCAGTGCAGGTGGGCGAACGCGCGTTCCACGACCCAGCGTTGGGTGCCCAGGCCAGAGCCGTGCTCGGTGCCGCGGCAGGCGATCAGCGGCTTCACGCCGAGATCCCAGACCAGTCGGCGGTACTTGTCGTGGTCGTAGCCGCGGTCGCCCAGCACGACGTCCGGGCGGCGGCGGGGCCGGCCGCGTTTGCCCCGCACGGGCGGCACGGCCTGGAGCAGTGGGATCAGCTGGGTGACATCGTTGCGGTTGCCACCGGTCAGGGTGGCGGCGAGCGGGATGCCGGTGGCATCGGTGATCAGGTGGTGTTTGCTGCCCGTCCGGCCCCGATCGACGGGGCTTCGTCCGGTCTTGGGCCCCCTTTAGCGCCCGGATGTGGGGGCCGTCGACGGCCGCCCGGGTGAAGTCGAGGGCGTTCACAGCACGGAGCTTGGCGAGGAGGTCTTCGTGCAGCCGGGGCCACACACCGGCTTCTGTCCACTCGGCCAGGCGACGCCAGCAGGTCATGCCCGAGCCGAAGCCGAGTTCCTGCGGCAGGTGTTCCCAGGATCCCGGTGTGCAGCACGAACAGGATGCCCTGGAACACCAGCCGGTCAGGATGCCGCTTGCGCCCAGGATGTCGGGTCCGACGTTCGACTGTGGGCAGCAGCGGCTCGATCACCGCCCAAAACTCGTCGTCAACTTCCCACGGCTTCAGTCGAGCCACCCCACACCTCGGATCATCGGTCCCGGAGTGATCCGACCACCTCGTGGATCATTTCGTTAGGAGTTCTAAGGCCACCCGCTGTCTCCCCGAGCAGGGATCAGCGCCCGAGCCCGCCCGTCGAGGAGCCCCCGCCCGTCGAGGAGCCCCCGCACCGCAGGGGAGCCGCACAGCGGGGGCCGTTCAGAGGGCCGGGGCGGGGCGGACCGGGTAAGCCGGGAGGCGGGCCTCCTTGAGGGAGGACGGGGAGAGCGAGAGACCGAAGCGCTGCTCCACGACCCCGAGGGTGCGGCGGCGGACCTCGGTGTACGGCTCGTCCTCCGCGGCGAGGAGCGCGGCACCGTCCGGCCGCAGCACCTGCCCGCGTACGAGGTCGGGAACGAGCAGGTCCGGCTCCTGACCCCAGCGCCAGATCTCCTCGCCCAGCCCGAAACCGCACAGCGTCACCCCGTCCCGCGCGTAGAAGACGGTGGCCGGCGGGTGCTCCCGCATCGGCGCGTAGCGGACGGCCTCGGCGCCGAGGCGGGACACCTCCGCCAGCCGCGCCGCACCGCCGGTGTCCCCGTACTCCACGGCGAACGACAAGCCCTCCTGCTCGCCGACCCGGACGACGCCGTCGCCGTCCCCGTCCGCCTCGTACGCCTCGCCGAGGTCCCAGGCTTCGGCGTCCGTGATCGGCTCGGTCACCGCGCCCGGGTCGCCGCCCATGCGTACGGCCAGCTCGTGCGGCGATATCCCCCGCGCGAACACCACCCCGGACATCCAGTGCTCCAGACCGACCAGCCAGCGAATCCCGTCGCCCATGCAACCCGCTCCCTCACCCTGCGGCTGTGTCACCCGGCACGCACCCTACGCAGTGCCACCGACAACGCGGCTTCAGCGGTGCTCGGCGGAGGCCGCTCGCAGGGCGGCCGCCGCACCGTGCGGAACCGGGTCACCGTGCCCGAAGACCGCGGTGTCGACGTCCAGTTCGGCGAGGCGGTGGAGCGACGCGATCGCCCGGGCGCGGTCGGTGTTGAAGACGCCGAGGGCGGTCCGGCCGACGTTGGCGACGGCGTCCCCGGTGAACAGGGCCCGCGGCCCGGGCAGATGGAGAGCGATCGACCCGTCCGTGTGCCCTGGCACCGCCACCACGACGGCCCCGCCGCCGAACTCCAGTACGTCGCCGTCCGCCACCTCGCGGTCCACCGCGCACGGCGGGGCCGGGGGCAGCGCCGGAAGGGCCGCCATCAACGGCACCTCGAACTCCGCGAGGACCGGCGGCGCCCCGGCCGCCTCGCCCCGGATCACCGGTGCCTCCAGGCGGTGGGCCACCACCTCCGCGCCGTGCCGGGCGGCCAGTTCGGCGGCCGAGCCCGTGTGGTCCTCGTGCCAGTGCGTCAGGACGATCCGCCGCAGTACGCCGTCCAGCACCTCGTCGATCGGCGCGGCGCTGCCCACCGCTCCGGTGTCGATCAGGGTCAACTCGTCGCCGTCACGCCACAGATAGGCCGCGCCCACCTCGAAGCGGAGCATGCACAGGCTCGGCAGTACCTCGATCACGTCCATGCCGTCAGTCTGCGCGGCTGCCCGGACGGGCGTACGGCCGTTCGCTGACGGCTCACCGCGGTTCGCTGACGGCTCACCGTTCGCGGTCAGCTCACCGTTCGCGGTCAGCTCACCGTTCGCCGGCGGCTCGCCCTCCGCTGACGGCTCACCGCCGCCCGTCGGGCCCGGGCAGCACCGCCAGCGCGGTCTCCGCGACGTGCCGCACCGTCTCCGGGTCCAGCCCGGCCTTGCCGACCGCCTCGACACCGCGGACCACCGTCAGCAGCAGCGCCGCCAACCGCTCGGGGTCCGCGGCGCTGTCGATGTCGCCGTGGCGCTGGGCGGCGCTGATCTCGGTCCGCAGCAGGGCCAGCAGCGCCGTCATGGTCTCGGCCGAGCGCGCGGCGACCGTCGGATCGTGCTGGGCGAGTTCCGCCGCGCCCTTGGCGAGCAGGCACCCGCGGCGCTCGGCGTCGGAGGCGGTGTTCTCCGCCATGAGGTGCACGTATGCCGACAGCCGGGCCCAGGCTTCCGCGTCCGGGCCGCCGGCCAGCTGCCCTTCGGCCACTTCTACGACCGCGGCGCACCAGTCGCCGAACACCCGGTGGAACAGCTTGCCCTTGTCGCCGAACGCGCCGTACAGGCTGCCCTTGCCCAGGCCGGTCACCTGGGCGATGTCGTCCATCCGGGTCCCCGCGTAGCCGGTCGCCCAGAACTGCTCCCGGGCCCGCTCCAGGACGTGGCGTTCGTCGAACGCGCGTGGTCTCGCCATGGTCCCAGGCTAACCGTTCTTGACTCGATCGTCCATTACTGCCTACGTTGTGGACGATCCATTCCACAACCGAAGGGGTTCGACATGGCAGGCGCGTTGCAGGAGAAGGTGGCCGTGGTCACCGGGGGGAGCAGCGGGATCGGGCTGGCCATCGCCCACCGCTTCGTCCGGGAGGGCGCGCGGGTCTTCGTGACCGGCCGGGACGCCGACCGCCTCGAAGCGGCGGTCGGGGAGATGGGCCCCGCGGCCACCGGCATACGGTCCGACGTCTCGGTCCTGGCCGACCTGGACGCGCTCTACGCGCAGGTCCGCGAGCAGGCCGGACGTATCGACGTACTGGTGGCGAACGCCGGAATCGTCGCGGACGCCGCACTCGGCGCCCACACCGAGGCGAACGTCGACCTGACGCTCGCCGTCAACGTCAAGGGCACGCTGTTCACCGTGCAGAAGGCGCTGCCGCTGCTGGCGGAGAACGCCTCCGTCCTGGTCGTCGGTTCGAGCAACAGCGTGCGGCCCAACGAGCACCTCGAGGTCTACAGCGCCTCGAAGGCGGCGGTCGCCAACCTCGTGCACAACTGGGCCCGGCAGTCGCGGGAGCGCCGGTTCCGGGTCAACGTCCTCAGCCCCGGGCCGACACGGACCCCCGGCCTGCTGAACGCCGCGGGGCCGGACGCCGACCGGTTCGCCGAGGCCGTCGTGCCGCTGGGGCGGCTGGCCGACGCCGAGGAGATCGCGGAAGCCGCCCTCTTCCTGGCCTCGGACGCCTCGTCGTTCGTCACCGGCGCCGAACTCTTCGCCGACGGCGGCTACACCCGGGCCTGAACGACGGCCGGCGGTGCGCCCCCTTCCGGAGCGACGGGGCGCACCTCCGCCCGCGCGGGCGCGCCGTACGAGGGCCGGCGCGCCGCGGTCGCCCGCACCGCCCCAACTCCCGCCCGACACACGCGAATCCGCCCGCCGCCACCTGCGTCCGCCATGGACGCGACAACCGTTCCCCGCTACTCTCACTGCTGTTCCGCCGCCCCACGCACCCCACTGCCCCCACCCGACGTGTGACAACGTTGTCGGGTACATGGCGGCGGAACGGCCCGCGAGAACTCCCCTTACCCCCACAAGGACCAGGAGCCACCGCCATGAAACGTACTGCCGCCTACCTCGGCGCCCTCACCCTGGCCGCCACCGCGTGGACGGTGGGCACGGCCCACGCCGCCCCGTCCTCATCCGGCACGACCACCTCTTCCGGCTCCGTCGAGCGGACCACCTTCTCAACCGCCCAGCAGGACAAGGCGATCGGCTTCTGGACGCCCGAACGGCTGCGCGCCGCCAAGGACGTGTCCAGCCTGACGCCGGCGCAGGCGGCGGGCACGGCCGCGAACACCGGCAGCGCGAGGGCGGGTTCGGCCGCCGACCCGGCCGGACCGGAGGTGAGCGTGCCCCCGGCGGCCGCCCCCGCCTCGCCCACCCGGACCTCCTCCGGCGCGGTCTCCCCGCTGTCGTCGCCCACCGCCTGGACCGGGGGCGGCCTGATCGCCACCACCGCCGGGAAGGTCTTCTTCCAGAACGCGGCGGGCGGCACCTACGCCTGCTCGGCCACCGTCGCCAACAGCGACAACAAGTCCGTGGTCCTCACCGCCGGGCACTGCGTCGTCGACGCCTCGACCGGCGAGGTCTACCAGAACTGGGTGTTCATCCCGGGCTACGCCAACGGCAACCGCCCCTACGGCACGTTCGCCGCGCGCAGCCTCTTCCACGACGGCCAGTACGTGTCCACCGGCGGCAACGCCAACTGGGACTACGGCTTCGCCGCGGTCGGCACCGTCAACGGCAGCACCCTCGTGGACACCGTGGGCGCGCAGGGCATCGCGTTCAACTCGGCGACCGGCCAGCACGTCCACTCGTTCGGCTACGGCGGCTCGGACGCCGAGGGCAACGGCGAGCGGCTGAACCACTGCGAGGGCGACGAGTTCGCCGACGCGGGCCGCGCCGACTCCACGATGTGGGGCATCGACTGCGTGCAGACCGGCGGTTCGAGCGGCGGCGGGTTCCTGGCGTCCTTCGACAGCTCGGCCGGCAGCGGTTACCTGGTCGGCAACATCAGCGTCAGCTCCGGCAGCAATGAGTACCACCCGGTGCTGGGCAACAGCGCGCTCAGCGTCTACCAGCAGGCGGGCGCGGCCTGATGCGTGCGGGCGCGGTCTGAGCCGCCGCTGTGCCCGCGCGCGTTTGTGCGCCGCACCGTGTCCCCGCGGTGCGGCGCACGGCCGACTGCCCCCATGCTGCGGCTACTTGCCCGCGCCGACCGGGTCCACGGTGATCGAGGAGGTGGTGCTGTCGGTCACCGGGACGTTGATCGAGACCGGGACCGTGTGCGAGTGCGTCTCGTTGGGCGGGGTGACGACCATGGACGTGAAGGTGACGCCGCTGCCGCCGCTGGTGTTCTCCGGGTAGTGCAGGGTGAAGCGGGTCTCCTCGCCGGAGGCCAGCGTGACGTCCGGCGCGCTCACCGAGCTGCGGTCGACACTCTGCGTACCGTAGTTGCTCTTGAGGTCGACCCCGGGGAAGCCGTGCATGGTGCAGGTGCCGGCGCCGGTGTTCTTCATGTTGACCAGGATCTCGCCCTCGCCCATCCCGCCGGAGACGCTGAAGGAGAGGTTCGCGGTCTTGCACATGCCGCCGTCTGCGGTGCCCGAGCCGCCGGAGCTGCCGGAGCTGCCGGAGCCCGAAGTGGCCGACGTGCCGGTGCCGTTCGCGGTGCTGGAGGAGGTGCCGCCGGCGGTCGTGCCGGAGGAACCGGAGGAGGAGCCGGAGGAGCCGCCGTCGTCCAGGGTCGAGCCCACCGCGGTGGAGGGCGCCGTGCCGGACGCGCTGTCGGTGTCGTCGTTGCAGGCGGTGAGCGACAGCCCCGCGGCCACCGCGACGAGGGCGACGATCGAGAGCTTCCCAAGACGCATTGCTTCTCCTCCGACATGGTGCCCGCCCCTGCCGAGCGGACCCTTCTGATCTTCCAGGACACCGCCGCCACCAGCGGAGTTCCGCGCCGGACCGCATCAAGACCGCGCTGTGACACACGAGTGGGGTCCCTGTGACGTACGCGGCCGGCGGCTGGGGGAGCACGCCGCCGACTACGGCAGGGCGGCCGCGATCTCGGCCTCGGGCCGGCCGGTGTGCAGGGCGAGCAACTCCGTGATCAGGTCGTCGAGGGGCGGCCAGGGGATCGTGCCGTGGTCGTTGTAGAGGCTGATCAGGCCGTGCATCGCGGTCCAGAGCAGCAGCCCGGCCTGCCACCGCTGCTCCTGTGTGGCCCGGACCCGGTCCGGTGCGGCGGCCGCCGCCAGTGCGTCGATGACGGCCCCGAGCATCTCCGCGCCGGCGCCGTGCTCGGACCGCGGGACGAGGTCGGCCGGCATCCGCCCGCCGAAGAGCGTGCGGTAGGGGCCGGGTTGGCCGACGCCCCAGCGCACATAGGCCGCGCAGCGGGCGACCAGCTCGGCGAGCGGGTCGCGGGCTGGGCGGGCGGCCTCCTCCATCAGCCGGGCCAACTCGTCGTAGCGCAGCCGCAGGACATGCTGGACCAGCGCGCCGAGGTCCGGGAAGTGGCCGTAGATGCTCGCCGGCGCCACGCCGACCTCGCGCGCGACCTGCCGGAGGGTGAGGGTCTCCGGCTGGTCGAGGGTCGCCAGCAGCTTCGCGGCCGCGTCCACCAGCTGGGCCCTGAGCACCTGCCCCTGGCCGCGCGGATTGCGGCGACGGGCCGCGGGCGCGGCCTTCTCCTCGGGCTCGGCTTTCTCCTCGGGTGCCACCTCGCCCCCTTCCGACCAGCGTGAACCGGTGAGCAACGACGGTCCAGCCTACCGCTCGGCCGCCTTGACAGCCGTAACCAACACTTGTTTACTCATGTAGCCAACAGTTGTTCAGTAAAGGCGGACGATCATGCGTATCGCAGTACTCGGAGCGACCGGCCGGACCGGTCGCCTGCTCGTCGAGCAGGCGGCGGAGCGGGGCCACGACGTGGTGGCCCTCGTCCGCGCGCCGGACCGCTACACCCCGCCCGCCCCGGCGGGGCGCAGCCGGGTGGAGGCCCGGCGCGCCGACGTCACCGACCCCGGCGCCTTCCCCGCGCTCGACGACATCGACGTGGTCCTCTCGGCGATCGGCATCGCCAAGGGCGACGGCCCCGGCGCGCTGGTGGCCGGTGCCCGGCGGCTCGCCGAGTCCGGGGTCCGCACGGTGTGGCTCGGCGCGCTCGGCGCGGGGCCGTCGAAGGGGGCCGGCGGGCTGCTCTACTCGGTCGTGATGCGGGTGTTCGTCGGCGGCGAGCTGGCCGAGAAGGCGGCGGCCGACCAGGTCGCGCTCGACGCGGGCGCCACCGTGTTCCACGCCCCCGACCTCGCCGACGGCCCGGTCGCTCCGGCCTGCCGCGTCCTTCCGCTGGCGGACTACCCGCGCCCGTTGCTGCCGCCGCGGATGTCGCGGGCGAGTGTGGCATCCCTCATGCTCGCCGAGGCGGAGAAGCCGACCCCGACTCCGGGGATCGTCGTCCCCCTCGTATGACCCGGGTCGCGCTGGGAACGGGGGAGCCACGCACGGTCGGAGCGCCCCGCCCCCTCTCCACGCGACGTCGACCGTACGTCGTCCCCGGCGGCCGCCCCTCCGCCGCCGGGCGCCGGCCCCCACGCGGCGGCCCTCGGGACGGCGACCTCCCACAAGGCCCGGTCCTCCGACAACCGCGCGCCCCGGCGACCTCGGGGCGCCCGAAGTCAGCGGGCGGCGTCGGCTGGGCGCTTCAGTCGGCGGGTCGAGCTTCTCGCTCAGAAGCCATGGCCGGGAGCGGCCGCCAACTGGCGGCGACATCGCGCATGATCAGAGCGCAGTCCAGGGTCGCGCTCCCCGACGGGAAGGAGGCCGGGTCGTCGAAGAAGGACGACGCGGCCGAGCGAACCCGGCCGGCCTCTACGTGCCATGTGCCGGCCCGCAGTTCCATGCCCTCCAGGTGAGGGCCAGAAGTGGTGGCCGAGAAGCCTTTTGTCCCGCCTCGGAAGAAACGGGAAGCCTCGGCCAGATCGGCGAAGAGCTCGCTGCCTCGGAGCTCGTCGGACGGCTCGACGGTGACGTCCACCCGGGTGTCGCCGTCCCATGTCGCCAGCGCGACGCGCAGCTGACCAGGTGTCTCGTGCACCTCGAAGTGCGCTCGGCCGTGTTCGCCGGGGAAGAGGCGGCCTCCGGCCCAGACGTTGAGCCGCGAGGCGGTGTCGCGTCGTGGGATGTAGACGCCTGACTCGACGCCGTCCTGACCGTCCCACTCGACGGCGATCCGATGTGCCGCGTTCTCGCTCCGCAGGCCGAACGCCTTTGGTGCCCATGCCGGGCGGACATGTCCCAGGCGCAGCAGGCAGATCCCCGCAACCGCGTAGCCGTGCACGAGTTGCGGGCGCAGGGGCCCAGGAAGGAGGCGTGCTGCGGCGTCCGGGGCGACTCGATAGTTCACCAGGAGCCGTCGTTCGATGACGCTGGACAATCGCGGCTGCCTCATGATCCCTCGCTCTGCGCCCCGGCGCGTCATTTGGTGTGGCGACACACGATCTGCTCGGGGCAGACGGTGCTGAGGAACCGGTCGGCACCGGCGACCGCGTCAGAGGTGAGCCGCCTGCCGGAAGTCGCGCGGAGTGATGCCGTAGGCGGCGCGGAAGGAGCGGGTGAAGGTGGCATGGTCCTTGAAGCCGCAGCGGGCGGCGATGGCGTGGATCGGCTCGGCGGGCGTGGAGGCGTCGGCCAGGGCGCGGCGGGCGGCGGCCAGCCGCTGGGCGCGGATGTAGGCGGATACGGTCGCGCCTTCGGTTTGGAAGAGGCGGTGCAGATGGCTTCGGGATATGTGGTGCTGGGCGGCGACGGCACCCGGCGTCAGGTGAATGTCCCCCAAGTTGCGCCGGATGAAGGCTTGCATTTCCAGAATCTTGGTACGTGTGCGGGTTTCCGGAGAGAGGCGGTCGTCGGCGTCGAGGGCGCGCGCGAACAGTCCGGTGACGAGGTCGGTGAGCACCTGGCCGAGTCGGGGGGCCTCGGCGGGAGCGTAGTTGTCGGTGTCGTGCGACACCTGGATGAGGAACTGCGCCAGCAGTAGGCCGATGCCGTCGCGGGCCGACAGGCCCTGTCCAATCACCTGCTGCACCCGGCTCCAGGGGAGGCCGAGCGACGTCCTGGGCAGTTCGACGCCGATGATCTCGTGCTGCCCGGGGTGGCAGTGGATGACGTAGGGCACGGAGGTGTGGTTGGTGTGGAAGTCGTACGGGCCGAGGGCCCTCTCGGAGCGGTCCCACTGGGCCACGCCGCCACCGCGCAGGACGAGGGTGAGATGGCAGCTCTCCGGGTCGGACTGCCGCACGAGCCTGACGGGCCGGTGCCAGGTCAGATGCGGGTAGGCCGCGGGCCACAGCATGGCAGCGCCCAGCGAGAACTGGCGCAGCGTCGCACGGTAGTCGTCGGCGGATTCGCTGGTCAGGTGTACCGGCGCGTGCGTCTGGCCCAAGAGCTGCTGCCATGCGTCGAACCGGTCGGCCGCCGGTAAATCGATGCTGTTGAAGATTTTTACGTCGAGCATCCGGCCCCCCGATGCCTTATGTCTGGAGATACGCCCACCTCGCGAGGTGGAAGGTTCTCTCCCCCCGACCACTACACACCGCGACTCGACGCCCGACAAGAAGCGGTTTCAGCCTGCCTCGCCACTCTGGTGAAGAGGGAACGACGGGCAAGGTCCATGCGCCACCACCGCGGGGCTGCGATCGTGATCGCTGCGTGAAGATCCGAGCCTTGCCGGGATGGTGCGCGGAGGGCCTGCTGGGGACGCAGAGACAAGAAGAAGGCCACTGTGTGCCAAGGCGCAAACCGTTCTGACGGCGATATTTTCATGCGGCGGGAACATATACCGCGAGGAATGCGAATGCGCCGCCGGGAGGGATCTCGGGGGCGCAGATGGGGGAAATGATGAAATTCGCTCGTAGGGCGGCCATCGCCCTGACCGGTGTCGTGATGGCCGGCGGCCTCGCCACGGCGACGGCCGGGTCGGCTTCCGCCACGACCCAGCAGACGGCCATGGCCGGGCGGGTGGCACCGGCCGACTGCGTCATCAACTACGTTCCGGTCTACAACGGCTCCACCTTCGCCGGTGATGCCTTGTGGAACGCCAACCCCGACGATTGCGCGAACGGGGACAACCTCGGGGCCTTCGACGACCTCACCGACGGGTACAGCGTCGTCGCCCACCTGAGCACGGGCCGTCGGGTGGCCACTTCCGGATACACCGCCCCGTCGCCGATCATCTGGAAGGGCGGTGATCTGCCCGAGGGCCACCTGTACCACATGTGGGGGTGCCTGTCGAAGAACGGCGTCGAATCGCAGTGCACTCGGGAATACGACGTGTATTCCTGACAGTTCGCGGATTCTTCTGCTCCCGGGTGACGTCACAGGCGTGAGCTCCGATCCCGAACGACCAGTGCCGATCCCCTCACTCACTAGGCATGAGGGGATCGGCACTGTCGTGGTCGAGCTGTTGTTGCCGTTCAGATGACGCCGAAGTCCACGTCTCCCGAACGGACCAGGTCCAGGAGCGCTCCCCAGCCCTCGTGCGTCACGTGCAAGGCCGGACCGCTCTTGTCCTTCGAGTCGCGGATGAGGATGTCCGCGTGCACCGAGAGCCGGTTGGCCACCTCGACGCAGCTGTTGCCGGTGCCGTCGCTGTACGACGACTTGAACCAGGCGTCCTCAGCGGCCAATTGGCTTGCAGGAACGTACGTGCTCATGGCTCTACTACCTTCGGGCTAGTTCTTGCAGGAACTTGATGGTGTCTTCGAGGCCGAGGGCCAGACCCACCATGGCGTTGAACCGGCGGGTGAACCGGTCCACTTCACGGGGTTTGTCACTGGTCGACACGGCTCCCCAGGCGTTGTCGGTCTGCACACGGGCGGGCAGCCCTCCCAGACCGAGGATGGCGAAGTCGTTCGTGGCGCGGTACCCCCGCTTGAAGGGAAGCACCTGGACCGAGATGTGCTCCTCCTTCGCCAACTCGATAATCTCTTCGTACTGCTCACGCATCACGTCCTCGTCGCCCACCGGGGTTCTCAGCGCTGCCTCGCCGAGGACGATGCGGATGCGGACAGAACCTGCCCGCTCCAGGACCCGCCGCTTCCGCTCAATACGCAACTCCACATTGCGGTGGATGAACTCGCTGGTGTTGTCCTCGATGGGACGCTGTACCTCGAAGAGTGCTCGCGCGTAAGCCTCGGTCTGGAGCAGCCCGTGGATCACCGTGGGGTGGTAGGCACTGATCACCGAGGCCTCGGCTTCAAGGCCCACGTAGTGCGGCATCCCCGCTGGCATGAAGGTCCGGTACTGAGTGATCCACTCATCGCCCGTACCCTCCCGGTTCAGCTCGACCAGCTGCTCGATCAGTGTCTCATCCGTGACGCCGTAGCGCTTCAGGAGTGCGCGTAGATCCCCGGGGTTCCGGCGGAAGTTGAGCTCGCCGTGCTCGATCCTGGCGAGCGACGGTTCCGAGAGGGCCTTGAGGCCCTTGACCGCCGACCTGCGCGTCATGCCGCGCACCCGGCCCTCTTCGACGGGCGGGCAGTTCTCACGCAACTGCCTCAACTGGATGCCCAGCTCCAGCCGTTGCCCGGTCGCCCCACGTTTCGCTGCCATCTGCGCACTGCCCCCATGTCCTGTGTGTGCCGTTCGCCAACCCGTGCACAGTGGCACAGTCACTGCGCACCGTCCACTCGTCCGTGGGCAGGCCTCCGCATAGTCCGTTTCGCTGCTCTCAGAAATTTCTGGAGCGATCCGCTTGCACCATGGAGAGCCTACGCGGCACGGTAGACGAGCCACCGAGAACCGCGGGCTTCAGGCTTCTGACCTGTTCGAATCCGAGCCTGCACCGTTCTGCACGGCGACCCGCACCAGCCCCCGTACCGGCAGCCGGGATAGGAAAAACGCGAGCATGCCAATCACCTCCGCATCAGGGCCGAGCCCCGTCTCCGAGTTGCGCGCAGTGCGCGCGCTCTTCGACGTATCCACCGTCGTCGACGAACTGTCGGTGAGCATCAAGTGCTCTGGGAAAAAGCGGAGTTGTGACAACGGGCCGTCCTTCGCCGAGTGGGTGGGGCGCCTCCGCCGGGTCGGGGCGTACCGGCTCAGCTCGTGCGGTTTGTCTTTTCTTGTGGACGATGCGCAGCTTCTGATCAGTGAGTTGGTGACCAACGGGTTCGAGCACGGCAGCGGCCATCGGATCGTGTTCCGTCTCGTGGTCACCACGGACGTGGTCGTGATCGAGGTGGACGACGGCTCGCCGAACCGGCCCGAGGTTCGTACGGCCGGCGACCTTGAGGAGAGCGGCCGCGGCATGCTGCTGGTCAGCGCGCTCGCCGACTCCTGGGGGATCAGCCCCGACGGGACGCGGACGTGGTGCACCCTCGCGGTTCCGGCTCCGGCTCCGACGCGGCCACGTTCCCGCGCCTGTCTCGAACGGACGCCCAAGCCGCCGTAGCCACTCCAGCCCCGCTCCGGCGGTCCGCCAGCAGACGTCACTGACCGACCACGAACGAACAGGAACCCAGCACCATGAAGCCCGCGGTCCCCGCGCCCACTGCTTTACCCGCCACCGAGCCCGACGCCACGCCCGCCGTGGACACCGAGACCACCGGCGCCCCTCAACTCGCCCGCGCGAACGCGTTGTTCGCGGCCGGTCAGGTCAGCGCCCGGGCCCTGTACGCCCACCACCTCGCGTTCCTCCGCGACAAAGCCGGCCTCTCCCTCCAGGGACTGGCCGACCAGTGCCACTACGAGCAGTCCTACCTCCACCGCCTGGAAACCGGCGGCCGCCTCGGCACCCTCACCGTCGCCCAAGCCCTCGACCGCTACTACGGCACCGGCACCCTCCTCGCCACCCTCTGGCGCCTGGCCAAACGCGAAGCCAAACACGCCGCAAACGGACTCACCGCCCTCGAAGCCGCCGCGACGAGCATCCAGGAATACGCCCTCACCACCATCCCGGCTCTGCTCCAGACGCCCGCCTACGCCGAAGAGCAGTTCGCCACCACCAGCCCGCAGTCGGCGGAGGCCCTGACCGCGCAGATCGAGGCGCTCCGTGAACGCCAAGCCCGCCTCACCGAGCCCACACCGCATCCGGTCCGCTACCGCGCTGTCCTCGACGAGTTGGTCCTCCACCGCGCCGCCCGCAACCCCGCCACCTGGGACGGCCAACTCGACCACCTCATCACCACCGCCCACCACCCCAACATCACCCTCCAACTCCTCCCCCTCCACGCCGGCCCCCACGACCTACGCGGCCCCCTCCACCTCCTCACCTTCCGCGCCCGCAACCCCCTCGCCTACGCACACGGCACCCTCACCGACCACACCACCGACGACCCCGACGACATCGAGGAACTCACCCGCCAGTACGACCAACTCCGCGACCTCGCCCTCACCCCCGCCCAGACCATCGAACACCTCCACACCCTCCGCACCGCCCACGCCGGCACCACCTGATGGGAGCCGCCGGGGATTGCCGTTCCCCCCACATGGCCCGGTTCGGGAGATTGACATGTTCATAGCCAATCGCGATCCTGTGGAAATGTGGGCGCCCGGCTGTTGACCTCTGTGCGGACGCGGTGGAGGAACGGGGAGCCCGCACGGTCGGAGCGCCCCGCCCCCCTCCACGCGACTTCGACCGGGCGTCGTCCCCGGGCGGCGCCCCTCCGCCGCCGGGAGCCGGCGTCCACGCGGAGGCCCGACCCTGGAACGGGACGATGAAACTGCTGCGAAGTCTCCACAGCGGGCTGGCGTTCGCCCTGTGCGGTGCGCTGGCCACGGTGCTGTCGCTGTTGTCCCCCGCACCCGCGCACGCCGCCCAGACCACCATCCACAACGCCGACCCGAGCGTCATCCGGGTCGGCAGCACCTACATCTCCGCGGAGTCCTCCGGCGGCGGCATCGCGGTGCGCGAGGCGTCCTCCCCGGACGCCCTCGGCGCGGCGACCTCCCACAAGGTCTGGTCCGACACCGCGGGCCGCGGCGAGGTCTGGGCGCCGGAGATCGTGGTGGACAGCGGCCGCTACTACATCTACTTCACGTCCGGCACCGGGGCGGCCCACCGGATGTACGTGATCAGCTCCGCCACCGCCGACAGCGGCTACGGCACCGAGACCGAACTCGCCCTGCCCGACGACAAGTGGGCCATCGACGGCAACATGTTCACCTTCAACGGGCAGCGCTGGTTCGTCTGGTCCGGCTGGGCGGGCGACACCAACGTCGAGCAGAACCTCTACATCGTGAAGATGAGCAGCCCGACCACGCCCACCGGCGCGCGCTACATCATCTCCCAGCCGCGCGAGAGCTGGGAGCGGGTGGTCGGCAACCCGTACATCAACGAGGCGCCCGCGGCCATCAAGGACCCCAACGGCCAGCTGCACATCGTCTACTCCGCCAACGGCAGCTGGAGCGACCAGTACTGCATGGCCGACCTGCGGCTGCGGGCCGGCGGCGACCCGACGTACGTCTGGGACTGGTACAAGTCCAACGGCTGCCTCTTCGGCTCCCACGCGGCCACCATGATGTCCGGCTGGGACCCGACGCTCTACGTGGACGGGCCCGGCAGCCACAGCTTCGTGCTGCTCAACGGCGACATCGGCACCAGCCCGCCGGCCGGCCCGAAGTTCCCGCTGATGTTCACCGCGGTCCCCAAGGGCACCGCCTACTCCTGGTCCAACCGCTACTGGTTCAGCGGTTCCTTCTGCTGGTGGGGCAACACCACCTACACCCGGGCCAACGTCCCCGGGGCGACCAGCGACACCGGCTTCAGCCTGAAGTTCTTCGAGTAGCCGCACCGCCGTACGACCCGGCCGCCGTACGACCCCGCCGCCGGTGCGGCCCCGACTCGGGCCGCCCGGCGACGGGTTGCGTCTCCAGGCCGCGCGCGTCCGCGATCACCGCACCTGCACGGTCACCGCACGTGCACGGTCACCGTGACGGTCTTGAGCACCGCCGGCAGCTTTGCCGTGTCGACCTTGAGGATCTCGCCGTTGTCGGTCGCGCCGGTGGACGGGATCGTCTTCTGGTGCACGGTCCACTTGCCATCGGCGTCGACGGAGATGGTGTCGATGCCGAAGTCGTCGTCGTTGGACAGGTAGAGCGTCCGGCCCCCGTCCGTGGTGGCCACGCCCTCGACCTTGTCGTGCGCGAAGAAGGCGCCGGTCGGGTCGAGTTGGCTGACCAGGGTGCCGACGTTCAGGTAGAGCTGCTTCTGCGCGACCCGCACGCCCGCGCCGGTCAGCGCGGTGAGCGCGTCGTTCGTGCCGTCCTTGCCGACGAACGCCTCGGGCGACTTGCCGTCGATGGTCAGGCCGCTGACGTCGGTCGCGCCGTTGAGGTCGACCTCGTACAGCTTCTTCTGCGCGAACGGCTCGAAGTCGCCGTCCCGCTCGTCGACCAGGAACTTCGTGCTGGACAGCGCGGTGATCTCGCTGCTGGCGTCGCCGGTGTCGTCCGGGTCGTCCAGCAGGTAGAGATACTGCTTCGTCTGGTACGTGTGCAGGTCGACCGTGAGGATGCGGGTCGCCGCGACCTTGCTCGCCTTGGTGCTGCCGAGGTCCGGCTGCTGGAGCGCGGCCTGCATCACGCCGACCAGGGTGGAGCCGTCGGGGGTGATCGTCAGCCCCTCCATGCCCTTGTTCTTCAGGCGGTCGGCGAACTCGGCCGGCAGGTAGCCGAGGATCTTGTGGTACGCGTTGTCCGGGCTGTCCTTGTACGGCGTGAGCCGGCCCAGTTCGTAGCCGTTCGCGTCGAAGTGCGTGAGGTAGGGGCCGTACTCGTCGGAGACCCAGAAGGTGCCGTCGGCCATCGCGACCAGGCCCTCGGAGTCGTAGCCGTACGGGTCGTTCGCGACGGGCTGCGGGGTGCCGCCGGCCGCGTTCGTCGCGTCGACGTCGTCGATGACCTCATTGGTGTCGTGCGGCGGGCGGCCGCTGTAGGCGACGCCGCCCAGGGCCTTCGGACCCTTCAGGGTGACCTTCCTGACCAGCTCCGCCTTGCCGTCCACGAGCTTGAACTCGCCGATCTGCGGCGTGAAGTCGGGCAGCACCTCCGACTTGTTGCCGTCGGGGGCGTCCGCGTTCGGGCCGCGGTCGGTCAGGCCGTAGAAGTAGCCGGACCTGCCGGGCACCGGCGCCAGCGAGGAGCCGTAGCCCTCACCGGAGATCTTCGTGGTGGTGCCGTCGGGGCCCGCGACCGTCGCCAGCGGCGCGAGCGCCTTGCCGTTCGCCTGCGTGTCCTTGAACAGCTGCACCGCGTCGCTCGCGGTGTACGTGAAGGTGTCCGTTCCGGTGAAGCCGGCCTTCGGGGTGTACGTGAAGGAGCCGTCCGCGTTCACCGTCGCGGTGCCGTGCGACGGGTCGGTGTGGCGGACGACCGCGGTCGCACCGGAGTCGTTCCGCAGCACGTTGCCGGTCACCGCGCCATGGCCGGAAAACGTGTCCGCGGTCGCGTCGAAGTCGTGCGACGGCGCCGAGAGCCAGCCGTGCGCCTGAGCGGTGAGGGTGCCCGCACCCACCACGGCGGCGGTGGCGGCGAGCGCCACGGCAACCCGGGCGCGCCTGCGGGAGAAGGGTCGCGAAGTCATGTGCCGAACCTGTCGGCCCGCGGTGAACTGCCCGTGGACACCTGGTGAACCCTGCGACCGAAAAGATCCGGCCACCGCGGGCCGCCCTGGCCGGGCGTACGCGCCCGCGAACGCCGCGCCCGCGCACCGCCGTTAAGGGTTCGCGGCGGCCGGTCCGCCGACCAGCAGGACGATCTTGCCGCGGACGCCGTTCTCCCCGGCGCGGTGCGCGTCGGCGATCCGCTCCAGCGGGAAGGTCCGCACCGCCGGCGGCGTGAAGCGGCCGGCCTCGACCAACTCCCCGATGCCGTCGAGCGCGTGGAGCGCGCGTCCGCCGTCGCCGCTGCTGAACACCACGCCGTGCTGCCGGGCGCCCGCGAAGTCGGCGACCGTGACCACGTGTTCGGGGCCGCCGGTGAGGGCGACGAGTTCGGCCAGCACCCCGCTGCCGGCCACGTCGAGCGCCAGGTCGACGCCGCCGGGCGCCAGCGCGCGGACCCGTTCGACCAGACCGGCGCCGTACGCGACGGGTTCCGCGCCCAGCGCGCGCAGGCGGTCGTGGCCGGCCGGGCTCGCGGTGCCGATCACGCGCGCGCCGCGCGCCGCCGCGTACTGCACCGCGGCGCTGCCGACGTTGCCGGAGGCGCCGTTGACCAGCAGCGTGTCGCCGCTGCCGACGCCGAGCCGGTCGAGCGCGCGCACCGCCGTCTCGACGGCCGCCGGCAGCGCGGCGGCGCCGGCGAAGTCCAGCGACGGCGGGATCGGCGCGTAGGCGGACAGCACCGCGGACTGCGCCTGCGCGGCGCCGGCGGTGCAGAAGCCGAACACCCGGTCGCCGACGGCCGTGTCGCGCACACCCTCGCCCAACGCGTCGACGACGCCCGCCGCTTCGTAGCCCAGGGTCTGCGGCAGCTCCTGGTCCATCCCGCCCGCGCGCTTCTTCCAGTCGCTCGCGTTGACACCCGCGGCGCGTACCGCGATCCGGACCTCGCCGGGCCCCGGGTGCGGCTCCGGCAGGTCCACCAGCTCCAGGACCTCCGGGCCGCCGAACCGGCTGAAACGGGCCGCCTTCATCATGTGCTCCGATCCCGGCACCGTCCGCACGGCGCCGCTTGACCCGGTGGGCGGGCCACCCACTACATTAGGTGACTACATTGAGTCGCACAAGGAAGACGGGAGCCAGGCCATGCCCAGGACCGGAGCGCGCGGCGGGCCGCAGACCCGCGCGAGGATCGCGGAGGCCGCGGCCGGGCTCTTCCTCGAGCGCGGATACGACAATGTGACGGTCGCCGAGGTGGCCCGCGCGGCCGGCGTCTCCAGCGTGACCGTCTTCAACCACTTCCCGCGCAAGGAGGACCTCTTCCTCGACCGCGGGGAGGAGGCCGCGCGGCTGCTGCGGGCGGCGGTCCGCGACCGCGCCCCGGGGGTGGACGTGCGCACCTCCCTGCGCGACACGGTCGGGCGGCTGGCCGCCGCCCGCCACCCGCTCTCCGGCCTGGACGACCGCTCCATCCCGTTCTTCCGCACGGTCGCGGGCTCGCCCGCGCTGATCGCCCGCGCCCGTGAGATCGCCGCCGGCCTCCAGCGGGACCTCGAGGACGAACTCGACCGGGACCCCGCCTTCGCGGGCGACGCGGCCCTGCTCGCGGCCTTCTTCGTCGCCGGCTACGGCGCCGTCCTCACCCGCGCCGCCCGCCGTCTGACCGCCGGCGAGCCGCCCGCCGAGGTGATCCCCGACCACCGCGCGCACCTCGCCCGGCTCTTCGACGCGCTCGACCACGGCCTCACCCCGCGCGCCTGAGCCGCCGGCGGTACGGGGGCTTCAGCGGCGGTGCAGGGGCTTCAGCGGCGGTGCAGGCGCCAGCGGCGGTTGCGCGGGTCGTCGCGGTAGTAGGGGCCGCCCATCATGAACAGCAGCAGGGCGACGCAGATCGCCATGATCAGCAGCGAGACGCCGATCGTCTCCAGAGCGCGCATGAGGCACCTCCTTCGGGCCTTCGCCTGCCCGGGGGCAGACCCCGGGCCGTACGGGCCCGCCTCTCCACGCTCCCACGGTCCCGGCCCGCCCGCAGATCGCGGCCCGCGGCAGACGCCCGGGTCCCACCGCCCCCGTCCGTAGGCCGCGGGCCCGCGGCTCCCGGCCCCGCGGCTCCCGGCCCCGCGGTCCGGAACGGCGCGTTCCGGACAACCTTCCGGCGCCCTGCGCGGTCGAAACCCACATGCGCAAGCGATTCGCCGCCGTTGCCGCGGCCACGGTCTGCACGGCGCTCGCCGCCTCGACGGGCTGCTCGGGCGGCGGGGGCGGCCGCGCGGCACACCACGCCGGGCCGTACGACCTGGACGGCGACGGCCGGGCCGCCCTCGTCGTGACCAACGCGGCAGCCACCGTCGACGGGCTGCGCGACGGCGGGTACGCCGTGGTGCTGCCCGGCGGTCCCCAGGGGCCCGACACCAAGCGGGCGGGGGTACTGACGCAGAACGGCATCGGCGCCGGACCCGCGGGCCAGGGCGCCTACTTCGGGGCCCACGTCGCCTCGGCCGACCTCGACGGCGACGGGCGCGCCGACCTCGTCGTCCAGGCCGGCTACAGCACCCTGTTCGTGGTGTGGGGCGGCACCGTGCACAGCGGCGGCGCGAAGGACGCCGGGAAGAACGCGCACCCCGGGCGGCTGCACGGCGTGCGCCCGTTCACCGGCGACTTCGACGGCGACGGCCACCCCGACATCGCCTCCGTGGGCAGCCGCCCGGACAGCGAGACGATCTCCTACGGGCCGTTCAGCCGCAGCGGCGCGCCCGCCCGTACCGCGACCGTCCAGCTGCCGGTCGACACAGGCGACCCGGACTCCGACTTCCTGGACGAGGACGTGGTGGCCGTCGGCGACGTCAACGGCGACGGCCGCGACGACCTGATCACCTCCTGGGACGTCCAGTACACCGACATCGCCGACACCCCGCGCGCCACCGTCGTCTGGTACGGCACGCCCACCGGCTTCCGGCCGGGCCCGCGCCTCAAGGACGCCCAGGGCCGGGACGTGTACGGCAGCAGCTACGACGCGCCCTACACGGTCGGCGACTTCGACGGCGACGGCTGCGCCGACATCGCCGTCGGCCTGCCCGACGAACTCGGCCCCGAACAGGAGGAGCCCGGCCCGCCGGAGGGCGGCACCCGGCTCACCGTCTGGTACGGCGGCCGGCACGGCAGCTCCCACCCGCCCCTCACCCTGACCGCCGCCACCCCGGGGCTGCCCGGAACCCCCGCTGCCACGGCCTTCGGCGCCTTCCCCGCGGCCGGGGACGTCGACGGCGACGGGCGCGCCGACCTCGCGTTCCTCGCCGAGGAACAGGGCGGCACGGCCGCCGAACTGCTGGTGCTGCGCGGCGGACCGGACGGCCTGACCACGGCCGCGGCCCAACGCGTCACCGGCCACGACATCTCGGCCACCGCGATGCTCGACACCGACGGCGACGGGCGGGCGGACCTGGCCATCGGCGGCGCGGGCGTGCAGTACCCGGGCGTCACAGTGCTGCGCGGCACCGCCGCCGGACTCGACCTGGCCTACCCGGTCACGGTCAGGGCCGACGCCCTCGGCACCGCGATCCCGCCCGGCGGCAACGGCTTCGGCTCGGCCTTCGGCAAGTGACGCGCCGCCGGTACTCCGCCGCGAGCCCGGCGGTCACGCCTCCGCCAGCCGGTCCGCGAGCCGGTCCAGGAACCGCGCCTGCGCGGTGACGACCACCTCGCGCGCCGCCGCCAGGCCGAACCACGCCACCCGGTCCAGCTCCGGGAACCGCGCGGTGCGGCCCGAGCCGCGCGGCCACTCCATGGTGAACGTGCCCGGCACCACCAGTGCCGGATCGAGGTCGCCCTCCACCGCCCACACCGTCACGTGCTTCCCGCCGGACTGCACCACCTCGCCCAGCGGCAGCGGCGGGCCCGGCGGCGCGGGCAGCCCCAACTCCTCGCGGAACTCCCGCCGCGCCGCGTCCCACGGCGCCTCGCCTTCGCCGTACTCGCCCTTCGGCACCGTCCACGCGCCCGCGTTCCGGCGGGCCCAGAACGGCCCGCCCATGTGGCCGAGCAGCACCTCGGTCCCGGTGCCGGTACGGCGGAAGAGCAGCAGGCCCGCGCTGCGCCGGATCTCGGCCATGGGTCAAGTCTGGCCGGGCCGCCCGGCCGGGGCGGGTACGGACACGCGCGGCCGGCTCATCCGGCGGCCTGCGGGCGGGCCGTGTCCCAGTCGGCCCGCGGCGCCTCCGTGACCTCCATGCCGTACGTCGCCGCGAGGCCGGCCATCGTCTCGTCCAGCGCCGCCAGTTCGCGCAGCGAGCGCAGCAGGGCGTCCGCGCGCGGCCCGGTGGCCAGGTGCAGTTCGGAGCGCAGCTCGCGCAGCAGCGGGTCGACGCGCACCCACACCGCGCCGTCGCCGTTGCCGGCCACGGTCCGGTCGAGCGCCGCCAGCGAACCGGCCATGGTGTCCACCACGGCGCGCACCCGCGTCCGCAGCGGCGGCGAGAGGTCGATGTCGATGTCCGCGGCGGTGGCCAGCGCCTTGGCGTGGCCGGTGGCGGTCGAGGCCAGGCCCAGCAGGTTGTCCGCGGCCCGGCCGCGCCGCCCGACCGGCAGCCGCAGCACCGGGCGGTGCACGGCTTGCAGCTGGTGCATGGCGTTGCTGACGCCCAGCGCGGCGCCGCGCAGCCGGATCGGGGTCTCCGGGTCCGCCCAGCGCTCGCCGACCTGGTGGACCAGGTCCGTCACGGCCGTCAGGTAGACGCGGGCGGACTCGCGCGCCACCCGGCGGGTCGGGGCGGGGAAGATCGCGGACGCGCACAGGGTGGCGACCAGGATGCCCAGGCCGTTGTCCTCGACGCGCTCGGTCAGCAGGTGGTCCAGCTGCCCGGTGGGCGTGCTCAGCGCGTACATCTGCACCAGCGCGGTGACCAGGCCGACCGCCCAGTAGCCGTACTGGCGCTTCATGCCCCAGGTGCCGAGCGTGATGGCGACCACGATGACGGTGAGGGTCCAGTAGATGTGGCCCGGGCCGATCAGGTGGACCAGGGCGACACCGATGACGGCGCCCACCACGGTGCCCGCGATGCGGTGTACCAGCTTGCGCAGCCGCTCGGAGAGGGTGTTGTTGCCGAGCAGGGTGATCATGATGCCGACCAGGCCCCAGTAGAAGCGCGCCGGGTTGACGGCGTCGGCCAGCGGCACGGTGATCGCCACCGCGGCCGCGGCCTGGAGGGGCGCGCGGACGAACGGGACCGCGCGCCGCCAGCCGGGCCCGTTGTAGCCGGCCAGCACGCGGCGGGCGCTGGGCCCGCTGCCGGGCAGGGCGCCGGCCTCGAGGATCACCGTCGGCCGGAAGGACGCCTTGGTGCGGTCGTGCGAGGAGGCGCGGCCCAGGCTGAGCCAGGCGGTCAGCGAGTCGGCCAGCTCGTCCAGCAGCGTGGCGATCCGCCGGGCGAGCAGCTGCTCGTACGACGGGGAGCCGTCGGCGGACGGGAAGGCCGCGTCGGCCTCGGTGCGGATGCGGTCGGCGGCCGGGCGCAGGGCGCCGGTGCGGTTCAGCGGGATGTCCCGGGCGGTGGCCAGGCCCGCGCCGACGGCCTCGCGCAGCGCCGGCGCCATCGTGGTGCCCGCGATCCGGCGGGCGGCTCCGCCAATGCCCTGGAGCGCCAACTCGCAGTCGAACAGGTGCTGGTGGAGGAGTTCGGCGGTGTGCGGGTCGGCCGCGACCTCGGGCTGCGCGAGCTGGGCGTCGATCGTCAGGGTGCGGGTGTTCAGCCGCCGCAGCGCGCGGTCCATCCGCCGCAGCGCCGCCGCCTGGTCGGAGGAGGCGCCGACGGCCGCGACGACCTCGGCGGCCGAGCCGGCCACCCGCCGCGCCTCCACGACGAACGCGCGCTGGGTGCGCAGCAGGTCCTCGTACGGCGTCGGGTAGCACAGCACGATCCGGCCGGCCAGGCAGGCCACCGCGACGACCAGGGCGACCACCAGCAGCCGGCCGCACTGGGCGCGGGTGAGCGGCATGAGCGCGCCCATCAGCAGGCTGACGAAGAGCAGCAGGCCGTAGCGCAGCGCGACCGGGCCGAACTTCAGGCAGGCGAAGACCACGACGAGGGCGGCCGAGACGATCCACACCGCGAGGGTCCGGTGCGGCTGGGTCCAGGTGCTGGCGGTCAGGCCCGCGAGCATCGGCAGGGGCATCGGCAGGATGCCGGCGGCGAGCTTGGTGAGGGTGTTCTCGGCGACGAGGTTGGCGCTGAGCTGGCCGATCATGGCGCCGATCATCATGCCCAGCATCGCCGGCAGGTTCAGCGCGTGGGCCATTCCGTAGCCCACCGCGAGCCCGGCGACCAGGGAGATCAGGGTGCGCCAGGCGCTTTGCAGGTCGGCCAGGCCGGGGTCGGCGGCGAGCACCCAGTCCCACCAGCGGCGCGGGCCGCCGACGCGGCGCGGCATCAGCGCGCGGTGGCGGCGCGGGCGCGGTTCGGGTCCGTCCGGTGGCGGTGCCGTGCCCGGGGCGGGTATCGGGTCCTGCGCCGCCGGCGGGACCTTCTGCTCGGGCTGCTCGGGCTGTTGGGGTTCGTGAACGGACCGCGGTAGGGGGGCGGTGCTCAACTGACCTCCGATTCCAGTGCGTCGAGAACGGTGACGACGGCCTGCCGGGCGGCGGCCACGGCCTGCCCGGGGTCGTCCACGTGCGAGCGGAGCGCGTCGAGCAGCACCACCGCGGTCTTCTCCCGGCTGTGCCGCAGCAGGTCCTGCCCGGCCGTGGTCAGCTGGACCCGGACCACCCGCCGGTCGTCGGTGCTGCGCTGCTTCTCGACGAGCCCGCGCTCGTGCAGCTCGCTCAGCACCGTGGTCACCCGCGGCTGGGTCAGCCCCACCAGCGGCGGCAGGTCGGTGACGCGCAGCGGCTCGTCCTCCAGTGCGGCGAGCACCCCCACCGAGCTGCGGGCCAGACCGAAGTCGCCGATCTCGAAGAGGGTGCGGGACAGCCGCCCGACGCTCGCCAGCAGCCCGTGCAGGGCCTGGAGCATCTGCTCGTCGCCGGGGGTGACGGAAGCGTCGGATGGGTTCATATGGAAATTATATATCCTACGAATACAACCGCTGCCCGTGCCCGGACCCGCGGCGTCCGCCACGCGCTGCGCAAGAGGGCCGGACGTGCCGTCCGCCACACGTACGGCGCACCACTCGTCCCACCGGCCCCCGTACCCACTCCGGGTGACCGGAGTCCCGGCCCCTATGATCAAGTGGGGGACTGACGTTCGGTCACAAGCGTGATGACCGTTGGCACATCGCAAGCGGCGGAGGGTGACAGACGGTGGGACAGAGGCGGAGATCGAGGAAGAAGCTCACGGCGTACGTCGTGGGCGCGACGCTGGTCGTCGCGGCGGGCGTGTCCACGCCGGTGGCGCTGGCCAGCCAGAACAGCGGCGGCAAGGGGGCGGGCGCCTCGGGTGAGCAGCAGGACTTCGCCTACGCCGCCCACGAGTCCAAGGTGCCGGAGTCGGTGCTGATGGCGGTCGCCTACCAGGAGTCCCAGTGGGACGTCCACCAGGGGCACAACACCAGCGGCGGCTACGGGCCGATGAGCCTGACCGACGTCACCGCGTCGATGCTCGCCGACGGCGGCTCCGGCGCGGCCGGCCGCTCGGACCTGTCGGCGATGGCGGCCGACCCGTCGCTGCACACGCTGACCGCGGCCGCCAAGCTGATCGACGCGCCCGCGGCGGACGTACGGACCGACCGGCGCACCAACATCCGCGCCGCGGCCGCGCTGCTCGCCTCGTACGAGAAGAAGCTCCAGGGCGACACCCCGACCGACCCGGCGAAGTGGTATGCCGCGGTGGCCCGTTACAGCGGCTCCACCGACCAGGCGGCCGCCTCCGCCTTCGCGGACCGGGTCTTCACCACCATGAAGTCCGGCGCCCACCGCACCACCACCCAGGGCCAGCAGGTCGAGCTGGCGTCCCAGCCGTCGCTGCGCGGCGACACCGGCGGCCTGTCGGCCCTGCACCTGAAGCACACGTCGACCTCGGACAGCGACTGCCCGGCGCAGCTGGACTGCCAGTCGGCGCCCGCGGCCACGGCCAACTACCAGGTCGCCAACCGCCCGGCCGACGGGATGAAGATCGACTACATCGTCATCCACGACACCGAGACGTCCTACCAGACCGCGATCGACGGCTTCCAGAACCCGGCGAGCGGCAGCGCGGCCAACTACGTGATGCGCGCCTCCGACGGCGCGGTCACCCAGTCCGTGGCGGACAAGGACATCGCCTTCCACGCGGGCAACTACTGGCTCAACATGCACTCGATCGGCATCGAGCACGAGGGCTACGCCGCCCACGGCGCCACCTGGTACACCCAGGTCCAGTACGAGAACACCGCCGAACTGGTCACGTACCTCGCGGCGAAGTACCACATCAAGCTCGACCGCGAGCACATCATCGGCCACGACAACGTGCCCGGCCCGATCGACTCCCTCGTCTCCGGCATGCACTGGGACCCGGGACCGTACTGGGACTGGAACCAGTTCATGGACCTGCTCGGCGCGCCGACCGACGAGGGCACGCACGGCGTGGGCCCGGTCGGCACCGCGGTGACCATCGCCCCGGACTTCGCGTCCAACCAGCAGACGGCCAAGGTCTGCCCGGCCGACGACCCGACCGGCGCGACCACCGCGTGCACCGACCAGACCGCGCCCGCCAACTCCCTGTACGTGCGCACCGCGCCCAGCGCGACCGCGCCCCTGGTGAGCGACCCCTACGTGCACGCCGACGGCGCGGCCGGCACCGACGAGATCAACGACTGGAGCACCACGGTCTCGGCCGGCCAGCAGTTCGTCGTCGCCGACCAGCAGGGTGACTGGACCGCGATCTGGTACGGCGGCCAGAAGGTGTGGTTCGACAACCCCGACGGCGCCAACACCGTCCGCGCCCGCCACGTGAAGATCCTCACCACGTCCGGCGACACCGCCGCCCCGCTCTACGGCGAGGCGTACCCGGACGCGTCCGAGTACCCCGCGGGCCTGTCGGCGGACTCCGCGCCCGCCTTCACGAAGTACGCCTTCCCGGCCGGGCAGGCGTACGTCGCCACGGCCGCGCCGGCCAACCGGGACGACTTCTACCCGGCCAACGGCACCACCCGCCCCACGGAGACCTACATCCAGGGCGCCGGGACCGTCTACACCATCCAGTACAACCACCGGCTCGCCCTGGTCGACTCCTCGACGGTCACCCAGAGCTGACCCACCCCGCACCACCTCCAGGGCCCCCGCGCGCACCCAGCGCCCGGGGGCCCTGCCACGCCCGGGCCCGGGCCGGGGGATTCGGGGGGTTGTGTGGGGGCGGGGTGAGGGCCGGGGACAGGTTTTGCGGGGACTTTCCTTGACGGCATTGGTCCAGTCCAATACCGTCTCGTCCACCCAGCACGCTCGCACAGCGCATCGCCCCCACCCGTCGCGCTACTGACGGAACGTCACCCCCCCCAGGGAGCATCTGTGGTTTCCCGACGTTCGTTTCTCGCCGCCGCCGGTGTCACCGGCGCCGCGGCCGCCCTCACGCCGCTGACACCGCTGTCGTCACTGCTTCCGCAGGCGTCCGCCGCCGGCGTCTCGCTGCCGCTGAAGTTGGCGAACAACTCCGGCCAGGGCACCGTCTACGCCTACGTCTCCGGTTCGGACAGCAGCGGTTGGCCGGTCTTCGTCTCCTCGGACGGCACCGCGCACCGCCTGCCGAACCCGTCCTCGACGGTCACCCCGATCGCCGACTACTCCATCGCGCTCGGCGCCTCCGGCTCCTCGGTCACGGTCAACCTCACCGACTACGTCATCGGCG
The DNA here is from genome assembly GCF_057708105.1 of Actinacidiphila sp. bgisy144. Classification (NCBI taxonomy): domain Bacteria; kingdom Bacillati; phylum Actinomycetota; class Actinomycetes; order Kitasatosporales; family Streptomycetaceae; genus Actinacidiphila; species Actinacidiphila sp. bgisy144. Next base: position 149,861 of record NZ_JBYIRM010000016.1, on the reverse strand, counting down.
GCCGGGTCTGGTTCTCGATCGGCCAGAAACTCCAGTTCTTCGTCAACCCCGGCACTCCCCCCGGGCTCGTCCAGCCCGCGCTGGTCAGCTCGGACCCGAACTGGAACACCAACTGGACGTTCTGCGAGTTCACCTTCAACAGCGCCAACCTCTACGCCAACATCTCCTACGTCGACATGGTCGCGCTGCCGATCTCCATGGCCAGCACCGGCGCGAGCGGCAACCAGTCGGTCAGCCCGCTGCCCACCGGCGCGCTGGCGTCCATCGCCTCCGGCCTCCAGTCCCAGCACGCCGCCGACGGCGCCCCGTGGGACCACCTGGTGGTCACCGACTCCTCCGGCGGAGTGCTGCGGGTGCTGTCGCCCTCGCACGCGCCCGTCGACTTCGGCGGCTACTGGGACGACTACCTCAACCGCGTGTGGACCCACTACGCGAGCACCCCGCTCACCGTCAACGGCCAGGGCAGCATCGGCTCGTACAGCGGCACCGTCTCCGGCGGCGCCATCGTGTTCTCCGGACTGAATGACAACGGTGTCGCCTTCACCAAGCCCAGCGCCGTGGACATCTTCGGCTGCGCCTCGGGCCCGCTCTACAACTCCGGCGCGGACGCGCGCGGCGCGGTGGCCGCCCGGCTCGCCGCCGCGATCAACCGCAGCAGCCTGCTGGTCTCCGGCGGCAACAACCAGCCCGACGGCGTGAGCGCGTCGCAGTACTACCAGGACTCGGTCACCAACCACTACGCGCGCCTGGTGCACCAGTACGCGAACATCGGCTACGCCTTCCCGTACGACGACGTCGGCCCCACCGGCCAGGCGCCGGTCGACGGCCACATCCAGGACGGTGCCCCCACGTCGTGGACGGTCTCGCTCGGCGCGGGCGCCGGCTCGGGTACGGGCGGCGGCGGTGGTACGGGCACCGGCACCAGCGCCTACAGCACCATCCAGGCGGAGTCGTACTCCGCGCAGAGCGGCACCCAGACCGAGTCCACCACCGACTCCGGCGGCGGGCAGGACGTCGGGTACATCGCCAACGGCGACTGGCTGAAGTTCTCCTCGGTGAACTTCGGCTCCTCCTCGCCGAAGCAGTTCGTGGCCCGGCTGGCGTCCGGCGCGGACGCGGGCGTCAGCGGCGCGATCCAGGTACGGCTGGACAGCACCGGCGGCACCAAGGTCGCCGAGATCGACTTCGCCAACAACGGGGGCTGGCAGAACTGGCAGTCCGTGCCCGCCAACGTGGTCGCCTCGGCGACCGGCGTGCACGACGTCTACCTGGTGTTCTCGGGCAGCAGTTCGGACTTCGTCAACATCAACTGGTTCACGTTCACCAGCTGAGCGCTGTCACCGCCGGACGATGATGTGCGGCCGCCGCCGGGGCAACCGGCGGCGGCCGTAGGCGGCTTCGCAACGTGGCTATGCAACGTGGCTTCGCAACACGTATCGCGCAGCGCTCAGTTGCCGCTGCCGCGCACCATGCGCAGCTCGGCGATCTCCAGCAGACCGTCCAACTCGACCTTGGCGCGCGTCTGGTGGGGGCTGACGCGCAGACCGCTCTCCCGGACGATCGTGAGCAGCCGCTCGGCGAGCGGCAGCACCATGTGCCGGCCCCAGCAGCGTTCCGAGGCCGGGCCGAAGGGCAGGTATCCCGGGTGGGTCTCGCTGTCGAGTCCGTCCCAGCGTTCGGGTGCGAACTCGGCCGGGTCCTCCCACAGTCCGGGGTCCCGGTGGCTGAGCAGCGGCAGCAGCAGGACGTCGTCGTCGGCGCGGATGCGGGGGTCGACCGCGGCGAACTCCGGTGAGGCGACGCGGAGGATGTTCCACGACGGCGGCAGCAGCCGCAGCGCCTCCAGGATGACGTTGCGGTCCGGCACGTCGTCGGCGAACGGCGCCCCGAGCCACAGCGCGTTGGTGACCAGGGCGGAGACGGTGAAGCACACCGGCGCCGCCACCCGCCGGTACAGGTACATCGCGTGGCGCCGGTCGGCGTACGACGTCGAGCCGAGCACCAGCGCGGCCAGCCGCGACAGGGGTACGTCCCGGCGCGGCGGGCGCAGGAACGCGGCGCCCGAGGCGACGGCGGACCAGGTGATCTTCGGGGTGAGTTCGAGGCGCCGGTCGACCAGCACGCGGAAGCGCAGGCTCTCGTCGCCGAAGACGAGGTCCCGCAGGTAGGTGTGGGCGACGTGCGGCCAGGTGCCGCTGAGGTCCGGCACGGGCCCGCAGGTCCGTTGCAGCGCGGCCCGTACGTCGCCGCCGACGGCCTGCATGAAGGCGGCGGCGTCGGTACGGTCGACGAGGCGGCCGCGGACGGGTTTGAACGTCGGGCGCTCGGCGGCGTTCGCGGGCCGGGCGGCGAGGACGCCGTTCATCAGGTCGGGGCCCGCCAGGCCGACGGTGTCGGGCTCCAGGCGGAACAGCGGGCTGCCGAGGTGGCGGTCGAGCAGTGCCTGGATTCTCGGGGCGAACTCCACCGGCCGGGTGCGGCCGCCGGCACGTAGTTCGGGCATGCGCGGACTCCCTGGAGGCGGGTTGGCGGGCGGCGGGGCTCTCCGGTCGCCGGCCGGCACGGGCCTGCTCGGACGGGCTGCGGAACGCCGGACCCGGGCCCGTGCAGGCGGGCCCGGGTCCGGCGCGGCCGCCGCCGTCAGACCCAGCCGTACCAGGCGTACGCCTTCAGGCTCTTCTCCGGACGGAACCTCTTGACCAACCGCACCAGCTTCATGGACACCTCCACACAGCGCGCAGACGCGAACGGGCGATTCGGACGTTCGAAGAGAGCCCGCTGCGCTCCGGCATCGATCCCCGGGGCCCAGAAAGCTCACCGCGAAAGGTGAACCCCGGTGGGAACAAAGGTGCTTGCGGGGCTCACGTGGCAAGTATTCCGTGCCCGCGGCCGGTCGAAACGGAATGGGCTGGACCGGGCGGCAGGAGCGCGTGCCGGACCGGGCCCGGGTGTCCGCGACCGGCCGCGGGCGGTACGTCCCGACCGGATACGGTCCGAGAGGGTACGTCCTGGCGGTTCGCTGCCTGCGGAATCGGGTTGTCCGGCGGGCCGCCGTGGGACAGCATGCGGGCATGCCAGCCCTGCTCCGTGACGAAGCCCAGGTCCGCGCCCAGCTGCTCGACGTCCGCTCGTACGCCGTCGCCCTGGACATCACCCGCGGTGCGGACACCTTCCGCAGCACCACCGTGATCCGGTTCGACTGCGCCGAGCCCGGCGCGGCGTCCTTCGTGGACATCGAACCCTCGGTGCTGCTGCGCGCCGAGCTGAACGGCCGCCTGCTCGACCCCGCCACGCTCGACGGCAACCGCCTCCCGCTGCCCGGACTCGCCGCCGCCAACGAGCTGTTGGTCGAGGCCGACCTGCCCTACTCGCACACCGCCGAGGGCCTGCACCGCTTCACCGACCCGGCCGACGGCGAGACGTACGTGTACACCGCCTGCGCGCCCGACCTCGCCCCGAAGGTCTTCGCCTGCTTCGACCAGCCGGACCTGAAGGCGCCCTTCACCTTCACCGTGACCGCCCCCGAGGGGTGGACGGTGATCGGCAACGGCGCCACCACGGCGCTGCCCGACGGCAGGTGGCAGGTCGGCGCGATCGGCCCGATCTCCACCTACCTGACCGCGGTCGTCGCCGGCCCCCTGCACCAGGTGCGCGCCGAACACGACGGCATCCCGCTCGGCCTGTACGCGCGCCGCTCGCTCGCCGCCGAACTCGACCGCGAAGCGCCGGAGTTGTTTGCTCTGATGGGCGCCTCCTTCGACCGCCTGCACCAGCTCTTCGACGTGCGCTACCCCTTCGACGGCGGCTACTACCAGGCGTTCCTGCCCGAGTTGAACTGGGCGGCGATGGAGAGCCCGGGCTGTGTCACCTTCGAGGACAAGATGCTGTTCCGCTCCGCGCCGACCGACGCGCAGCGGGCCCAGCGGGCCATGGTGGTGTGCCACGAGATGGCGCACATGTGGTTCGGCAACCTCGTCACCCTCCGCTGGTGGGACGACGTGTGGCTGAACGAGTCCTTCGCCGAGGTGCTCGGCTACCGGATCGCGGCCGAGGCCACCGGCTACACCAGCTCCTGGACGCTCTTCTCCGCCCGCAAGGGCTGGGGCTACGACGCCGACCAGCGCGCCACCACGCACCCGGTCGCAGCCACCGGCGCCGGTTCCGCCGCCGAGGCGCTCGCCAACTTCGACGGCATCTCGTACGCGAAGGGCGCGGCCGCGCTCCACCAGCTCATGCACCGGCTCGGCGACGAGGCGTTCTTCGCCGGGCTCAACACGTATTTCGCGCGGCACAGTTGGGGCAACGCCGAGCTGGCCGACTTCATCGACGCGCTCGCCGCCGCAGCCGGGCCGGAGGTGCCGGGGTGGGCCGATGCATGGCTGCGGACCACTGGCGTGGACACGCTGCGGGTCGAGGTCGAGGTCGGGGCTGCGGCCGAGGTGGGGGCTGGGGCTGGGACCGGGCCGGAAGCCGATGCGCCGGAAGGAGCCGTCGCCTCAGCCGTCCTGGTCAACGACGGCACCCGCCCGCACCGGCTGCGTCTGGGCGTGTACGAACGGGACGGCGGCGCGCTCGTGGCGCACCGCCGGCTGGACGTGGACGCCGCGCCCGGCAGCCGTACCCCGCTGCCCGAGCTGACCGGCGCCCCGCGCCCGGCCCTGATCCTGCCCAACGACGGCGACCTGACGTGGGCCCGCATCCGGCTCGACGCCCGTTCGGCGCAGACCGTTGCCGCTGAACTGTCATCCATCGAGGACGAGTTGAGCCGCGCGGTGCTGTGGGAGCACCTCCGCGACCTGACCCGCGACGCCGAACTCCCGGCCGCCGCCTACCTCGACCTCGTCGCCGCCCATCTGCCGGCGGAGCGCTCGGACAGCATCGTGACGGGCGTACTCGACTTCACCCGGGGCCACGTCGTCGCCCGTTACCTCGGCCCCGCCGATCGGCCCGCCGCCCGACTGCGGGTCGGCGCCGCCGCCCGCGCCCTGCTGGCCGCACCTGACGCCGGACACGGGCTGCGCATCGCTGCCCTGCACGGCGTGATCGCCCACGCGACGGGGGAGGCACAACTCGCCGAGCTCACCGCCTGGTTGGAAGGCCGCGACCTGCCCGACGGCCTCACCCTGGACACCGACCTGCGCTGGGCCGCGCTGGTCCGGCTCGCCGCGACCGGGACCGTCGACGAGGACCGGATCGCCGCCGAACTCACCGCCGACCCCAGCGACGCCGCCGCACTGGGCGCCGCCCGCGCCCGCGCCGCCCTCCCGGACGACGCCGCCAAAGCCCGCGCCTGGCAGCAACTGTTCACCCCCGGCGCCCTCACCGGCCCCCTCCTCGCCGCCACCGCCGACGGCTTCTGGCACTCCGGTTCACTCACCACCCAACACGCCTACGCCCAGCGCTACTTCGACGAACTCCCCACCGCCGCCGACCGCGGCCCCGCCGTCACCACCGCCCTCGCCCGCCGCCTCTTCCCCACCACCCCCCACCCCGACACCCTCCGCGCCGCCCACCACCTCCTCACCCGCACCGACCTCCCCCCGTCCCTCCACCGCCACCTCTCCGACAGCCTCGACGACCTCCACCGCACCCTCCTCCACCACCCCTGACCCCCGCCCACGGAAGGAGCCGGCGATGCCTGACCACCACGAGGGCACGGCGACCATCGAGTGGTGGGCCAACTCGTCGACGTGCCTGGCCCGCCTCGGCGTGTACGTCACCATCCGCGCTGCCCACGAGTGGACGTGCGAAGCCCGGTTCACACCTGCACTGTCCCCGGAGGACCAGGAGGGCTTCGACTTCCTGATGGAGCTCGACCCGCTCTTCACGCTGCGCTTCGATGAGGGCGGCACGCTCCTGGTCGACGTCGTCGCCGTACCGGATGACAGCGGCCGGCTCTCACTCACTGCCCATGAACCGGCGAACGACCGACCGGCTGGTTCGCGACGGGTAGCGCCCCCGGGCTGAGGAGGACCCGTCGTTTCGGCGCTCGCCAGGCGGGTGGGTGGAGCCGACCGGATACGAACCGGCGTCCTCGCGGTTTTGGAGACCGCGCGCGTCGACCCCTGGCGCTACGGCTCCCCCCGCCCCGACCCTGTCCCGGCATCCGCCGACGCCCCCGCCGACCGGCTCGGCCCCGGCTCCCGCCGCTGTTCGCGGCGGGAGCCGCGGTCAGGCCGGGACCCCGTCGGGGCGTTCCGCGGCGGCGCGGTCCGCGTCGTCCGGGTCCTCCGGGTCCTCGTCGTGGTGCTCCTCGACGCTGTGGGAGTTCGTCAGGCTCAGCGAGCCGCCCGCGGCGATCAGGCCGACGGCGACGGCGATCACGCCGTAGGTGATCCGCTCGCCGTGGAAGAAGGACTCGACGAGGCTCCGGCTCCAGGTGCCCGCCGGGAGCTGGGTGGTGACCAGCGCGGCGATGAGGGTGCCGACCACGGCGGTGCCGATGCTGGAGCCGACCTCCTGGGCGGTGTCGTTGAGGGCCGCGCCGATGGACGTGCGGTTGGCCGGCATCGCGTCGACGAGCGCGACCGCGCAGATCGTCATGATGGTGCGCAGCCCCACCGTCATGACCACCATGCAGACGGCGATGACGGCGTACCCGTGGTAGACGCCCCAGGACATCCCGCCCAGCGCTGCCGCGAGGCAGACCGAGCCGACCAGGCAGGCGACGCGGTGGCCGAACCGGCGCGCGAGCCACTCCGACAGGGGGGTGGCGCCGAGCAACGTCACGATGATCGGCAGGTTGGCCAGGCCCGCCCGCACCGGGCTCCACCCGTAGGCGTACTGGAAGTGCAGGATCAGCCCGAACATCACGCTGGCCATCGCGATCGCCATGCCGATCTGCGCGATGGCGGCGCCGCGGACGGTGCCGTTGGAGAACAGCCGCAGGTCGAGCATGGGCTCCTTGCTGCGCCGCTCGTGCCAGACGAACGCGATCCCGGCCACGAGGGCGCCGGCGATCGACCCGACGGTGGCCGCGGACTGCCAGCCGTTGTCGACGCCGCTGGTCAGGGCGTAGCAGGCGAGCCCGATGGTGCTGATGCTCAGAACGGCGCCGGGCAGGTCGAGCGCGTCGCGGGTCAGGCCCTCCGGACGGTCGGCCGGGACGCCGAGCCGGACGCCGATGCACGCGATCAGCGCGATCGGGGCGTTGACGACGAGCAGCCACTCCCACCGCACATGGGCGAGCGCGGTGCCGCCGAGCAGCGGGCCGAGGACGAAGCCGGACATGCCGACGATGATCATCACGGTCATGGCGCGCATCCGCAGCGCCTTGTCGTCGAACAGCCGGAAGACCAGCGAGTTCGTGATGGGGGCCATCGCGGCGGCCGCGACACCGAGCGCGGCCCGCAGCGCGATCAGCTCGCCCGCGGTGGTGACGGCGATCACGCACAGGCTCAGCGCGCCGAACACGGCGAGGCCGACCAGCAGCACCCGGCGGCGGCCGAGCCGGTCGGCCATCGACCCGGCGGTGAGCAGCAGGCCGCCGAAGGTCAGTGAGTACGCGCCGGTGACCCACTGGAGCGCGGTGGTGCCGCTGCCGAGGTCGCGGCCGATGGTGGGCAGCGCGATCGACAGCAGCGTGTTGTCGACCATCTCGACGAAGAAGGCCAGGCAGAGGGCGGCCAGCGGAATCCAGGCCGCCCGCAGGGACGGATAGGTGGCGGATGGCGCGGTCTGGGGAGGCGGGGCGGTGGTCATGGCGGCCCTCCTATCGAACGAGGTTCGGCTATCGAACGGGGTTTGAATATCGAACGGCGTACGATGAGCTAAGATAGAACAACGTTCGATCGAGAGCAAGTCGCGTGGGGATGTGAGCCATGGCAGAGGTGAGGAGCCGCCCGGGGGCAGGGCGCCGGCGTGCGTCGCATTCGATGGAGTCCGTACTCACCGAGGCGGTGGCCCTGCTCGACGAGGCGGGGGAACCCGCGCTGACCTTCCGGGCGCTCGCGCAGCGGCTCGGCGGCGGCGTCGCCAGCATCTACTGGTACGTCGCGAACAAGGAGGAACTGCTCGACCGCGCCACCGACCACGTCATCGGCTCGGTGCTCGCCGACCTCGAGGCGCTCCCCGAGCGCGATGACCCGATCGACGCCCTCCGCGACATGGCGCTGACGCTCTTCGACGCGATCGTGGCCCGGCCCTGGCTGGGCTCGTACTTCATGCGCAATGTCGGCGTCCAGGGCAACTCCCTGCGCCTGTACGAACGGCTCGGCCGGCAGACCCTCCGCCTCGACCTCGACGCCCTCCAGCGCTTCCACGCGGTGTCCGCGGTCATCGGTGTCGTCGTCGGCTCCGCGGTCGACCTCGGGCAGGAGCCGCCCCAGGAGGTCCTCGGCGGCGCCGTGAGCCGTGAGGAGTACCTAGGCCGCTACGCCCAGGCGTGGCGCGAACTCGACCCCGAGGAGTTCCCCTTCGTCCTCGAGATCGTCGACGAGTTCGACGGCCACGACGACGTCGACCAGTTCCGCTCCGCCCTGGAACTCACCCTCGCCGGCCTCCGCCTCCAGGCCACCACCTGACCGTCCGGGGGACGCCGGGCGGCGCGGGAGCAGGCGCAGCGCGTACGCCATCGCGTGGCGCGTTCGACGGACGTGTGGGTCCTGCTCGACGGGCACTCCGCGGGCCTCGGCGTCAGCGAACGGCAGGTCTCCGCGTTGCACGAGGCGGCCGTCACCGGACGTGTGCGCCGCTCGCGCTACGAAAAGAGCGAGGGACTCAACTCCCAACAGGCCACACGATCCGCACTACCGCCTGCGGCGTGCGCTGGGCCGTACGACTGGTGGGTGCGGTGTCCTCGGGACGGTCGCGCGCGGGTCGCTTCGCGGTGGGCCGGGCCGGATCGCAGAATGCGGGTCTGAGCGCACCCGGCGACCGGAACGAGCGAGGCGGCCATGGCCACTGCGGACGGACGACAAGAACGGCCCGGCCGGTGCGGGAAGGCCATGGGACGGCTGTCCAAGGTGTTCGCGCGGAACGCGGACGGGCCGAACTGGCCGCGAGGGGTCGCGGTACTGGACGTCATGCTGGTGCCGTTGATCGTGTTCTGGGCGATCGGGCACGAACAGTACCTGCTCAGCGCGCTGTTCGGCGTGGTCTACGCGGGGGTGGCCGACCCGGGAGGCGCCTTCGGGCGCCGGGTCCGGAACATCGCCGTCTTCGGCCTGGTCGGAGCGGGACTGACCGCACTCGCGTTCGGGATCGGCGCGCAACCCTGGGGCTGGCTGGTGCTCGTGCTCTTCGCGGTCACACTGGCCGCCGGGCTGGGCGTCGCGTTCGGGGTGCGCCGGTTCGCGGTCGCCCTGCTGCTCAACTCGTGGTTCGTCATCGCCCTGTCGATGGCCTTCAACCTCCACCACCACACGCGCGTCACCGACCACACCTGGGCGCAGACGGCGTCCTGGGCCGCCGGGTCCGCACTGTGGATCGCGGTGGTGTGCCTGGGCCGGCTGATTCAGGGACGTGCGGAGCGGCCGCAACCGATCGCGGAGGTCCCCGGCGACACCTCGCGGCGCCGACTGACCGCGCCGGCGGTCGTGTTCGCGCTGATCCGCGCCGTGGCCATCGCCGGCTCCGCCGCGCTCGCGTTCGGGCTGGACCTCTCGCACGGCCTGTGGCTGCCGATCGCCACCCTGGTCGCGGTGAAGCCGAGCCTGCAGCAGACCGCGCTGGTCTCCGTGCAGCGCGTGGTCGGAGCGGTCATCGGCGCCGTCGCGGCCCTGCTCCTCCTGCTGGTGCCGGCGAGCGAGCACGGACTGAGGCTCTTCGCGGTGACCCGCGGGCTGGAAACCGTCGCACTCGTCATCCTCATGCACGGCGTGGCGATGCGCTTCTGGAACTACGCGTTCTACACCGCCGCCATCGCCGCGGGCGTCCTCGTCCTGGTGGACCTCCCGCAGCCCTCCCACTACTCCGCCGAGGGCTATCGGGTCCTGTGGACCCTGTGCGGAGTAGCCATCGGCCTCCTCACCATGCTCCTCGCCGGCCTCGTCGCCAAACGCCGCACCGCCCCCGGCGGCCCGGTGGGTGATCCCCGGGCCGCCGGAACGCCCAGTGCCTGAGCACCGCTGACCCCCCCGGGGAGATCAGAGGTCCTTCAGGATCACCTGGCTCTCACTCATGGCACCCGCCCACACTTCCAGCGAGGTGACGCGTCCTGGGAGGTACGCACCCCAACTGCCGCCGATGTACGCCTTTCCGACGGTCAGTTCACCGGTCGATGCCACCGGGCGGAAGTCCGCTGTGCCCTCATGAAAGCCGTCCGTGAACAATTCGGCCGTACCGTCCTGGGCGTCGAAGAGGGCAGTCAGCTTGACGGGATCGTTCGCGGTGTCGGCGCTCCAGGTCGTGGCGTCCTGGGACGTGACGCCGGTGAATGTTCCGTCGTCCGCCATCCGTCCGAGGAGCCACTGGGTGACGGGCAGGGAGACGAAGCCGTCGCTGTCCGGGTCGGGGACGTCCGTGTGGCCGGCGAGGCGATACCAGATGCCCCAGTCGGAGCCGTCCGCGGTGCGCTCGCCGACGACCTGGCCCGTCCACCCGTCGGGCTTGCCGGCGATCACCGACATGTCGGGCTGGACGAGGGCGCTGACGGTGAAGGAGCCGCTGTCATCGACGACCGGGCCGGAGATGTCGGCCGCGCCGCCCGTACCGTCGAGTACGAGCGCGCCGTTCTCGAACCGCGCGCCGCCCTCCGCTGTCAGCACGCGGCCGTAACCGGTGGTGCTGTCGGTCAGCGTCGTGCCGCTCGCGCCGGTGGCGTCCCAGGCGGCCACGTTCGCGACGTCGGCCGCTCCGGTGGCGGGGTCCTCCAACTGTGCGTCTTGCAGTGCCTCGTCGGCTGGCAGTGTCCGCTGCCAGGTCTGCACCTCGTCGATGGAGCCGTGCCAGTACGCGCCATCGGAACCGGCGGTCGTTGTCCGCCCGAACTCCGTTGCGTCGGCGGTGCCTTGGGCCTCGGCCGTGGCCGGGAGCCCGGTGGGCGAACCCTGCGGCCGCCCGTTGACGTAGAGCGTGAGGGTGTGCGCGGCGGCATCGTACGACCCGGCGAGCTGCGTCCACGCGTCCTCGGTGCCCCCGGGGGCTTGCGCGGAAGCGACATGGCGCGCGCCGTCGGTGTCGGTCCAGGCGTAGGAGAAGCGCCACGCCCGGTCGGTCGCCGTGTAGCCCAGGGTGAAGCCGGAGTTGTCATCGCCGGTCTGGGAGACGACGGTGCCGTCCTGACTCAGGTCGGCCGGGCGCGCCCACGCGGACACGGCGAACGACGAGGAGGCGTCGACGACTTGGCCGTCGGTGGCGGCGTAGCCGGAGGAGCCGTCGAGCACCAAAGCCTTGTCGCCGTCGCCTCGCCGGCCCAGCGTCGACCAGTCCGCACCCGTGCCGGAGAGCGCCGCCGCATGGCGACTGCCCGCGCCGGTCGCGGTGTCGGACACGACCGTGGAGGTGTCTCCCGGTTGCCCGTCGTCGAAGTGCCAGAGCCCGACCGAGGAAGCGGGCGTCGCGACGTTGAACAGGACCTCGGTCGCCGCGCCGAAGCGACCGGTCGCATCCTGCGCCCGCACGTCGAGGATGGCCATGCCGCGGACCTGCGGTGTGATGGTCACGGTCGCGGGAGACCCCGGTACCTGCACAAAGGCACCGTCGGTGAGTTGGTACTCGTACCCCGTCACGCCGGTGTCGCCGTCACCCGGCGCGAAGGTGAAGCTGCCCGGCACCCCCGGTCCGCCACGGGCCGCGCATTCGTCGTCTCCGCAGGGTGTGTACGGGCCGTTCAGCGTCACCTTCGGGGCCAGCGGCGCCGTCGGGTCCACCGTGAAATAGCACCAGCCGGTGGTGGAAGCCGTGCTCGCCGAGGAGATGTGGTCGACGCCACCGCTGGTGTACGACCACGTCGAGGCGGCCATCCGGTACTGCGTGCCCTCGGACAGAGGGTCCGTGACCGAGTTGGTCACGTATTGCCCGTCCGACACCAAGCCGTCCGGTGCCGGGGCCAGCACCCCGGCCACCTCGGTCCAGGTGTCCGACGCCTGGCGCGCCTCGATGTCGAAGTGCGCGCGCAGATAATCCGGAGCGGTGTTTCCGGCCGCGACATGCACCACCGCCGTCACCTGCGGGGTCGGGTCCCCAAGAGCCGTCGGCGCGGACGGGTCCGTCGAACAGACCGGCGCGTTCGACGCCAGGAAGCCCTGCGCTGTCGGCACCGCGGGAACCGCCGGAACCGCGGCATCCGGCGCGGCACTTGCCCGCGCACTCGCCGCTGTCATCGGCACCACCGCGAGCACCACGCCAACGGTCGATGCGGCCGCCCACGCTTTGAACCGCCCCCCGAGCAGCCTTCTCCGTCTACTACTTCTCAAGCTCCACCCCTGGATGAGAGACGAACGTACGTTCGCATGATTATCGATGGCCGCGCGTTCGGGGGGAAGCCCGCCTCCGCGTCCGTCCACGTCGTCACCCGTCCGGAGGCGACACACCGCGCCGAGGTAGGCGTCGACCTCCGTTCACCTCGCCCCCGCCCACAAGTCCTGGCCCGATCCGACCCGCGGACGACGGCGGGCCGCGCACGGGGGTGCCGTGCGCGGCCCGTTCGCGGCGGGGGCGGTCAGTGCCCGAGGTCGCTCAGGAACTTCTTCGTGTACTCCAGCGCAGTCGTGCTGGGGACGGAGTTGCAGGTGGGGGAGGCGTACGTGTACGAGCAGGGCGTGTCCCGGTCCAGCGACCAGTAGTGCAGCCCGGCCAGGCCGTTGCTGACCGCGTACGACGACAGCGTGTCCACGTCCGCGGCGGTGAAGGTCTCGCTGGTGGCGTCGTTCATGCCGATCATCGGGGTGACGGCGATCTTGCTCGCCGGGACCCCGTAGGTGTGCTCCAGGTTCTTCACGGCCTGGATCGCCGACTGCGCCATCTCGCAGGTGCCGCCGGAGACGACGCACACGCTGCTGGAGGCGTTGCCGTAGTCCATGGTCATCAGGTTGATGACGTACTTCTGGAGGTTGGAGGCGAGGACCGCCTTGACGACCGTGTCGCCGAGCGAGTTCACGCCGCCGTAGCCGCCGTCGGACGCGCCCAGCGTGGCGAGGGTGAAGGAGAACTGGAGGTTCGGGTACTGCGCCTGCGCGCCGGCCGCCGCGGCGACCAGGTTCTGGATGTCCGACGCGCTCTGGCCGCCTTCGATGTCGAAGTCGATGCCGACCAGGTTGGGGCTGGCGTAGCGGGCGATGAACGACTCCATGCCCGCCGTCGAGCCGCAGGTGAAGCTTCCGGCCGCGCCGCCGGTGGACACGACGTAGTTCAGCCCGGCGGACTTCAGCTGCGGCACGTTCTCGGCGGCCCAGGAGGCACCCGGGACGCCGCCCCAGTTCTCGCTGCCGCAGGCACCGGTGGCGAACGAGACGGTGAGCGCGGGCAGGTTCGGCACGTACTGCGACACCAGGCTGCCGGAGCCCACCACCGGCAGCGCGGACCCGGTCACGGCCGACTGCATCTGGTAGGTGTTCCAGTTCATGTTGATGGTGACGTCCTTGTACGGGCTGAAGAGCAGCCCGCTGGCCGAACCCGTGCCGGTCCCGCCGCTGCCGCCGGTGGAGCCGCCCGTGGACCCGCCGGTGGTCCCGCCCGTGGACCCGCCGGTACACGCGCCGGCCGATGTCCAGGGCTGTCCGCTGCCGGCGCCGCCGTTGCTGGTCGCGGGGTCGTTGCCCTGAGTCCAGTAGTTGGCGGTGTAGTTGGTCCCGTTCTCGCTCGCCTGCTGGCCGGCGGTGTAGACCGTGCTGGAACTCCACGCCGCGGCGCAGGTGGAGGCCGCCTGCGCGGCGGGCGCCGAGGCCATCGCGAAGGCCGCGCCGCCGATGGTCAGCCCGAGTGCCGAGCCGGTGATGAGTGCCTTGCGCAGAACGTGTCTTCCGACGCGCATGGGAATCCTCCAGGAGTGAGGGGCGCTCTTGCGTCGCGGCGCCTCGCCCCGCTGACCCGGTGGGTGGGCGAGGCGGCCGCTTCGCACGTGGGGGTGAACGAAGTGGTCCTGAAACGTCGAGCAGATTGGTCAAGACCAATATGTAGGGGCGGCGCGCGGGCCGGTCAACCCTTCAACAAAGTTGCATAATTACTTTGGCCGGATCGGGCGGCAGCCCCCAGGGGGCCGACGGGGGTGGAGACGCGATCTCCACCCCGAGCTCAACCCGTGGGTTGAGGGAACGGGGCCCGCCGCAGCGGATGCTCGATGCCATGACCACCACCGACTGGATCATCGACATCGTCCTCGTGCTCATCGTCTTCCGGCAGATGCGCGAGGAGCGGCTCACCGTCCGGACCGTGCTGCTGCCGCTGGCCATCATCAGCTGGGCGGCGGCCACCTACCTGCACCACATCCCCACCGCCGGCAACGACCTGCTGCTGGCGGGCATCTTCGTCGCCGTGGGCATCGCCTTCGGCCTCGTCGGCGGTCTGCTCACCCGCGTCCGGCTGGCCGACGGCCACGTACGGATACGCGCCTCCGTGGGCGCGGCCGCCCTGTGGGTGGTCAGCATGGGGTTCCGGCTCGGTTTTGCCGTGTGGTCCTCGCACCCCTCCGGCGAGGTCCACGTCGCGCACTTCTCCGCCGCGCACGACATCACCAGCGCCCAGGCGTGGGTGGTGGCGCTCATCCTGATGGCGTTCGGCGAGGTCGTGGTCCGGCTGGGCACCATCGTCCTGCGCGGGCAGCTGCTGCTCGGCCGCGCGAAGCGCGACGGAACGGCCGCCTCGGAGCAGCAGCCCCGGCCCGCCGAGTACGTCTGACCGCCGCGGCGGCCACCCCACCCCACCCTTGCCCGGCCCGGGACTCCGACCCGCGGTCGGGCGCAGCGCACCCGGTGGACGCTCCGCGTCAGATGGCGACGACGGTCAGGGAGCCGTCCAGCCCCTTGAATCCGGCGGCGTCGCGGGTGAACCGGGGGAGGCCCTGGACGGAGGCGATGGCGGGGATCACGAGGTCCGTTCGTCACCTGGCAGCACCATGTGGCCACCGTGTGCCGCTGCTCGCTCGAGCCGCCGTCACCGCCGCCACCGGCCCGCCGCGCCGGTGGCGTCAAGCC
Organism: Actinacidiphila sp. bgisy144; assembly: GCF_057708105.1. Taxonomy (NCBI): domain Bacteria; kingdom Bacillati; phylum Actinomycetota; class Actinomycetes; order Kitasatosporales; family Streptomycetaceae; genus Actinacidiphila; species Actinacidiphila sp. bgisy144. The sequence continues at coordinate 134,790 of NZ_JBYIRM010000016.1, read as the reverse complement.
GTGGCGGGAGCCGTCATCCGTCTGACTCGAGGATGCCGAGCAGGAGGTGCGCGAAACGGTCGGGCTCGCGGATGGGCAGTGCGTGGCCGGAGCCGGGAACGTGGACGGTCCGGACCCCCACCTGCTCCCAGACCGCCTGGCTGGCGGCGGCGTCGAAGATCTGGTCGCCGTCGGCGATGACGGCGGTGACCCGCGCGCGTGCCGATGCGCTGAGCTTCGACAGGAAGGGCCGGAAGTCGACGACGTGCCGCAGTACCCCGGCGACCGACTCGGCCGGCGTGGCCTCGGCGATGGTGGCGACGCACTTGATGGCGTCGGCGTCGGCGGAGGTGTCGTCCGCGCGGTTCGCCAGGATGCGGCGGGCGAACGTCGTGCCGTCGTGCGCGGCTCCGACAAGGGCCCCGACCGCCTCGGGCGTGATGAGCCCTGCGGCCGGATCGTCCAGCGGTACCGGACCGTTGACGTTGGGCCCGCAGGCCAGGACGGCGGCTTCCGCCGGCCCGAGCCCGCCATGGGTCTGAAGCCAGGACTGGATGACGCCGGCGCCGAAGGACCAGCCGACCAGGATCGGCGAGACGGTCCCGGCCAGCACCGCGTCCAGGTCGCGTGACCAGAGTTCCGCGCCGGCCACCGGACCGTCGGCCGTGAGCAGTTCGGGCGCGAGATCGGTGTCGGAGCGGCCGTGGCCGCGCAGATCGAACGCGAGCAGGCGGTAGCGGTCGGCAAGTTCCGGTACGGACATCACGCCTTCCCACATACGGCTCGAACCGCCGAGGCCGTGGACGAAGACGAGGGGGCGTCCGTCCGCCCGGCCCTTCTCGACGACATTGATGCGAACGCCGTCCTCGGTGGTCACGTCAGGCATTCAGATCTCCGAACACAGGATGAGCGGGGGTGCGACGGCCTGAAGGCCGCGGGACCGGTTCCGGGCCGACCCGCACCGTGGCGTCAGCGGCGAACCACGACAGCAACTCCTCGAGCGCCGAGTCGTCGTGCACCGCACGGTCCGACAGCCTGACGTACCGGTCGATCACGGTGTCGACCGCGGTCTCGATCTCGGTGCCGGTCACTGCGCCGCAGCTCCCTCGGTGGCGGCTGCCGCCTTCGCCAGGATCACCGGATCGAACAGCGTGCCGGGGTGGCGCAGCATGTAGGACACGTTGTTGAACGCTTTTGACACCTCCGGGTCGACGAGGGCGGCACCGACGATCTGTGCCATGGCCAGGCGCTGCTGCCGCACTTCCTCCGGCACCTCGGTCCCGTTCTCGGCGTCGAGGCGGGCAGCGTCTCCGCCCGCGGACACGGCCCAGGCCGCGTCGACGACCACCTGCTGGAGGCGGAAGAACTCGGTGGCCGCCTCGTCGAGGTCGGCGCCGCTGCCGAGGTAGGAGGCCAGGCAGGAGGCGTGCAGCGCGGCGGAACTCATGCCCTGGCCGTAGACCGGGTTGAAGGACGCCACGGCGTCCCCCACGCTGACCAGGCGCGCCGGCAGGCGTTCGGCCCCGGCGAAGTGGCGCCGCCGGCTCTCCGCCTGGTGGTACGTCACCACGTCGCGGGTGACGACGCCGCTGGTGGCGTCGTTGAAGACCGGGGGCAGCGCGGCACAGTGCGCGCGGAACGCGTCGATCGTCCTGCCGGGCCGGTTGTCGCCGTAGCCCATCAGCATGACGAGCCACTGCTGCCCTTCGACCGCGGTCGCCGCGGCGACGGACACCCCGCCCGACGGGTACTGCGGCGTGAACAGTTGCAGCACCGTCGCCACTTCCAACTCCGGGAACTTCGCCCGGCGCTCGAACAGGGCGGTGGCGTAGTTGACCGGGGCCTCCAGCCGTTCCAGCCGGGGCTGGTCGTAACCGTCCTGCCCGAGCCAGTTCGAGAGCCTGCTGGAGCGTCCCATGGCGTCCACGACGAAGTCCGCCGTGAGGACTCCCTCCGCCCGCTCGCCCTCACCGCCGGTTCCGGCCCCGGCGAAGCGCACACCGGTGACGGCGCCGCCGCCGTACCGCAACCCGGTCGCCTGCGCTCGCAGGACCGAGACGTTGGGCAGGGCGGTGACCCGGTCACGGACGAGGGTCTCCAGCAGCGGACGCCCGATGGCGAGGAACTGGTGGTCCACGCCGTCCGGCGCCTGCCGGGCGTCGTCGTAGCCGACGAACTGCTTGTCCGGTCCGGCCAGCGACGCGCCGCGGTCCCGCGCCTCCTGCGAGACGCCGGGAAGCCACCGCTCGATCCACCGGCGGCCGGCGGGCAGCAGCGTGTGCACCTGCTGGTCCTGGGGCACTCCGGGGCGCGAGTGGGCCTGCGCCGATATGTCGTCGGGCTCGACGATGACGACCTCGCGCGCGTGGTCGGAGAGCACCCGTGCCGCGAGGAGTCCCGCGATGCTCCCGCCCATCACGCACGCGGTGTCGAACAGGACGGGTGCGTCGTGCGGCGGCTCAGCGCCAACGAGGCTCTCGAAAAGAGCCACTACGGATTCGGACACCGAGAACTCCAGCCGGTGAGTGGAACGGACCTGGACCGGCGGATCAGCGCCCAGGCAGTCGGAACCAGGACCCGCGAGGGTCCGGCGAGACCCGCTCCGTCCCGGGGGAGGGCGGGAAGCGCCTGCTCATGCTCACAAGGCCCGCACGCCGGAGGCCAGTACCGGCCTGCCGAGTGCGTGGTACTTCCGTGCCACCCGAGACGGCGCCGTGCGCCGGGCCTGGGGTGGTGGGCCGGGTGTGGCGGCCGGTGCGGAGTAACGTTGCGCGGGATGAGCACCGAAGTGAGCGTGTCTCCATGGCGGATCGGGGACCCCTCGACGCCTGTGGTCGACATCACCGTGCCGTACGCGAACGAGAACCGGAACCGCGTGCTGCTCGGGGAGTGGCGGCGTCAGGGCGGCGAGCGGGTGCCGGCGCCGCCCATGCGGCTGCCGCGGCACGGCGCCGGGACGTACCGCGCGCGCATCTGGAAGCAGAACCTGCTCGACCTCTTCCTCGAGGACCAGTACAGCGACGCGGTCGCGGGCAGCACCGGGGGCCCGGGCGGGCACCTGGAGGACCGGATCGTGACGAGCGTGACGCTCAGCGGGGAGTGGCGCTTCGCCACGGAGAGCCAGCGGACCACGGCGGCGGCCGGAATGGTGTGCGTGCGCAGGAACGAGGACCCGTGGGACTTCGAGGTCGCCCGCGGCACCCGGGCGATCACCCTGGTCCTCCCCGCGAGAGAGATCCGCTTCCCGGCGAACACGCGGGCGGTCACCGCGGAACAGACCTCACCCGCCGCGGCCCTGCTGCTCGCCCAGCTCCGGCTCTGGACGGAACTGGCGGACGGACTCGGCGCCGCCGCCGGCGGCGCGGCCCGCAACGCCACCCTGGAACTCTTCAGAGGCCTGATGAACGACCAGGTCATCGACGACGCCGAGTTCGCCCCCGCGCTCCTCAGGGCGGCGATGGACCACATCGAGACCCGGCTGCTCGCCGACCCCGACCTCAGTCCCCGCGGGATCGCGGCGGCCCTGAACGTGTCCGTCCGCACCCTCTACCGCGCGTTCGGCCAAGCGGCCACGCCGCCGGTCATGGGATACGTGCGCGAACGCCGCCTCGAACGCGCCAGGGCGGAGCTGGCCTCGACGCGGCTGACCGTGTCCGAGATCGCCGCTCGCTGGCACTTCGCCGACAGCAGCCACTTCGTCAAGGCGTACAGGAAACGATTCGCCGAGCCCCCCACCGCGGCCCGCTAGGACTCCCCAGGCCGCCGACGGGGCGGCTCGCCCCCTTCGAGCCCGCCCCGCTTCCGGCTTCAGGGAACGCGGTGGCCCCCGGCACGGAACAGTTCGTACCACTCGGCCCTGGTGAGCCCAAGGTCGGAGCCCTGGGCGGCGCCCGCGACGCGCTCCGGGTTGGTGGTGCCGAGCACGACCTGCATCTGGGCCGGGTGGCGGGTGATCCAGGCAGTCGCGATGGCGATGGCGGGGACGCCGTACCGGGAGGCGAGCCGGTCGATGACCGCGTTGAGCTCGGGATAGTCCGGCGAGCCGAGGAAGACACCGTTGAAGAAGCCGGCCTGGAAGGGGGACCACGCCTGGATGGTGATGTCGTTGAGCCGGCAGTAGTCGACGATCCCGCCGCCGTCCAGGGTCGCCGCCTGCTGCTCATCGAGCATGTTCGCGGCGACCCCTTGCGCGATGATCGGCTCGTGCGTGATCGACAGCTGGAGCTGGTTGGCCACGATGGGCTGGCGTACGAACTTGCGGAGCAGGTCGATCTGGCGCGGGGTGTGGTTCGACACACCGAAGGCGCGCACCTTGCCCGACGACTCGAGTGCGTCGAAGGCCCGGGCCACCTCTTCGGGCTCGACGAGCGCGTCGGGGCGGTGCAGGAGCAGGATGTCGATGCGGTCGGTGCGCAGGGCCGCGAGTGAGCCCTCGACCGACTTGACGATGTGCTCGTAGGAGAAGTCGTAGTACGGCCCGTCCGTCACGATCCCCGCCTTGGTCTGGATCGTGATCTCGTCGCGCTGTGACGGACTCAGCGCCATCGCGTCGGCGAAGCGGCGTTCACACGCGTGCAGTTCGCCCCCGTAGATGTCGGCGTGGTCGACGAAGTCGATCCCCGCGTCGCGTGCGGTGCGGACGAGCTCGCGGACCTCGTCGTCGGACTTGCGGGCGATACGCATCAGGCCGAGCACGATGTTCGGAGCGAGGATGTCGGTGCCGGGCATGATGAACGTCTTCACGGCGGGTTCCTTTCCGGTGTCCAGGTCTGCACAGTACAAGCCGGGGCCTGTCCGCTGCCGTGGCGCGCTCGCAAGGGACTTGAGGATGGTTGCAAGGCGGCCGGCAGCCTCCCCGGAGACACGAAGGTGCTCAGTGACGGCACGACATCCGAAGCCATCGATGACGTCAAAGCCGATGACACCGTACTGGCCGCCAGCCCGCTGACCGGTGAGACCAGGCCGGAAAAGGTGCGCTGACGGCCTCCGCCTCCCCGACGGCCGCACCACCCGCATCGCCCACGTCCGAGACGACATCGGCCACATCTTCACCTACAACCTGACGGTCACCGACCTCCACACCTACTATGTGCTCGCGGACGCGACACCGGTCGGCGGAGTCGGAACACCTCACTGGCAGCCCGCAAGACAAACATTGATCCCAGCGTAGATGGACAGCGATCTGCGGCGCGCGTCGGCTGCATTGGAAACGCAGTGAATTTTTATTCTGATGTAGAGGGTGGGGAATGAGATATCGCGTGGTTGTCGGGCAGTTGGTGCCTGCCCTGGTGGCAGCCGTGTGGGCCGCGGGCCTTTCCGTTGTGTCGGCCCCCGCCGCGCAGGCGACTGCTCCCGGGAATCCAGGACTGCTGGCGGGCTCGAAGATCATCAACGGGGGTGAGGTGACCACGGCCACGGAGAACCCGGACGGGTCCCGCCTCATCCTGCACCTGATGTCCGGCGGCAATTCCGATCAGGGCGGCGGCGTCTCCTGGGCACCCGACGGCACGCGGGTCGCCTACACCAACGGCGCTCCGGCAGTGGACACCTACCTGCCGGACGGCACCGGCGAGCAGTTCGTCGCTGAAGGCGGGGCCGACCCGACGTACACGACGGACGGTGCCACGATCATCGAGGCGATATCGAGTGGGCCGGACTACACCCAGTACCAGCTCTACAAGTCGCCGGCCGCAGGCAGCCCGACCGGGCAGCAGTACCAGGACCCGCCCCCCTGGTTCGCCGAGCCGACGGGCGGATCGGACCGCTATCCGAGCGTGTCGTCGACGACCGGCGAGGTGATCTTCGAGCACGACGCCGCCGGAGCCTCGGACATCTGGACCGACCACGGCAACGCCACCGCGGGGTTGTTGATCGCCAACGGCCGTCAGCCGGACATCTCGCCGGACGGCTCGTCCATCGCGTTCTACCGCCTCGTGAACGGCTACGACCAGCTCTTCGTGCAAGCCGCGGACGGCTCCGGCACGGCCACTCAGGTGACCAGCGGCTCCACCAACCACACGTACCCCAAGTGGACTCCGGACGGACTGGGGCTGGACTACAACGCCAACCCGGGCACCAACTACCTGGACACCGTCGGCCACCACCTGGTGCTGGCGTCGAAGGCGGACTCCGTCATCCCGGGCGGCCTCTTCTCGGTGAGCCAGCAGCCCACCGGCACCTCGTCGCTCGGACAGGCGGCCTCCTTCCACTCCGTCAGCCCTCAGCGCCTGCTCGACACCCGCAACGGCACCGGCGAGGTGACCAAGGGTGCAGTTCCGGCGAACGGGACCCTCGCGGTGTCGGTCGGCGGCGCCGTACAGGCGCCCTCCCGCTCCCTCACCGCCGCGGTGCTGAACGTCACGGTCACCGGGGCCACCGCCGGCGGGCACCTGACGGTGTACCCGGAAGGCTCCGACCTGCCGAGCACGTCCAACCTCAACTGGTCGACCGGCCAGACCATCTCCAACCTCGTCACGGTCCCCGTCGGCCCTGACGGAGAGGTCGACCTGACCAACCAGAGCAGCGGCAGCACCCAGGTGATCGCCGACCTCCAGGGCTACTACTCCACGCAGGACTCCGGTACGGGCTACACGCCGGTCAGCCCGACGCGCATCCTGGACACCCGAAGCGCCTTGGGCGTCTCCACCCGAACTCCCCTTACCGACAGCACCATCAAGCTCGCCGTGCGAGGCAAGGCCGGGGTGCCGGCCGGCGCCGACTCCGTCGCAGTCAACCTGACCGCCGTGCACACCAGCAGCTCGGGCTACCTGGAGGCGTACCCGGACGGCACCACCACCCCGACCGTCTCCAACGTCAACTGGAACCACTCCGGCGCCACTCTGGCCGGGCTGGCCATCGTCCCGATAGGCACGGACGGCAGCATCGCCATCAAGGTCCACGGCATAGCCGACGTACTCGCCGACGTCTCCGGTTACTTCAGCGCGTCGTCCAGCGGGCACCCTTACGTGAGCCTCGCACCGCACCGCCTCCTCGACACCCGCCATGCCATCGGCGTGACCACCACCTCCGCGCTGGCGGGCGGCCACACCCTCGCCTTCCAGGCCGCAGGCGGCACCACCGGCGTCCCCAGCGGCACCAAGGCCGTCGTCCTCAACATCACGGTGACGGGTTCCACCGCCGCCGGACACGTCATCGCCTGGGCCGACGGCGGCACCCAGCCGACGACGTCCAACCTCAACTGGAGCGCCGGCCAGACCATCGCCAACCAGGTGATCGTGCCCCTCGGCACCGACGGCAAGGCCGAGTTGTACGTCAACAGCACCACGCACCTGATCGCCGACGTCTTCGGCTACTACAGCTGACCCTTCGTCGTTGACCTCCGCGAACTGCACCCGGCGGCCCGAGAGGAATTCGGGCCGCCGGGAGACGTCCGCTTCATTTGACCGGGCCGACGCTTTTCCCGATGCGTAGTCGGCCGAGACATCTTAGATCCAGGGGTTTTCTCATTGAGCGGATGATGGGAATCGAACCCGCGCTCTGAGCTTGGGAATGACGGAATTACCGGCCATCTGTACCGGCCGGTGGTAGGTACGATCCTGAAGTGCCGGCGGAGGCGGCGCCGTTGGTGGCTGCGTCGACCACGGTGCGTGGTGCGGGAGCGGTGCGGGTCGTACGACTGGACGGCGTCCCCGCTGCGTTGATGTCTCGACCGGCGGCGCGCTCGATGGGACTGTAATCCTTCGGTAGGACGGCGATGGAAGCTGTAACCGTGGAAAGCGCGGGCAGGGGATCTGATGCGGTGCGCCGACTCGGAGAGACTTCGATCTCGGGAGGAGTCCACGTGACAGCGGATGTCTTGCTGCTCCAGCGGCTCGAGGCGCTTATGGATCATCTGGCGCCGGAGGAGAGGGTTCGGCTCGGGGGCCCGCTTCTGGGCCTTGAGCCGGCGCGGCAGCGCTACGAACTCGTGGAGTGCAATCGGCTTGCGCTGGGTAGAGTGCTGCGCCGAGATCTGCGACTTGTGCACCGCCACCAAGCCGAACTGCTCGACCTCCTCTCGCTGGATAGCAATATGACCAACCAGTTGGTGTTCCCGCTCGTTACGGCACTGGGACGGCGGCCGGTCCTGCAGTACATCGTCGACGCAGTCGGCCAAGGGGAGTGGCCGCAGCGGGCGAACGCCTCCGCAGCGGCCTACTGGGTCCCGAAAGGGCCGGGCATCCCCGGTCGAGAGGAGCTCTTCACCGCGGTGAGGGACGGCGTCATGTCGGCAGCCGACGCGAGGGCGAGGCTGCGACGCCTCCGGGCGCAGCCCGAACAGACGGGCAACGACTCTGTCGCCGATCTGTGGCCCGAACTCTGGCTTGCGTCCATGAGGGCTTTCGTCGACTGCGACGATGACGGCCTGCGCCTACGGCTGCACAGAGCCTTTCCTCTGGCCGCCGCACACTACCCACCCGAGGCCGCACCACTGCGCGAAGAAGCCGAACGCATCGCGCTGGCACAGCCGGAACGGTTCGGCCGGTTGCTCTGGGGTTCCACGGGTTACGGGCTCGCCATCTGACCGGCCAGGAACCGATGCGACTGTCACCTGCCCAGCCCCTTTCAGTACGGTCCACCGATCCGACGGGCGGAGCTGCTGGACGTCGGTGGTGGTCAGGGCGGGGAGCAGGTTCACGGTTCTCCTCGCGTGCGGCTGGGCTGCCTCGCGGTGGGTTCGGTTGGCGTCAGTCCCGGGTGGAGGCCTCCGGCAAGATGGCGGAGTATGGCACGCCAGTGCGTTTCGCGTGGGTGACGATGTCGGTGGTGCCCCCGTAACTGCGGGCGGTTGGCGGCCCAGACGGCCAGGAGGAGGTCCACGACACCGCCGAGGATTCCGCTGCCGGCCTGTCCGATCACCGTGGTGAGTGCGGCCCGGACGAGCCGCGCCGCATGGTCCGGCGGTCCGCGGTGGCCGCTGATGCCCAGTCGCACGTCGACCTGCCTTTACTCCGTCGTTGATCAGAGGTGGACGCCGTGGAATCGTTCGTCGAAGTCCCTGGCGGCCCGCGGCGGTGGTCTAGGTGTGGGAGCGGCGAAGGAGCCGGCGGCCTGCTGTTCGTTGGCGAGCGCGGCGCGCCGTTCCGCCGTTCCGCCGCTCGACCTTCGGCCGCGGGCGGCGCGGGCCCCTCCCGTCGGCGTGCCGCCGCTATCTTCTTGGAGTTATGGCGGACGACAGCTTCGGTGTCCTGTTGGAACGGCTGGCACTCGGCAAGATGGGCGATCTTGTCGCTGCTGCCCACCAGGCGGGCACGAGGAGCGAGTTGGAGGCTGTGCTCCGTGGCGGGTCGCCGGGCTCGGATCTCTTGCGCGTACTCGCTCCCCTTCTCGGGTGGCATGCTGCTGACGTTTTCGCTCTGGCCGATGTGTCCCTACCCGACGATCTCCGTTCCGCAGACCGGGCAAGGGGAAGCGGGATTCCCGCCTTGGTCCGGTCGTTCATCGCCTTGGGCTTGGAGCAGCAGGCGGAAGTCCTTCACTTCGTGGCGTCCATGCCTGCCGAGGGGCCGGCGGCGCCGGTTCGGACGCCCCCGCACATGGTCTATCCGTCCGGCCCCGGCGGGATTCTCATGCGCCTGGCCCGGAATCGCGGTCTCGGTTGGAGTGCTACCGCCCAAACGCTGGCGGTCACCACTGGGCGCTACTGGTCGGCGGCGACGTACGGAGGTATGGGCCATGGCCGCGTTTCCCTGAGCTCTGAACTGCTCGGGGATTTCTCTGCTCTGCTCGACATCTCCGAGGAAGATCTCACGGCGGTGACGGGTACCGCTTTTCCCGTTTTCACCGCTGAGCGGAAAGCAGATTTGCGGCGAGTTGGCGACCTGATCTGGCAGGTGCGGTGTTTGAGTGCGAGCCAACTGGGGCAGGCCAGGGCGCGGGCGGACGCGATGGCGGTGAAGGAGCGGTAATCGCCAGCTCGGCAGGCTCAAATGGCACGCCAATGGCACGCCGATCACGGGGCCGTCGCGAAGCAGATGCTGGTCAACGTGGCTTCGGGCTGATCAACGTGCATCCTGCAGCCTCCGGCGCCGGCCGAAGCTGACCGCCATGTACCGCTGGACGTGGTGCGGATGTGGTGCGGACCGCGTAGGGCGGGTCTGTCAGACGGCGACGACGGTCAGGGAGCCGTCCAGCCCTTTGAAGTCGTCGGCGTTGCGGGTGAAGAGGGGAAGACCCTGGACGGATGCGATGGCGGCGATCATGAGATCCATCCTCCGGGGGCGTGGATCGCGGCCTGCGGCGATGGCAAGGGCCACGAGCGTGCCGTAGCGCGCGGGTGCGTCCCCGTCGAACGGGAGTGGGTCGAAATCGGCGACTGCCGCGCCCAGTTTTTCCATGCGGGCGGCGCGGATGGCAGCGTTCTTGGCCATGGCGACCCCTTGCTGCAACTCGGCCATTGTGATGGCGGTGAGTTCGGGGACTGCGGGAAGGTCTGCCGGGTCGAGCACGTCCAGATCGATGTACGTGCAGGTGTCGAGCACACCGGCCGGGTCGCGCTCAGCCATGGTTGCGCTGCCAGGGGTCGTCGTCGCCGGCACGGTCTTCGGTCCCGAAGAACTCGTCCGCTTCCTGCCGCATGGCGGCGGCGTCGACGCGCGGCAGCCTGCGGTGCCGTTCCACCAGCTCTTCGGCGCTCAGACGGCGCCTGCGGTGGAGGGGACGCAGTTCTGCGACCTCGGTGCCGTTGCGGGTGATGAGGTAGGTCTCGCCGGCTTCCACGGCGTCCATGACGGCTGCGGATCTGTTGCGGAACTCGCGCTGGGTGATGGTCTTCATGACGCGAGTGTAGCGCGTCGTGTCTCATGGTGCTACGAGCCGTTGGGGTGGTGTCGCTGGGCAAACGGGGCTGTGACCGTCGGGTGGCTGCCGTCGTCGAGGTCCGAAGTTGGGGCCATGGCCAGGAGGAGGCCGACTGTACAACTTCGCAACCCGCCAAAGACTCCGGAGCGAACGCCGGAAATGCCGAGGCGCTCGCGGCCCAAAGCCACCTGACCGCCCCGGCGCGCCCGTGCGGCTCGGACGTTCCAGCCGGCGGCGTGAAGACATCTGGGTGGCGGAGCCGCCGCACTCCGACAGGAGGAGGCGATGCAATTTTTCATCGGGAAATGACGGGGAGGTAATCGAGCCTCGAATGAATTAAGCCCCAGGTCCCTGACCTGGGGCCTTGCAATGGAGCAGATGACGGGAATCGAACCCGCGCTCTGAGCTTGGGAATCACGGGGGTCTTGGTGGCATCTTTGCTGGTCAGCTGTCCGCGCGGGCCCTGAAGTGTCCACGTGTCCACCGCCATTGATGTCCGTGGCGGACCGCACGGTACTGCTGTACATGGTGCGGATGCGGTGCGACGGTGATGCCTTACCGGTCGTGCAAGACGGTGGGCCGGGTGACGGGGACGACGGTGAGCAGGCCGTCGAGGCCCTTGTAGTCGTCGGGGTTGGTGGTAAAGAGGGGCAGTTCTTCGGCGATGGCGATGGCGGCGATCATGAGGTCGGCGACCCGGCGCCGTGGTTTGCGGCCGGCGCCGATGACGGCTGCGCAGACCCGACCGTAGATCCGGGCGGCGTCGGCGTCGAACGGGATGGGGTCGAACTCGTTCTCGGCGCGTTGCAGGATGTCCAGGCGGCGGCCCCGTTCGGCGTGCTCGTCGTAGTCGCTCTGCTCTTCGTTCCGGCGCACCTCGTGGGGGCCTGCGGAGAGTTCGGCGAGAGTGATGGCGCTGATCGCCACCTCGTCCGGGAGTTCGGCGGGGTCGAGCCACTTACGCAGGATGACGATGTTGGTGTCGAGTAGGCCCTGCGTGTACTCAGCGGGCATAGGGGTCGTCCGCTTCCTGCTCGGCGGTGGCGTCTTGGTCGGCCCTGAAGGCCTCCAAGGAGACGTCCGACGCGGTACGGGACATTGCGGCGAACTCCGCACGCGGAACGAACCGCCGACGGCGGCGCAGCGGGATCAGCTCCCCGATCTGATGCCCGTCGCGGGTGACGGTGAAGGACTGTCCGCTCTGGACGGCGTCCATGATCTCTTTGGATCGGCTGCGCAGGTCGCGCTGGGTGATCTCGGGCTGCGCTGACATGGCTCTACGGTAGCACGCGGTAGCACCACGTGCTGCGCTGGGTTGCGGCCCTGTCGGTCCCTTCAGTCAGACTCGCGGTATGAGTGTCAGATCGGATTTTTCACTGGATTTGCAACTGAAGCGTGTCCTGGACGTGGCTGTTCATCCCGAGGTGAAGGCGGCTCTCGTATCGGCGCGGGCGCACATGAACAGCGGAAGGGGAGGGCATCGCCGAGGCGGACAGGCCCTCATCCAGTTGCTGGAGGCGGTTCGCAGTCGTGCGGCCGATTTCGGTGAGTGGCAGGTCGTCCGGTTGGTCCAGGACTCCCTGGACTACGCCGAGGGCCGGATACTCAAGCCTGACTTCGATGAGCGATACCGCCTGTTCCAGGACGGAGCGCGAAATGAGAATCAGCGGGAATTCGTCGGAAACATGCTGTGGAACACCTTCCGCTTTGTCGCGGAGGCGAGCCGCGAGTACGTGGATCAACACCCCGAGGCCGGAGTGAACGAACTGATCGCGCACTTCGGTTCGCTCTCGCAGGACGCGCGGTTTCTCGACGCGCCCGAGGACCACCCGGGGCGCTACCGGGTGCTGCGTGGGCGGGCTGAGACAGCGGCGTGGTTGGAACGCGTCCTGCGTGAACGAGTGGACATCGAGGCGCCCGCCGAGGCCGCCCGCAGGATCGTCACCTCTCCCGAGGCGGTGGCCCTCCTTGCTGCCGACACGGAGGGGCAGATGCTCCTCAGAGCGGCGGAGTTGCAGCGACGGGCAGCCGGCCTGGAGGCTTTGCGCAGGGTCGTCGAGGACACCACGGCTTCCGAACACGCGCTCCAGCGCGCGTTGGAGGGGCAGCACTGGATCTTCGGCGGGCGGTTCGTCGGTGAGGCGGCCCACCGCAGGTTGGTGCCCGGGGACGAGGTCGACATTCCTCTGATCCGTGGTGACGGCGCCCTGCACGTCGTTGAGTTGAAGCGCTCAGCGAGCCTGGTTGGCCCGATGGTGAAGAAGCACCGAGGTTCGTGGGTACCTACCGCGCAGGTGCACGACGCTGTCGGCCAAGCGGTGAACTATCTCGTCGGCTTGGACGAGAGCCGTCAGCGGCTCCGCGAAGAACTCGGCATCGAGACGCGACGGACCAGCGCGATGGTGCTGATCGGACACCCGTCGGTTCAGCCCTCCGTTCCAGAGGAGTCGATCAACGAAGCACTTCGCATCTTCAATACCCATGTGAATCGTGTGGAGGTGCTTACGTACAAGGAGTTGGTCGATAACGCCGAGCGCTCCTTGGGAAGCGAGCCTTCGCTGTAATCCCGCAGGCATCAGGACAGCCTGCGGCTTGTCCTAGGAATCGCCGAGCCCTGCAGGGCGGCGATAGCGGTTTGCGGCCAAGAGAAAGCCCCAGGTCTTCGACCTGGGGCTTTTCTTTGGAGCGGATGACGGGAATCGAACCCGCGCTCTGAGCTTGGGAATCACGGGGCCCTTGTCGGCGCATGCGCTGGTCGGGTAGCCCGCTGACCGTCCGGCGCTTCATGACCGCGGGGATGCGGCTGGCTGTAGGTGCCCGCGGCGTACCGCTGGAACTGGTGCGGCAGTGGTGCGGCGTGACGCTCGCGCCTTGCGGTCGTGGAGCCGGAACGTCGAACCGGCGCGTTTGCTGCTTTGCGTGGCGGCCGAGAGCGGTCAGCCCTCGCGCGACCGTACTCTGTGCGGTGGGGAGTTGGCGGTCGCGTTTGCCCGTTCGGTGCCCCAAATGTCGCTTTCTCTGCAGTTGGTTCAGGACAGCCCCGCCCTCCAGAAAACCCGCAGGTCAGTAAGACCGCTCCCCGCACCCGCGGGGATGGACCCATGTCCGTCTTGAAACCGCGGCGGACGGTGCTCTGCTCCCCGCACCCGCGGGGATGGACCCATCGCCCGCTGGATGCCCGCCGAACCGTACTGCTGCTCCCCGCACCCGCGGGGATGGACCCGACGGCATGCTCAACAACGCGGCCACCACCAGCTGCTCCCCGCACCCGTGGGGATGGACCCACCCAGCAGGCCAGCCCGCCGTTCAACGTGACCTGCTCCCCGCACCCGCGGGGATGGGCCCGCCAACGTGAACGATCCGATGGGCGGCATTGCCTGCTCCCCGCACGCGCGGGGATGGACCTACCTCTCCCCCTCAGGGTGCATCCCCCTCGCCTGAGCCATGTACCAGTGTCAACTCGGCAAGCGGTGCGAGCGCTTCGGGCGCGAGTCGGGGAAGGAGCGGGATGGCTAGTGACCAGTTGTCGGTGGGGAGTAGCTTCAGGACGAGTGAACGAACGGCTTCTTTGTCGTAGGTGTCGCGGTCGCGTACGGCATGGGCGAGTGTCAGGTGGAGGCGCAGAGAGGCGTCCTCCGACGAAGGGTCGGTTGCCATCGTGATGTCGGTGCCCGCCAGATGAGTCGCGACCGCGGCCAGCGTGGAGGAGCGCATCTCCGATGTCGTCGCCGCCTCAGTGATACGTGCGGCTTCCTCAAGATCACCTTCCACTGCCTTGAGAACGGCGAGTTCGGCGTAGGGGATCTGATCGGGCGGGAGCGTGGGTACCCACCCGTGCACAGCATTGGCCACGCCGGCCGTGTCGGGTACACAGTGGAGCCGTTCCAGAAGTGCGAGGAGGACGACGGATGGAGGGTGCCATTGCTGCCGGGGCTCGTGCACGAAGGAACCTGCCCGGCACAGCAGCTCGCGAATCCGCGGTCCGGGCTGACGGATGTCTGGGAAAGCGAGGAGAAGTCCGGCCAACTGGGGGAGGGGGGAGAACGGGCTGCCGTGCCCGAGTCGCATCTCTACTGCCGCTATCACGGGGTCGATGAGTCGGGCGGCTGTCTGGGGATGTTGCTGGGCGAGACCGGCGGCGACTGCCGTCCGCGACTGGCGGATCTGCGCGCGGCGCGCGGCGGCCGGCATGTTGTCCTCCGGGTCCGTTCGCGTCGCCATCTCTTCGGCGCTGTCAGCCTCGCCGGCATGTGCCAGAGCTTGCGCGGTGAGGCCCCGCAGGACGGGATCGTGCAGGCCGCCTGCGAGCTGTGCTGCGGCCCGTGCGTAGTGGCGCGCCTCGACCTCGTGGCCGCCCTGTCCGCAGCCGATTGAGATAGCGGCCAGGTGGCGGCACTCGCGCGCTGGTTGCTGAGAAGCTGTGATCAGCCGATTCGCCAGGGCGAACTCCCCAACAAAACCGAGTCCTTGAACCAGCGCGTACGTCCCATGACTTCCGCTTGCCGCTGGTGCCGTGCGTGCGGGCAGGTGCCGGAGTGCATCTTCCAGACGCTCGCGGCCTAGCAGGAGGTTGCCGTCGTGCACCAGTTGCTGGGCCTGTCGCAGCAGCACGATGTGTTGCGGCGGTTGGGTTCCATGCTCATGCTGATCGGCCGGCGTTCCCTCGTGCTCCTTCTCGGGGAGCGGCTTCAGGCCGAAAAGCCCCAGACGCCTTGCGGTACGTTCCGTGCTCCTGCGGTCCTCGCCCGCCGCGAGGTTGGTTTCGCCGCGCTCCGCGAGATCGTCGCCGAGTAGGCCCGAACGCAGCATTTCACGATGAGTTGACACCAGATCCTTGAGCTTGGTGGGTGTCTCCAGAAAGGGCGCCACGTCGTTCGCCGCCTGACTGAGCCGCTCCAGCGTCGTGGACACCTCGCGTCGGAGATGGGCCTGGTCCGCAGGGGAGAGGGAAGCTGGGTCCGCCAGGGCTGCGGACAGCCGGACCACTGCTTCCTTCACGAGCCGACGCGCCGCCGCCTTGCTTCCTTTCAGTGCGGAAACGGCGACAGCGAGGACGTCCACAGCCGCCAGGCCGTCGCTCGCGTCCAGCTCGTCGCAGATCGCGATGATGCGCTCTCGGGCGAACTTGCCGCGGGACGGCATACGGCGGGCGATCGTCGCCCAGATGTCCACGGCGGCGGCCTTTGCTCGGGCGTCACCCGTGCCCAGGTCGTCGGCCCGCGCCTCGACGCCCGCCACCCAGTCCTGATCATCGTTCGTCGGCAGTGCGCTCAGCGCCGCGACGAGGGTCTCGATGTCGGCCGTGCCGCTGAGGACGACAGCTCGGAGCAGCATGAACGCGCTAAGGGACTCACCACGTGCGTGTAGTTCGTGTGCTGCCACGGCGATCTCCGCATAGGCGTCCGCGTCCCGAGCCGGAGGGGGAATGACCGGTCGGCGCGGCTCAGCGACGCCACTGCCTCCTCCGCGAGTGCGGCCGATCCCTTTCCCAGACCCTTTTCGCACATCAACAACGCGATCCGGGCAAGTGCCGCCGCTTCGACCACCGGGCCCGGCATCGTACGTGCCAGGGCACGAGCGCGGTTGAGATCACCGAGCTCCGCGCACAGCAGCATCGCGTCGAGCGATGATTCACGGGCAGCGCCCGTCAGGTGGGCGCGCGAGGCGGCACGTCGTACAGCTGTTGCGACATGCTCGGCGCCAACGTGACCCTTTTCGGCGTTCGGCTGCTCCTCGCTAAGCGCGTCCAACTGCGCGAGGGCGACGTCGTGTCCCGCCGTAGCCGCCAACCGCATCTGCCGGCCGGGGTCGAGCACGTACTCGCGCCTACGGTCGGGATCATCCAGTAAGTGCCGGTAGCGCTGAAGCAGGTAAGGAGGCGTCGTCTCCGGCCAGCCGGCGGAGCGCCAGAGCTCCGCCCAGGCGTGGAGCCGCGCTGTACGGCGTGCGACGCCAGTCGTTCCGAGGTCGCCGCGGACCGATCGCAGGATGTCGGAGTGGCTGAGCGCGTACGTTTCCGTCACCGCGTCGTCCAGCACGACGCAGCGCCCGTCCGAGCTGTGGATGAGGCGCTCGACCTGGCTGACCGGAACGTCGGCCAGCTCCGCCAGGTCCACCGCGCGCAGGCCCCCGCCCGCCACCGCGAGCAGCTCCATGACGGTGTTACCCAAGGGATGCGCCCGTAGCCGGTCGGCCTCGGCCCGCGAAACCGGTTCGATTGCGGTGGCCTGGGGTGAGGGGCCGAGTGTGCGGTAGCACTCGCGTCGGCATAGGGGGTGTTCGGCCGGTATGTCGCCGGAAGGCGGCCTGCTCCATCGTGTCGAAACGAGGATCCGCAGATCGGGGCCGGGGCGTACGGGCAGCAGCGCGGCGATGCTTCCGCCGGGGACGGCCCCGGATGTCCTGTTGCTTTGCGGCGCCAAACTGCCCTTGCCCCATGTGCAGTCGGCCCAGGCCGCATCCTCATCGAGGCCGTCAACGATGAGAAGCAGTTTCCGTCCCTGCGCGGCGCTCTTCGCAGCGACGCTGTCCAGGAGACGCGCCCACCCTTGGGCGTCACGAGGCAGCCTCTCCTGGAAGTCCTCACGTTGGTGGTTGAGGAAGGCGCGAAGTTGCCGTCCCACCACGGCGGTGAAATCAGCGCGGGTGTTCGTGCCGCGGGCCTCGGAGACGAAGAAGCTCACGACGTTGACGCTGCGCTCCGGTCTCTTCACGTAGTCAGCCAGCAGCGTCGTCTTGCCGACCGGACGTTCCGACTGCCAGCACAGGTAGGACGGCGCCGTTGGACCGGAGGCCCGGATGAAGGCGTGTATCGCGGCGCGTTCGTCCTCGCGTCCTGCCAGGCCGTCCGCGACTCGCAGCTCGGGCAGATGTGTTTGAACAAATCGCGCCTTCGGGTCCGGGGCGGGCGATTCGTGGCCGTGCCCCCGTCTCCTGCCCTTGTCTTGCTGCTCCGCGCTGAGTCCCCGCCCCGCGGCGCCCTGCCGCTGCGCCGCCCGCAGTGCCTTCGCCCAATCGGCGTCGTCGTAGGGACAACGGTGCCCATGCGCTTCAGCGGCCTCCCGTAAGCCCTTGATCAGCTCGACGAAGACCGGCTCAAGGCTCGCGGACGGGGCGGAGGTGCCGTTGCGCCAGTTGCGAAGGGTGGTGATGTTCAGGGCGCCTCCGGGGACGGTCGCGCTGGCGGCACGGAGGCTCAACCTCGATGCCTCCAACAGCTCTGCGACCATCGCACCCAGTCGCTCGCGGGGCGTGCCTTCATCGTTGTCCGACATCATCGGGCGGCCCCGCTTTCGGCAATAAGGGAATCGTACGCAAATTCGTATGTGCGGCGTGACCTGCGCCAATATCGACCGCGCGCCAGGTAGCCGTTGGTGGCACACCGCCCCACCGTCGGAAGCTGCGTCCATCGACCAAGAGGCCCTCGCGGCCTCCGATGGAAGGACTGCCGCTGTGTCCGTGCTCCCCGGACTGTTCCATGACACCGCAACGCTGACGACCACTTTCGGCCTGTTTTACGGAGGAACCCTGGCCCTCGTCACCCTCACCTCGGTACTGGCCCGCACCCCTGAGCGCCGCCGCGACGCCCGATCCACCCTGAGCATCCTCATGAGGAGGCGTCGCCCGAAGTAGCGGAACTTAACAGCTGAAGTGGCGCTGTCCCAGCGCTACTTGAAGAATGGCCTGCGCAGGCTGGGAGGTGTGGAAGACTGGTCCACGCGGAGGCCTCGTGTTCCCTCCCTGTCGGAACCTCCTGCCCCAGACCTTCTGAGGTGGGCGTTGTCGATAGCGAAGGAGTCGCCATGGCCGGCGATCCACGAGGATGGTTACGGCGTCATCGAGACGAGCTCCTGCTCATCGCGATCGCCGCGATCGCTTCCGCGTTAGCGGCCTGGGGGGTGAACAGCCTCCTGTAGCGGCCGTTCCTGGCGCTGTTAACGCCAGGAACGGCCCACCCTGGTCGTCTGTCGGGTCCGCCTCGGTAGCGCGGAGCGGACCCGCACAGGGGCCTCGGCATTTCTGTCGAGGGTGCCAGGGGCGCCGAGGAATCGGCGTTCGTCCAGTGTAGGTGGCCGTTCCTGCCTGGTCACGGTTCGTCTCGCGGCCGGGAGAATACCGGTCGCGAGACGGATTCCCGCGCCAGCGGGAATGGCCCGTTAACAGCCGTCGTGGCGCTGTTCGAGCTTCCCCGCGTGCGCGGGGCTGTAGGTCTGCCGTCCCTGAAACGTCGGGGGCGGCAGACCGATGGCGAATCCCCCATCTCGTACCGCTGCAACTGTTAGCGTTCTTGTCGTACCGCGCTGTCACCACCTGGCCTGTCGGCCTGACTAGGAAGCGATACCAGGCTTGCCCGAAGTGCGCACCCACGATCTCGTAGAGCAGCGGCCCCGCTGGGATCCCAGATACCAGCCGTGCATCCCGACTGTCACGCTCGACGGTGCCGTGGCCCACCACTCGTTGTGTGCCCTTCTCTCGGAGGCCGACGCCCTCAGTACCATCAACTGCACGACTCCGGGCGAAACCGTTGCCGTCATCGAGTACTTGATGGCCATCTGCTTCGCGTCGAAGACCTGTCCCTCGTCCGACGAGGAGTGGTGTGCGTGGATCGCCGCCGAGCACAGTCTCAGCGGTGCGTCCGACTGGCTGACCATCCAGCCGGACCAGGAGTGGGACCTGTTCAGCCCCGAGTCCCCGCTCGGCCAGAACCGCAATCTCGCACCGGAGATGCCCGAAAGCGGCACAGGGCCAGCTCAGTTGGTGATCGAGCACGTCGGCGACTACAACCAGCACTTCGACCATCACCACCTCGAACGAGGTGAGACCCTGCCCGCCGCCGACGCGTTCCGCGCCATGCTCACGCAGCACGTATACGCCCCGTACGGTCGCGCACGCATATCCGGCAAGAATCTCGGTGCCACCGTCACAAACCTGGCCGCCGGGCGGCTGTTGGGGCGAGTTCGCGTCGTCGCCCTGGGCCGGACCCTGGGCGAGACTCTGCGCCTCAACCTCTACCCGCCCACTGGCACGGGCGAGTCCTTCAACACGTCGTGGACCAGCGGCTCCATCGAACGCCGGACTTTCGCGGTGAAGGCGAAGCCCAGAACACCGGAGAATTCCGCCGACCTCCATAGCGCTCTCGGCCGGTCGGTGCTTCTGCATCCGGCACGCGGAGCGCACGGTCAGGCCGTCGTCGACCGCGTGCTCATCGGTGCCGGTGAGGTTCTCGAACTCGACCCGGAGCGCGATCTCCAGGACGCCGCTTACGTGGACACGGCTGCCGGTCGCAAGCCGCTGTGGCCATCCCCCACCAGAGCGCAGTGGCGAGACGCGCACGCGTTGTACGGCGCGGTGATGGAAACCCCAACAGGTATGTACGCCCGTCTGCGGTCCTTGCCCCACGAGCGGAAAGGCCCCGGCGCTCCTTACCAGATGTGGGCGGTAGGACTCCTCGCCAACAAGACTCTGCCTGTTGCCTGGACACAGGGCACCTATCCGTACGCCCCCGCCCTGACCAGGCACCTGCACCGCGCCTCGTACCGCGGTTCCAAGATTGCCGAGTACATCGCCGACAGCCTCAGACGCGCGGCCGTGATCGCCTCGGAAACGGCGTATCCGGCCATGCGCGCAGCGGACGGCAGCGCGCAGTTGGCCCGCTTCGACGGCCGGTGGGAGTTCTGGCCTGCGGCCTCCGTGCCCTTCTACAGCCTGCTCGACGAGGTGATCGACGCGGGAGCGGTGGACGACGACGATCCTGTCTCGGCCCCTCTGGTCGACTACGCCTGCATCTTGATGAAAGCGGCGCGTGCCCACCTGGCCCACCGTCTCGACTCCCTGCCGCCCAACGATCGGGGAAACCGCGCGCGGGCCCGGGCCCAGCAGCGCTTCGAGGACGACATGAACAGCGACAAGGCACCCGCCGAACTGCGAGGGGAGACCGCACATGACTGAAGACGGCAGCCTCGACGATCCCGTCGCCGCTGATGTCTTCCCGCACGACAGTGCCGCCCTGACCGCGTGGCTCACCACGCTCGTGCGCAATCGCGAGTACGGCACGCTCGCCGATCTGCGCCGCGCGAAGGAACCGACCAACGCCCATATTCGGGCCGGCTGGTACGGCGGAGACAAGCACCGCGAGATCTTCGAGAAGGTGGCCTTCCTCTTCGCGATCTACCACCAGGGCCGCCCGGTGCCCTCGTACGGCTACGGCAGTTTGGGCGCCGCGGCACGCCGGATCGGAGACGGTACAGGGCGCGGTCCGGACAACCCGGGGGCGCAGCGCCTACTGGACCGGGTGGTCGCCAGCCGCCGCATCCCCTGGCGTCACCTCCAGCACGCGATCACACGGCTCCGAGCGTGTGATCAGGCGCCGCCCTCGTGGGCCCAGCTCACCGAGGACCTGATCCGCTGGAACGACCGGAAGGCGCGTGTCGCCTACCAGTGGTCGGTCGAGTTCCACACTCCGGCGACGCGGAGCCGGGCAGCCCAGAGCAAGCAGACGACCCGGAAGGACGCGACCACGTGACCGAGGCCCGACGAAGCCAGTTCCTGTCCCTGCACCTGCTGGAGACCCTCGTCGCGGTGCTCCCGGTAAGGGACGAGAACGGGCAGCCCAAGAGCCTTGTGTACGGCGGGGCCGAGCGGCACATGATCACCAGCCAGGCGCGCAGGCGGGCCGAACGGGTCCACGCACGCAACCGCGCCAACGCCGGGCTCGGCGCACTCGCCAACCGGAGCATGGGTATCCGGACTCGGGAATGGGCGCTCCTGACCGGTCAGGCGCTTGAATCCGAGCACGGCTGGGCGAAGGACGAGGCGGTCACCACCGCGCGGGCAGTCATCGAGGCCAGCGGTCTGAAGTTCGGCGACCCGAACAAGAAGACCGTCGCCAACCTGACCAAAGTCCTGGTCTTCGCGCCCGAGGACGCGGGCGTACGAATCGCCGGCCACATCTCCGACCACGCCGATGATCTCAGGGAATGGCGGGAGAACTACCTCCGGGCCCAGGCGGAGGCCGCCAAGAAATCCCGCCGCGGAGCGAAGAAGGCGGACGCACTGCTGCCGGAGGAACAGGGTGCGACGGATGCCGCCGCTGCGGCGCTCCCGCCCCTGCCCAAGGCCACCCGTGACGCGGTCCTCCTCGCCCTCGCCCCGCGCGACGCGGTCGACATCGCCCTCTACGGACGCTTCCTCGCCGAGATCGCCGACTCGCCGAACGTCGACGGGGCCGTACAGAGCAGCCACGCCTTCACCGTTCAAGAGGCGGAGCAGATCGACGACTTCTACGCGGCGGCCGACGACGCGAAGCTCGACCGTAAGCGGAACGCCCTCAACTTCCTCGACGCCGCGGACGACGCCGGCGCGGGCATGACGGGGTACCAGTCGCTCATCTCCGGAACCTTCTACCGGCACGCGGTTCTCGACCGGATCCAGCTCCGCACCAACCTGCGCGCGGCCGGAATGCCGCAGAGCGAGGCGGAGGAGGCTGCCGCGGACGCGGAGAAGGAATTCGTCAACGCGTTCGTAGAGGCTTTTCCGGAGGCCAAGAAGAACTCCACCGCGTCCACCGGGTCGCTGCCCGCCCTGGTCCTGGCCTTCGAGGGTGAACGCCCCTACAACTACGCGGCCGCTTTCCAACTGCCCGTCGACGAGACGCCGGTGGACGCCGGCGGCGAGGGTCCGGCGGGACCCGCGGCCGTCCGCAGACTCCTACGCCACCACGCCTTCGTCAGCAAGCGCCGCGACGATCTCCGTACCGCGCGCGTCCTCACCTACGACCCCCAGGTCGACGAGGTCTTGAGGGAGCCGCAACTGTCCCTGTCCGCCGAGGTGGTGGAGAAGATCGAGGACCTCACCCCATGACCGACAGCCACGTCCTGCTCATCCGACTGGCCGGGCCCATCCAGTCCTGGGGAGTGGCCAGCCGGTTCGCGCGCCGCGACACCCACCCCCGGCCCACCAAGTCAGGTGTGATCGGACTGTGCGCGGCGGCGCTCGGCCTCGACCGTGACGAGCCTCTGGGCGAGCTGGCCGCGGTGCTGTTCGGCGTTCGCGCGGACCATCCCGGTGTTCCGCTGCGCGACTTCCACACCGTGGGCGGCGGGAAGTATCCGGTCCGGCCGCGCGACCTCGCCACCGATCATCGCCGGGCAGCAGCCGTGGAAGCTGCCACGGGGGCGGTGGAGGACGTACGGTCCGCTTCCGGCGATCCGGCTGTCCATGCCTTCGGGCGCGAGGCGCTGGAGAGCTGGTACGGGGCTCCGAAGAGAATTGCCGCCGATCCGGTCTCGGGAGCCCTGGTCTCCGCGGAGGTCCGTCGCCATCCCATGGTCACCGAACGCTGGTATCTCGCCGACGCGACCTTCCTCGTCGGGCTCCAGCATCCGGACCGGACGCTCCTCGAAGGCGTTGCCCATGCTCTTGAGCACCCCAAGCGGTTGCTCTGGCTCGGCCGCAAAGCCTGTCCGCCTACCGGGCAGCTTGCCCTCGGCGTCGTATCAGGCGCATTGAAGGACGTCTTCGAGACGAGGTCCCTCCTTCCTGCCGTCGGCGCGTCGTCCGGACCGTCGGCAGGTACCCGCACCTGGGCCTGGATCGAGAGCCGAAAGCCGCTCCCAGGCGTCGGCCCTGTCCAGGACCAGCCTGTGCGGTTCGACGCGGACGGCCCCGAGCATGGCCTCCGATGGGAGACCCGCCACCGCATCACCATCGCCCCGCACGCCAGCGAATGGGACATCATCCCGTGACCACCACACCCACCGGCACCGGTTCCGGAGCGAGGTTCGTCACCACGCACACCTTGCTCACCCTGGACGCGCGGCACCCCTTCGTCGCCAAGTCCCTGCTCGACGCCCAGGACATGCACCGGACCGTCATGAGCGGCTTCCGCGGCTGGGCCGAAGAGGGCAGCAGCGACGCCCGCTCCCAGATGGGTGTCCTGTCGACGTGGACTGTCGACCTCCGCAAAGCACAGCTCTCCCTGGTCGTGCAGTCCGGTGTCCCCGGTGACTGGAGTCGCGTTCCCCGAGCCGCGCTTGCCGAGAAACCGCACACCCTCACCATCGACCGCACCTTCCATACGGGCGAGAAGCTCGCCTTCCGCACGGTCGTCAACCCCGTTCACAGCCGGCCGCAGCCTTCCAGTTCGCCCTCGGTCAGGGTCCGGGGCAAACGCGTGGCCCACACCCGTCCCGACCACATCAAGACCTGGTTCGCCCGCCGCCTCCAACCCGTCGGCGAGCCGGCCGCCGCCTCCGACGGCGTGACTCGCATCGGCGCCGTCGCCGACACCGACTGCCTGGTCCTCCGTGTTCTCCCGACCGTCTCCAGCACCACCGCCCACAAGGGCCTGCGCGTCGCCCGCGCCGAGATCAAGGGCACTCTCACCATCACGGACCCCCCGGCGTTCGTCGCGGCTCTCACACGCGGCATCGGCCACGCCCGCGCCTACAGCTGCGGGCTGATCCTGGTGCGGTGAGGCGCCGCCACGGAAGGGACGGGCCAGGCCATGGCGGTGCTGGGCGAGAGCGGTGCCGTCGTGGTCTGGGTCGGCGAGAACGGCGTGCGGTTCTACGCTGGCGGCCGGGCGCTGACCAGGTCCTCCGCCTTGGTCGAGGCCCAGGCGGTGGCGTGGGCCAACCAGCGGACCCGGCTGGATGTCGCGCGGGCCATGTACCGGCTGCGCTTTCCCGACGAGGACCCGGCCGGTTGTACGAGGCGCCAACTGCTGGGCCGGGAGGGCGACCGCGTCAAGCGCTGCTACGCGCAGGAGTCGGCCCGTACGGGGGTCCCGTGGCGCGGCCGGCGATTCACCCCCGGCGACTTCGGCAGTGGCGACGCACCCAACCAGGCGGTCACCGCTGCCGCCCAGTGCATGTACGGCATCGCCCAGACCGTGGTAGCCGCCCTGGGCTGCAGTCCCGGACTCGGCTTCGTGCACTCGGGTCACGAACTCTCCTTCGTCCTGGATGTCGCCGACTTCTACAAGACCGACATCGGCATTCCGGTCGCCTTCGAGGTCGTCGCAGAGGGCCCGGAGGACATTGGCCCCCGCACCAGGCGGGCGCTGCGTGACCGGATCAACACCACCGGGCTGCTTGACCGATGCGTACGAGATATCCAGACCTTGTTCGCGCCCTTGGGCGCGACCCTGCCGGACGACAGTGACCACGTCACGCTCCTGTCCGACCGGGGCGACGAGGTGGCTGCCGGCCGCAACTACGGTGAGGGTGAGACCGACTCGGTCCACGGCGGTGTCCTGGTGCAGGACGTTCGGGCGCAGGACGTTTTGGTTCGGGACGGCGTCATCTGGTGACCATCATCGTCCTCACGCACTGCCCGGTCGGCCTGCGCGGATTCCTCACCCGCTGGCTCCTGGAGATCTCCCCCGGCGTCTTCCTCGGCAATCCCTCCGCCCGAATCCGCGACGCTCTGTGGGACGAGGTCCGCCAGTACGCCGGCAACGGTCGTGCCCTGCTCGCCTATTCCACCAACTCCGAGCAGGGCTACACCTTCCGCACTCACGCCACAAGTGGCATCCCGTCGACCACGAGGGCCTCACCCTCATCCTCCGCCCGGCAGATCGCCAGCCGGATCGTCCCTCTCCGGACGGCTCGTCTCCCTCTACCGGCTGGAGTAAGGCGTCCAAACGCCGCCGCTTTGGGAATCGCGCGCCGTAGTCCCATGGAGCGGCGAGTGTCGCGCCGTCAGTAGCAGCTTCCGCATGCCCGTACCGCCAGGGGCTGTATGAGCGGCTCCTCTGCGGACTGCCGATCCGCAGGGGGGGGCGAACCCCACTTGACGGGGCAGCAGCCCGAAGAGATCTTCCAACTGCCGTGAGGCTCCACCAGCCTGCCGCCCCACAGGCTCTGAACTGTGCCACCGTGTACGGGCGCTCGTCTCGATCCCACCGTGACGGCGTGCGCAGCGGTCCGGGATCACGTGCAGCGCGAAGTCTCGGTGGCCGCACCAGAAATGCCCACAGGGCGTCCGCGTAACCTGTCATGTGGACAGCTGGGGCACGCGAGGTGCCTTTTGTCCCGTATGTTCTTTTCTCTCATCCTTGCTGAAACAAGCGCTGCCCCTTGATGAAACCGCAGCTCAGGAAGACCGCTCCCCGCGCCCGCGGGGATGGACCCCGCGCGCAGCAGACCGTGCAGGGCCAGGCGCACCGCTCCCCGCGCCCGCGGGGATGGACCCTTTTGCTCGACGGCCCACTCCACCGCCGCCAGCCGCTCCCCGCGCCCGCGGGGATGGACCCATCTTTCGGACGCCCAGTTCGCCCCAGCGCTCCCGCTCCCCGCGCCCGCGGGGATGGACCCCCCCGCAGCACGGCCGAGGCCATCGCATGGGCCCGCTCCCCGCGCCCGCGGGGATGGACCCGAACTTCTTTCGCTCTGCACGAACCCCGCGCCCCGCTCCCCGCGCCCGCGGGGATGGACCCTACGTGCAGGCCATCCTCGCCGCGATGGCGAACCGCTCCCCGCGCCCGCGGGGATGGACCCTCCGTCGCGATCAAGGACAGGTCCTCGCGCGCCCGCTCCCCGCGCCCGCGGGCCTGTAGCCTGTTCGGGTGTGGGTTATCCGGGACCTTTCTTGGCGCTCTGACCGGGTCTCCACCGCGTCGCGGATGCCAGCACCGGGTGATTTGCAGCGTGCGGCAACGGCGCGGGGCTGAGCAGAGGCTCGGATGTTCGGGGCTCGCCCTTGCGAGCGATCGCTGTGATTGATCTGGGGGGGCGCCGTGTACTGGGCTTGGTCCGTAGCCGAGAGCGAGTTGGCGGAGGCGCTTCCGCGGCGCTGGGCGCACTCCCAAGGTGTTGCGGCGCGAGCCGAGGGGTTGGCGGAACTGCTTGGTGAGCAGGCGGCTCTTCTTCGCTCGGCGGCGGTGCTGCATGACGTCGGCTACGCGCCCCGCCTGGCGGTCACCGGGTTCCATCCGCTGGACGGCGCGCGATTCCTTCGGGACCAGCACACGGCTGACGACCGGCTGACGAGGCTCGTGGCCAACCATTCGTTCGCGCTCCTCGAGGCCGAGGAGCGCGGACTGCGGGAGACGTTGGAGGACGAGTTCCCCCTGCTGAAGGACCAGCTGCTCGTCGACGCGCTGGTGTACTGCGACATGACGACGACACCGGGCGGAGAGCCGACCACCGCGGGGGAGCGTGTCGCGGAGATCGTCGGCCGGTACGGGGCGGACAGCATCGTGGGCAGGTTCATCCGGCGGGCGGAGCCGGAGATCGTCGCTGCTGTCGGACGTATCGAGAAGGGGCTGGCCGCGGTTCAGCCGAGGTAGGGGTAGGTGCCGGCGAGGTAGTCGCCTATCTGCTGGCGCATGCTGGGGTGGATGTCGTACTGGTCGAGGTCGTCGGGTTGAACCCAAAGGACGCCGTCGGCCTCGTTGTTGATGGTGGGCTCGCCGCCGATCGGGCGGCCGATGTAGGTGTTCTCGTACTGCTGTCGGATCTCGCCGTCGGTGTAGGCGACGATGTGCTTCGGGTTGGTGTAGACGCCCAGGAAGCCGTTGATCTCCGCGATGATGCCGGTCTCTTCGAGACACTCGCGGATCGCGCACTGGGCAGCGGTCTCACCGATGTCCTGGGCCCCGCCGGGCAGCGCCCACTGCCCGGTGTCGCGACGGCGTTGGAGGAGGATCGCGCCGGCCTCGTCCACGACCAGGAGGTTGCTGGCGGGGATGAGGGTGTTTGCCTTGGGAGCGTGGGGGTCGTTGTAGTACTCAGTCCTGCCCATGCGTGGCGGTTTTCTCGCTCTCGGGTGTCCAGGGGTGCGCGCCGGCCCAGACGTGGTCGAAGCTGTGAGCGTAGTCGTCGAACCAGCCCCCCGCCCCCGCCCACTTGAGGTGCAGGATCGGGTTCGCGCTCGCTGGCTGACCGAGGACGTGCGGATTCACCAGGAGTGTGTCGTCGTAGCGGAAGAGCGAGTTGTAGAGGGTCGTGTCATGTGACGGACCTCGCATCCGGCCACCGTCAACAGCGAGCGGTAGTAGAAGAGAGAAGCGCGGATCTTGGCGGCCAGCGTGTCGCCGATGCCCTCCTCACGACCGCGGTTGGCGACCGCCTGGCCGTCGGGCGCGCCGAAACACAGCCGGACCCGGACTCCGGCGGCCGCGCGGGTCGCGAGCATCCTGGCCACGTGCGGGTTGCTCTGGGCGAAGAACGTCCCGGAGAAGACGAGCACGTCGATCTGTTCCTGTGCTTGTTGGAGCAGGGCGAGCCACATCTCCCGTGGCACGCTGGCCCGGTTCTGGAAGGTGCCGATCAATTCGGTGCTGCGGGCACCCCCTGTCGGCCTGCTCGACGCTTGCTCGACGGGCCAGAGGAAGGACTCCTCCACGCGGAGGTGCTCAGCGACGCGGTAGCGGTGGCGCGGGTGCGGGATGCGTCCGCCGAGCCAGCGGCCGACGGTCTTCGGGTCGACCTCGCAGGCTGCGGCGAGTAACTCGGGCGTCACACCACGCTGGGCGAGTACAGAGTGGAGTCGCTCGTTCACAAAGGCCATACAAGCCGACGGTGTTGCGGGTGGGCAAGCCTCTTCCGCCGGCCCGGGAGCGGAATCGACGGTTCCCGTGTCACGAATACGCTGGACGTATGGCGCTCATCGTTCTGTGGGACATCGACCACACGCTCATCGACAACGCCGGCGTGAGCAAGGAGATCTACGCTGCCGCTTTCGAGATCGTGGCGGGCTGCCCCGCTGCGCGGCCGGCGGTCACCGAGGGACGTACGGACCGTCTGATCATGCGGGAGATGTTCCAGCGGAACGGCGTGGACGAACCCGCGTGGGCGGAGGTCGAAGCCGCACTCGCGCGGGCGGGCGAGGAACGGTCGGGCGAGCTTCGCAAGCGCGGATCAGCGCTCCTTGGAGTACGTGATGCGCTCAAGAGCGCCTCGGCGCAATCGGGTTGGGTGTCCTCCGTCCTGACCGGCAATGTCGCGGCCAACGCCCGTGTGAAGCTCTCGGCCTT
Organism: Actinacidiphila sp. bgisy144; assembly: GCF_057708105.1. Classification (NCBI taxonomy): domain Bacteria; kingdom Bacillati; phylum Actinomycetota; class Actinomycetes; order Kitasatosporales; family Streptomycetaceae; genus Actinacidiphila; species Actinacidiphila sp. bgisy144. Next base: position 106,031 of record NZ_JBYIRM010000016.1, on the reverse strand, counting down.
CGATCTCGACTCCCTCGTCGATCTGTCGGTCGGCGCGTATGGTGCCGACGCCCTGGAGCGTCCACACCTTGTGGATGTCGCCCGTCGTCGCATTCAGCGGGACCGCGGCCTGGCCGAGGGGACGCCCACCGTGCTCGTGGGAGACACACCCCGGGACGTCGAAGCTGCCCGCGCCTCAAGCGCGCACATCATCGCCGTGGCCAGTGGTGTCGACAGCCCGTCCGCACTCGCAGCCGCCGGCGCGTCCGTCGTACTGCCGGACCTCTCGGACACCGACGGTGTCCTCGGTCTGCTGAAGGACGTCGAGCGGGGCTGAAAACGTCCCAGGACGTCCCTGGAGCGTCCCTTTACGCGGTGATGCGGTCCCGAACCGCCGGGCCACTATCAGAGCCTCAACCAGGCAACTCGCCAGTGAGGCCCACATGATCACGGAAGTCACAGGCATCCGGACGGTCCGGATGCTGTACCTGCAACTCCTCTACCGCTGCAACTTCGCCTGCCAGCACTGCTTCCACGGCGAGCGCCTCCAGCACCTGGACGCGTTCACCCTCGAAGAGGCGGTCACGCTGATGAGGCTGATGCACAAGGAGTACGGCACCGAGGCTGTCAACCTCCTCGGCGGCGAGCCCTTCCTCCACAAGGACCTGCCCGAGGTCGTCCGCTACGCCAAGCAGGAGCTGGACCTGCACGTCGAGATCTGCACCAACGGCTACCGCATCGAACGCCGCCTCACCGAGATCGCCCCGTATCTGGACCTGCTGCGGATCTCGTTGGAGGGCAACGGCGCCACCAACGACGCCATCCGTCGGTACGGCAGCTATCAGGGCGCCCTCAGCGCCCTGAACCACGCCCGCGACCTCGGCATCCCCACCGGCGCGACCATGACGGTCAACGCACGCAACATCGACGAGGTGCTGCCGTTGGCCCGCACCCTTCAGGACTACGGTGCCCGGCAGTTGAAGCTCCACCGCCTGCGGCCCGTCGGCAACGCCGCCCATCACCCCGAACTGCGCATCTCCGACACGACCGCGTACGCGCGGCTGCGCGAACAACTCCGGACCTCCCACCTCGCCATCGAGGTCATCGTGGACGAGGACCTGTCGGAGGAAGGAACGCCGGAAAGCCGCGGGCCGGCAGCGAGCACCGTTTCCATCCCCCGGATCGAGGCAGACCCGCGCGGCGGCCTGACGATGTCGTGTAAGGCGGTCGGGAAGGACGCCCACGCCTTCTGGTACGACAAGCAGGCCGGCCACATCGTCCACCGGCCCTCCGCCACCGACGAGATCGTCCTCGCGGTGCCCGGTGTGCGCTACGCCCGTGCCTGACCAGCCGCTCTTCGAGAGCCTCGAAGGATTGCGCGGCACCGGGAAGTCAACCGTCGCGCCACTGCTTGCGGCCGCCCGCGGAGCAGTAGTCGTCCCCACGGTCCCCACCGTCTACCAGCAGTTGCGGCCGGAGATCGACGCAGGAGAGAACGTAGAAGCCCGAATGGCCTTCTACCTCTCCGCGCTGTTCACCGCCGCGGACGCCATCCGACTGCACCTGTCGGCTGGAACCCCGGTCGTCGTGGACAGCTACTTCGCCCGGTGCCTGGCCAACCACCGCGCGTTCGGCGCTCGCCTGGGCATAGCCCTGCCGCCGGACCTGCCCCAGCCGGTCACGTACCACCTCGTTTGCGACGAGGACGAACGCCGACGCCGGCTCGCCGCCCGCCACAAGCCCACCTCACGCTGGGACGGGCTCGCAGAGGAGGTGGCCGAGCAGATCACCGACGCTTACGCCCCCTTCCCGATGCGCTCGGTGGACACGACAGGCCGCACGCCGCAAGAGGTCGTCCGCGCCATCCTCTCCGTGCCGCCCGCACCTCCGATCCGTCCTACCCGCTGATCCGCGACACGGACGCACTTCGCGCCCTGCCGCCCTCAAGGACCCACGAAAGGCCATGAAACGATCATGAAGCACGAGTACGAGGCGAAGTTCCTCGCCGTCGACGTGGACGATCTCCAGACCAAGCTGGCGGAGCTGGGCGCGGCCCAGACGTTCCCCCGGACGTTGCTCACCCGGAAGATCTTCGACAGCGACGCCCTCGACGGCTCGCAGTGGGTACGGCTCCGCACCGAGGGCACCCGCACCACGCTCACCCTCAAGCAGGTCACCGATGCCACCTCGATCCACGGGACGACCGAGATCGAGACCGAGGTCAGTGACCTGCAGGCGATGGCCGAGATCCTCCGCAACGTCGGTCTGCGCGAGGTGCGCTACCAGGAGAACTTCCGCGAGGAGTGGCAACTCGGCGACGTCACATACGACTTCGACACCTGGCCCGACCTCCCCACCTTCCTGGAGATCGAAGGCCCCGACGAGGCATCGGTCCGCGAGGCGGCCGCACGCCTTGGGCTCGACTACCTGGACGCTCGCTTCGGCAGCGTCGACACCATCTACAAGAGCGAGGCCGGCCGCGACATCCTCGCCGAGCCCACCCTCTTGTTCTCCGACATCCACAGGGGCGAACAGCCCGCGCCGCCCGCGCAGAGGCAGTGACCACCGGAGCGCAGCCGTGCCGACGGAGGTCTCCTTGCGGCACCGAGCGATACCCGTAATCGGCTGCGTTCGCTCCAGCTCCAGCGGCCCGCCCGCGCGTCACCCGACACTGCTGTGCGCACTCCGGTCCCCGTGCGCGCGGCAGCGGGCGCCTTCCGCCGCTGGAGCGGTCTTCCCCCGCTTCGGCCATGCCGAGTCGAGCAGGAACCCACGCCCCCAGCTCTCCGCGGGCGTGCCGGACTCACGGCATCGCCCCGCGACCGGAGCGGGCCCAACCCATCCCCACACGAAGCGATCGACGGAGTGCCCCCGATGTCCAAGTTCTGTCCGCGCGGCTTCGCCTGTGGTCGGCAGGCCTTGATGCCGTCCCGGCTCGTCGAGGTGGCCCTGGGCATGGCCAACGCCACTGCTGCACCTGCGTGGGACGGGCTGGTGTATGTGGCGGAGGACGCGGTGGCGCGGTTGGTCTGCACGCTCCAGGCCCACCGCGGTCGGGTCCACCACGGGGTGGTGCTTAACCTGCGTGGTCCGGGCACCGGCACCGTCTGGGCCGCCTGGCGTGACGGCGTCGAGCCTTGCCTCGCCCTCCTGCTCCCCGACTGCCCTGTCGCCACTGCCGACGGTGGTGAGGCATGCAGCGAGTTCGCCGGGCACCCCGGCGGCCACAGCTGGGAGTTGGCCGACCCGGTCCTGCCGTCCGCTCTCCTCGCGGCCTTCGGTCCGCTCCTCGCGCAGCAGGATCAGCCGCCCGACGGACGTGTGCTCGACGCCGCCATCCGATTCCACCGCCCCACCACGAACAGGAACCCCGCACGATGAACCCCGCGGTCCCTTCGCCCGCCGCCTTACCCGCCGAGCCCGACGCCACGACCAGCTCGACGCGGCAGTGGGTGATCACCACGACCACCGGTGAGCAGGTCTCCGGCTACCTGCCGTCCTGGGCCACCGAGGACCCGAGCGAGGCGGACGTGTCTTCGGAGGAGTTGGCCGTGCGGCTTGCGGACGTCTGCCACTACAGGGAGTTCCCCGGGCAGGTCCTGCGGGCGTACTCGCCAGGCAACACGACGGACGAGCCGGAGGAGTTGGAGGTCATGTCCTCCAGCATCACCTGCACGCCCTACGCCCCGGCTCCCGAGCTGGCTGTCCCGGTTGCCACGGTGCGCGAGTACTGGATGACCGACCTCGACCCGACGGGGGTGGCGCACCTCGTCGCGGGCCTGCGCGCGGTGGCCGACCGGCTCGACGGTGTCGTCATCCCCCAGCTCAACGACATCCGCGCCGAGTGGGCTGCTCACCACACCTCCGGTACGGGGGCCCGCCCGTGACCACCGACACGACGCCCGTCGTGGACCCCGTGACCACCAGCGCCGATCGGCTCGCGGCCTTCCGGGCTGCGATCGCCTCCGGGCAGGTGAGCGCCCGTGCCCTGTATGCCCACCACCTCGCGTTCCTGCGCGCGAAGGCCAGCCTCTCCTTGGTCGAGTTGGCTGACCGGTGCCACTACGAGCAGTCCTACCTCCACCGCCTGGAGACCGGCGGACGGCTCGGCAACATGCTCGTCGCCGAGACCCTGGACCGCTTCTACGGCACCGGGGAGCTGCTCGCCGGGCTGTGGCTGCTGGCCAAGCGGGAAGCCAAACGCGCGGCTGGCGGACTCACCGCCCTGGAAGCGGCCGCGACCAGCATCCGCGAATACTCCCTCACCGCCATCCCTGCCCTGCTCCAGACCCCCGCGTACGCCGAAGAGCAGCTCGCCACCACCCACCCGCAGTCACCGGACGTCCTCGCCGCGCAGATCAACGTGCTCCGCGAACGGCAGGCCCGCCTCACCGAGACCACCCCTCACCCGGTCCGCTACCGGGCCGTTCTCGACGAACTGGTCCTCCATCGCGGCGCCCGCAACAAGGCGACCTGGGACGGCCAACTCGACCACCTGATCACCGCGGCCCACGAGCCCGCGGTCACCCTCCAACTCCTCCCTCTTCACGCCGGCCCCCACGACCTGCACGGTCCCCTCCAGCTGCTGTCCTTCCGCGTCGGCGCCGCCCTCGCCTACACGCACGGCACCCTCACCGACCAGATCACCGACGACCCCGACGACGTCGAGGAACTCAGCCGCCTCTACGACGAACTGCGCGACCTCGCCCTCACGCCCGCACAGACCATCGAACACCTCCACACCCTCCGCACCACCACCCGCTGACCCACCAACTCCCGTCACCCCAAGGAGCCATCGCCCATGACCCCTACCACCCTGCTCACCAAACCCACCACCCCGCCGCCACCACCGGAGCACGCGCCGCGCACCTGGACGGTCACCACGGTCGAAGGCATCACTCTGACCGGCCACCAGCCCGACTGGTCCATGGACGTCCCCAGCCAGACCGGCATGACGCTGGACCAGGCCGTGCGCTACCTGCGTGGCTACGCCCACTACACGATGCTGCCCGTCGACCCGGTCCTGCCGCCCGCCACCATCGACATCGACATCAACGGCACCCGCTATCGCGAGTCCACCAGCGCGATGTTCGCCTCCCAGATCGCCTTCCACCCCTACTCCACCCAGCCACACCACCAGGTTCCCACCGCCAGCCTCACGATCGTCGACGCGTGGGACTTCGAGGGCCTGACCCCCACCGACCTCGCCCGCTTCGCCACCCAGATCCGCACCCAGGCCGACTACTTCGAGAACACCGTCCTTCCCGACCTGATCACCGCCCGCGAGGACTGGGCCGCCCACCGGTCGCGTATACCCGATCCAGACCACCCCGCGAGGCGTGCGGGTGACCAGATCGAGGACGGCCTCCCGTGATCCGCCAGTGGAAGATCGCCCTCATCGCCGGCTGGACCGGAATTCTCGTCCTGACCGTCCTAGCCCTGACGATCGGCCTCGTTCTCGGGCTCGCCCTCGCCAGCCAACCCGCCCCTTGAAAGCTGCCGCTCCGACCGCTGGCAACGAGACCGACCGCCCCTTCCACCCACAGGGGACGGTCGGCGGGGCCCGGAGCGGACGCCCACCCTGGCCGTTCAGGCGGGGTGGAGCGCACAAGTTCCCGTACGTGGCGTTGTTCGCGACGTGCGGGGGTGGCCGGAACCGGCTGTGGGTGCAGAGAGCCATAGACGCTCTCCCGCACGGGCTCGGCCGCAGGCACCACCGCAATGAGCATTACCCCAACGAGCAGGAGGACTTGCTGTGGACATCGTCACGAGCACACCGCCGAAGGCCGTCGAGGGCGTGGACCTCGACTTGGACGTTCGGATCGTCACCGCCGGCCCCGTGGCGGCGGCGCTGCTGAGCAGCACCGACGACGGGTGCGACACCCAGAAGAACGGCGACTGCTGATCGGACCCCGGGTCGGTGGGTGCGGTGGGTGTCTTGCCCGCCGTACCCACCACCCGGTTTCACCGGGACGTTCGGCTTGACGGGGGGTTCGAGAGTGAGAGCAGGAGAACGCAAGCCGGTGTATGAACACGTCGACGCGGCGGTATTGCGAGCAACTGCTCACCCCCTTGAGGCAGGCACACGGTGGCCTTGGCCCGGTGCCAGCGGTGAGGCCGGGCCGGAGGAGTGGTGCAGCTGGATCGCACAGGTGTGGGCGAGCGAGTCAGTGGCACGAGCGGTCGCGTTCGCCAGCCCTGCCTTGGCCGAACAGATCGAGACGATGCTCGCTCGTCGGAAGCCGGATCTCCGGCAAGTACGGCGAACGGCTCTGGCGTTGGCCCGCTACCTCGTGCGCGTACAAGGCCGGGCGACTCCGTTCGGCCTCTTCGCGGGCGTGAGCGCGGTGCGCTTCGGCCACGGTGCTTCCGTCCGCTGGGGCGGGCACGACCTCGTCCGGGCCCGGGCCGACGCGGTGTGGTTGGCCGACGTGACCGCCCGCCTCAAGTCTTGTCCTCAGTTACGGCTACGGCTGCCGGTCGTGGTGAACGACCTTGCGACGGTGCGCGGAGAGCGGCTGCTCGTGACCTGGCAGCCCCACGCCGCCGCCCAGACTTCCGGCTCGCAGGAGGAAGTGTCTGTGCGGCTGGTACCCGTCGTGGAGACGATCCTCCGCTTCACTCGTACCCCCATCCGTGTCGGCGATCTGATCGGCAAGATCGCGGCCGAACATCCCGGCCCCGCCTCTGCTTCGCTTGAGGCGGTCGTGGGTGAACTCATGACGCGGGGTGTGCTGATCAGCGGCCTTCGTCCACCCGCGACCGAGGCCGATGCTCTGGTGCATCTTCTGGCCCGGCTGCGTGAGGTGGAGGCAGACCGCCTGTCCGAGGTCCGACACCTTGTCGGTGAACTCCATTTCATCCACCAGGCGTTGCAGCGTGCCGAATCCGCGAAACCGTATCGCCAGGGACACACGGTCGCACAACAGATGCATCAGGTGTCGAGCGCCGCAGATCAGCCCTTGGCGGTCGATCTGCGGCTAGATTGCTCGGCGGTGCTTCCGCTGCAGGTGGCGCACGAGGCCGCGTCGGCAGCAGCAGCACTCGTTCGTCTTGCCCCGCAGACCCCGGCGGTCGCCGCGTGGAACGCGTACCGCGGAAGGTTCCTTGACCGATACGGGCCCGGCGCGCTGGTGCCGGTGACGGAACTCACCGACCCCCTGGTCGGGCTCGGGTTCCCACAGCACTTCACCCAACCCGCAATCCCTGCGGGCGTGTTGTCGCGACGCGATGAACGCCTGCTCGTGCTTGCCCAACAGGCCGCGCTCGACGGCGTGCAGGAGATCAGGCTCGACGATGCCGCCTTGGACGCGCTGACGGGTGACGGGTCGGTCCTGCCAGGGCCAGCGGCGCACGGGGACGTGTGGGTGGACGTGCGTGCCTCTTCGACGCGCGCCCTCGCGGAGGGCTTCTTCACCTTGGGGGTGTCCGGGTTCGGCCGGACCGCGGCCAACGCCGGCCGGTTCCTTGACCTCTTCTCCGACTCGGATCGCCGACGGATGACCGAGGCTTACGGGCGGTTGCCGCCGAGCGTGCAGGACGGGCTCGTCGCTCAGTTGTCGTTCCCACCGTGGACGGTGCGCTCGGAGAATGTGCTGCGCGTCCCGCCGGTGGTGTCGCACGTGATCTCGCTGGCCGAGCACCGCGACCCCGCACCAGGACAGATTCCGTTGCGGGACCTGGCGGTCACTGCCGACCGCGACCGGATGTACGTGGTGTCGCTGTCCCGTCGGCGCGTCGTGGAACCGATCCTGCCGCACGCGGGGGCGCGGCACACCATGCCGCATCTGGCCCGGCTGCTGTTCGAGATCCCGCGCTCCGCCCATGCGCCGGTTACGTCCTTCGACTGGGGTGCGGCTGCGGTTCTGCCGTTCCTCCCACGCGTGAGATACGGCCGCAGCATCCTCGCCCCCGCCCAATGGGATCTGAACCCCGCCAGCCTGCCCAACTCGTCGTCGCCGATGAGCGCATGGACTGCCGCTCTCGACACCGCGCGCGAGCGACGGAACCTGCCCGCCAACATCTCGGTGGGAACGGCCGACCGGCAGTTGCGTCTGGACCTGGACGACCCCGTGCACCTGGCGGTGCTGCGCGCCCACGTCGACAGTGCTGACGGCCCCGTTACCGTCCGCGAAGCACCGACCGTCGTCGACTACGGCTGGCTTCAGGGACGCGCCCACGAGATCGTCATCCCGCTGGCTGCCACCACCCCGCCTGTTCCGGCACCGGCCGTCCTCACCGGCGCCGCACCCCTGCCGCTGACCCCACCCGAGCAGTGCGAGGACGTGGTGTTCGTGAAGGTGTACGGGCACCCGGAGGTGTTCGACGCGATCCTGCTCCGGCACGTGCCGGCGTTGCTGGAACGGTGGGACGTGCAGCCGCTGTGGTGGTTCACCCGATCCCGTCAGGGCTCACCGCACCTGCGGCTGCGCCTGCACGACTCCGATCCGGAACGGACCCACGGCTACGTAGGGGCTTGGGCCACGCAGATGCGACGGCTCGGCCTCATCGGCGACCTGACGTTCTGCACCTACCACCCGGAGGTCGCACGGTACGGGCCCGGGGCGGCCATGCAGGCCGCACACGCGGTGTTCGCCGCCGACTCTCACACGGTCCTGACGCAGCTCGCCGCCCTGGCAGGCGCCCGGGACATCCAGCCTTCGGCGTTGACCGCTGCCAGCCTGGTCGACCTCGCCCACGCCATGACCGGCGGCACCGTTTCGGGTATGCGCTGGCTCATCGACCATCCGGAAATCGCCGATGGGGCAGCCGTGTTGGACCGTGAGGCGCGCCGTCAGACGCTTCTGCTGGCCAACGCCTGGACGTTGCTCACCCTGCCGGGTGGTCCGGAGATCTCCGCCGCCTGGCGGGCCAGGTCCGAGGCCGCCGCCCGCTACGCGTCGTGCCTCACCCCCGAGATCACCCGGGTCACCCCGGCCTCGGCGCTGACTTCGCTGTTGCACATGCACCACAACCGCGCCCGCGGGATCGATCCGGCGGGTGAAGCGGCATCGGGCAAACTGGCCCGCGCGGCCGCCCTCGCCTGGGCCGCCCGCCAGACCGGAACGGGCGGCGACCGGTGACCGCCTTGCTCGACAGCGCCCTACTTGAGGCAGCCGCCGCGATGTCCGACGAACTGGCTGCCGCGCTCGCCGTACCACCGTCGACAGATCCGGCCGACGACTACAGCCCCACCAGCTCGCGCTGGCGCGATCAGTCGCTGTCCAAAGGCGCCGCGGGCGTCGCCGCCCTGTACGGACTACGCGCCCAACACGGCCTGAGCGGGCGAGAATCACTGCACGCATGGCTGACCCGCGCCACCCGCGACGACCTGTCGGCCGGCCCCGGAGCCGGCCTGTGGTTCGGCGCGCCCGCAATCGCCTTCGCCTTGGTCACTTCCGCGCCCGGCACCTACCTGGGCGCCATGTCCCGCCTTGACGCAGGCATCGCCCAACTCGTCCACACCCGACTGGACGCCGCCCATACCCGCATCGACCGCGGCCTGCGTCCGTCGCCCAACGAATTCGACCTGGTCCGGGGCCTCACCGGACTCGGCGTCTACCTGTTGACCCGTGACCTGGATGGCGACCTCCTCCGACAAGTCCTGACCTACCTCGTGCGGCTGACCGAACCCGTGCCGGCTACCGACAAGGCGGGTCCCGGCGCCCCGGGTTGGTGGACCGCCGACACCCCCTCCGGGTCGTACGATCCCCGATTCGACGCCGGACACGCCAACCTCGGCATGGCCCACGGCATCGCCGGCCCCCTCGCGCTCTTGGCCCTCTCCGCCCGGCGCGGAGTCGAGGTTCCCGGCCACGCAGCCGCGATCCAAACCATCAGCCGATGGCTCGACACCTGGCAGCACACGGCGCCGGCCGGACCGTGGTGGCCCGAGCGGATCACCCTCGACGAACTACGCACCGGACGGTCACTCCAAGGCGGCCCGGCACGTCCCTCCTGGTGCTACGGAACGCCGGGCCTCGCCCGCGCCCTGCAACTGGCCGCCCTCGCCGTCGGTGACCGCACACGCCAACAGGCCGCAGAAGACGCCCTCGCCCGATGCCTGGCCGACGAGAACCAACTCGCCCGCATCACCGATCCGGCCCTGTGCCACGGCTGGGCCGGCCTCGTCGCGGCCGCGTGGCACGCCGCCAACGACGCAGCCACACCCACCCTCGCCACCCACCTCCCGCACCTGCTCGAACAGCTCCTCCGCCACGCCCGCGACCTACCACCAGGAGCCTTGCCCGGCCTGATCGAGGGCAGTGCCGGTATCGCCCTGACCCTGCACACCGTGGCCACTGCCGCCATTGGCACACCCGGCGGCTGGACCACCTGTCTCCTGCTCAACTGACCACTGCATCAACGGAATGGGACCCACCATGTACGAGCTGGACGGCGGCAGCAGATGGCGTCAGGTCAACCTGCGGTGCCGCGACTGGGAGGCCGCCGAGCACATGGCCGTCACCCATCTCGGACCGTTCCTGACTGACGCCGAGACGACCGGAACTGTCTCTGGCTGGTGGTTCGTCCGCAAAGCGGAGACTTGGCGACTGCGCTTCCTCCCCAGGGGCGAGAACGACCAGGCGGCCGCCGCCTTCCTCGACCACCTGACCACCACCCTGATCGATCGAGCCGCCATCCAGCGTGCCCATGAGGCCGTCTACGAGCCGGAGACGTACCGGTTCGGCGGACCCGAAGCGATGGCCATCGCGCACCGTCTCTTCCACGCCGACAGCCGCCAGATCCTTCAGTACCTCGCCCGTGTCGGTACGGGGGACGATCACCGCCGCGAGCTCGCAGTGCGTCTGGGCACGCGCATGATGACCGCGGCCGGGCAGGACTTCTACGAGCAGGGCGACATCTGGGCCCAGGTCGCCGAACACCGGACAGACGCCGGCGCCCCGCAGCCGGGGGCGCCGACCTTGACCGCGGTGCAGTTCCTCGTCACCGCCGCGAGCGACAGTCTCGGAAGCCCCCTGACGCTGGCGCCCGATTGGCCGACAGCCTTCGAGGACGCCGGACGGGCTCTCACCTGCCTCGCTCAACAAGGCGCTCTGACCCGGGGATTACGGGCCATCCTCACGGACCACCTGCTCTTTGCCTTCAACCGGCTCGGCATCCCCGCCCAGCACCAGTACCTGTTGGCCACTGCCGCCAGCAGAGTGATCTTCCACCGGCAACCGGCAGCCGACGACACTCCGTACGGCAGCCGGAACGACCACGCCCAGCCCCTTACTGTGAAGACGGTGACCACGGACATGACGGACCAGACGACCACAGAACCTCAGCGGCTGCGCGAAGCCCTCGTTGCTTTCATCGACCGCCTCGGCACGTTTCGCACCCCCGAGGTGAAGGCCGCCTTCCGCAGCGTGCCCCGCCACCTGTTCCTCCCCGGGGTGGACCTGGCCACGGCCTACGCCCGCAAGGCCGTCGTCACAAAGCGCGCTGCCGATGGCACGGCCGTCTCCTCCGCCTCCGGACCCAACATCGTGGCCACCATGCTCGAACAGCTCCAAGCCGCACCTGGCCACCGCGTCCTGGAGATCGGCGCGGCCACCGGCATCAACGCCGCCCTCCTGACCGAACTGGTCGGCCCTACCGGCCACGTCACCACCATCGAACTCGACGACGACCTCGCCGAAAGCGCCCGCACCAACCTGGCCGCCGCGGGATACGGCCAGGTCGAAGTCATCTGCGGCGACGGCGCCCTCGGCCACCCGGCCAGCGCCCCCTACGACAGGATCGAAGTCACCGCCGGAGCCTGGGACATCTCCGCCGCCTGGTGGCATCAACTCGCCCTCGGCGGACGCATCGTCGTACCCCTGCGCCTCCACGGCAGCGGCCTGACCCGCTCCCTCGCCTTCGACCGAACCGACGAGCACCGGATGCGCAGCACCAACGCCTCCGTCTGCGGCTTCGTACCCATGCGCGGCGCCTCCGAAATGGGCGAACGCCACGTCCGCCTCGCCGACGACGTCATCCTCAAACTCGACGCCGACGACCTCCCCGACGAGCCCGCCCTTGCCCAAGCCCTGACCCACCCCGCCCACCAGCACTGGACAGGCATCCAGGTCCGCCACGACGAACCCGCCGCCCACCTCGACCTCTGGCTCGCCACGACCGACAGCGACCTCAACTTCGGCCGCCTGTCCATCGGCCCCGCCGCCCACGCTCTCGGCCTGGCCATCCCCGCCATCCGCTGGGCCGGCGCCACCCTGTACGACGGCGCGACCATCTCCTACCTCACGACCCGACCCATCGACGACGACACCGACGAACTGGGCCTCATCACCCACGGGCCGGACAGCAACAAACTCAACTCGCAGGTCCTTGACCTCCTGAGTCGCTGGAACGACGAGCGCCCCGCCCAACCGGTCATCACCGCGTACCCCGCCGCCACCCCCGACGATCAGCTCGCCCCCGGAGCCCGCCTCACCAGGCCCGACACCCGCCTGACCATCAGCTGGTGACAGGGCACGACGTCGTGTGGTGGGACCTCGTACGGCCACATCCACACTCAGGGGTCGAACACGGAAGCTGCTGCGCGTGCCGCCGTCATCGGGCCAGGTCTGAATTTCGTGGCGTCGCGTCCCTGGAAGTAGTGCGACGGTGGTGCGGCGTGATGCTTACGGGGTGCGGCCGTGGAGCGGCTGAGTCGAACCGGCACGTTTGCTGCTTTGCGCGGTGGCCGAGAGCGGTAAGCCTTCGCGCGGCCGTACGCTGTGCGGTGGGGAGTCGACGGCACCTCTCGTCCGTCCGATGCCCTAAATGTCGCTTTCTCTCAAGTTGGTTCAGGGCGGCTCGGCCCTCTAGGAAACCCGCAGGTCAGTCAGACTGCTCCCCGCGCCCGCGGGGATGGACCCTTGCGGATCTCCACCACGTGGATCGGTGCCTGCTGCTCCCCGCGCCCGCGGGGATGGACCCGAAAGCTCGACAGCGGCACCGTCCCGGAATCCCTGCTCCCCGCGCCCGCGGGGATGGACCCGTCCTTGCTCGTCTTCCAGTCCAGGACGCACGCTGCTCCCCGCGCCCGCGGGGATGGACCCGACCACGCAGGCGGCGCAGTACGGGAAGATCGCTGCTCCCCACGCCCGCGGGGATGGACCCTACAGCGCGTTCAACGGCGGTCGGCGCACACCCTGCTCCCCGCGCCCGCGGGGATGGACCCGACGTGGCCCAGGGCGCGAGCGGACAGATGGGCTGCTCCCCGCGCCCGCGGGGATGGACCCGCGCTTTGCGGCAACGGGGCGAGCACGTGACGCTGCTCCCCGCGCCCGCGGGGATGGACCCTTCGCCGAAGAGGACGGCCGGGGGGTACTTGCCTGCTCCCCGCGCCCGCGGGGATGGACCCTGCCGGTTGTGCACCGCGCCGGCCTGGCAGTGCTGCTCCCCGCGCCCGCGGGGATGGACCCACCTCCCAGGCCCACGCCCAGGCCGGATACTGCTGCTCCCCGCGCCCCCGGGGATGGACCCGTCCTCAACGTCATCAACGCACGGCTGTTGCACTGCTCCCCGCGCCTGCGGGAATGGACCAAAGACGTGGAGTGTGAGCCACACGGGCTGGCGTGACGCCACGCTCGCCAATCTGATGAAGATCGCCGATGCTCTGCACTGCCCGGTCGTAGTCCTGGAACGCAAGCGAGCGATCAACGCCGACGTCCGTGCTTGAGGTCGCTCACGCTGGCGGGGTCCCGATTGGGCGGGTGCGCCGCTGGTTGCTCGGTGGGCACAGACGGAGTCCGGCGGGCGGCGAGGGTGCTGCGGGCCGTCGCGGCTCGAGCCCTTGGGCTCGGAGCAGGTCGTTGGGCCAGGCGGTGGAGGCGCCAGATCAGTACGTGGGCGGGTGAGCGGGCGTCGTCGAGGGCGCGCTGGTCGGCGGCCAGTTGGAGGAGCCGGGTGGGGTCGTGGCCGGCGGTTTCGGCGTCGGTGAGGGTGGAGGTCAGGGCGGGCCAGGCGGGGTCGGCCAGGATCTGTTCGGCGTGGGTGGGGACGGCCTGCTGGATGAGGTGGTTCCAGCGTTCGACGGTCGGCTGCGCGGGGGTGCGGTGGGTGAGAGCGGTCAGCGGTGCCGCTGCGGCGTGGTCGTACACGGTCTGCAGATGCGCAAGGGCCCTGTACGCGGAGGTGACTTGCTGGTCCTGGTGGCGGGCGGAGTGCCAGCGTTGGATGGCGATGACGGCGAGGATCGCGGCGTCGAGGAACATCGCGAGGCCGGTGTCGTCGGCGGTGGTGGGTTGGCGGGTGATGGCGCGGATGGCTCCTCGTAGGGCGCGGGCGTGCTGGTGGTCGGCTGCGATGCGGGAGCGGCTGGCGCGTTCGAAGGCGAGTGCGGCTTGGCGGAGTTGGGGTCGCAGGTTCACCGGTGCGGTGAGGGGAAGGGCGTCGAGGGCTTCGGCGAAGGCGGCGATGTGGGCTTGGGACGCCTTGTCGTCGGTGCCGTCCAGGTGGTGGGGGATGCGTTCGATGGCGGCGGTGGCCTGGTGCCACGGGTCGGTTCGGCGGATGCTTGGGTCGACGGTGGTGGGTTCGGTGGTGGTGAGGCGGTTGCGGATCTGGGGGTAGGACAGGTCGGGGGCGAGGGTGGAGCCGGAGAACCAGATGGGCTCTCCGGCCGCGTTGGTGTCGCCGTCGAGGGCGACCTTGTAGCCGCGGATGTCGCCGGACGGGTAGCGGAGCACCTCGACGTGGACGCCGCTGCCGGCCAGCAGGGGCAGGTATTCCTCGGGGCTGGTGGACACCGCGACCACGGTCCGCGCGATCGTGCGGAGTTGCTCGCGTGGGGTGCGGACGCGGCCGGTGCGGTGAGCCTTCTCCGTTTCGGCGCGGGTGGGGCGTTTGGCTGCGGTGCGGTCGCCGCGGATGACGGTGCGGAGGTGGTAGTCGCGTTCGACGGCTTCGAGTTCTTTGTCGGCGCGGAGGTAGTCGTTCCAGTGGCGGGCGGTGCGGAGGTCGCCGCGGAGGGTGGTGGCGGCGATGTGGATGTGGTCGGGGGCGTGGCGGACGGCGACCCAGCGGCAGCCGTCGGGGTCGCCGTCAGGGGAGATGCCGGTGGCGTGGACGATGCGGCGGGCGATGGCGGCCCACTGGTCGTCGGTGAGGATCGGGTCTTCGGGGGCGGCGCGGATGGAGCACTGCCAGACGGGCCGGTCGGGGATGTTGCGGTCGTCGTTGTGGCGGGCTTGGTTGAGGCGGAGGTCGAGGGCTTGGGTGAGCTGGCGCATGGCGGCTTGCGGGTCGGTGTCGCGGCCGGGGTCGGGGGCGAAGCCGTCCCAGGAGGCGACGAGGTGGGGGTCGGTGTGCTCGTTGGCCCGGCCGGGTCCGTAGAGGTAGCCGAGCAGGCGGCGGACGGTCTTGCCTCGGGTGATCTTCGCGATCATTCAGGCGGCTTTCCGGCCGGTCGCCTGGTGGGCGGCTGTTTCGATGGCGGAGATGGCGGCGCGGACGGTCTCGAGGGTGCGTTGGGTCTGGGCCAGGAGGGGGAGGTCGCTGGGGTGCGGGGTGCCGCCGGAGTTGAGGCGGTGGGCGATCTGGTTGACGTTGCCGCCGATTTTGGCGACCTGGGTGCGCAGGGCGACCAGTTCGTCGATGAGGTCGTCGGTGGCTGTGCGGTGGCCGGGGAGGAGTTGGGCTCCTTCGACGAACGCCATGACGACCGCGCCGACGAGGTGGGCGCCGGCGATTCCCATCGTCTTCGCCTTGGCCTTGATGGCGTGGTGTTCGGCTGCGCTGTAGCGGACGTCGACGCGGTACGTGCGCTGGGTGTGCTCGCGGCGGCGACGGCGGGCGACGCGGTGGACGGCGGCTTCGGCGGAGGCGCGAGTCAGGCTCGGCGGTTCGGTGGGCGTCTCGACGGCGGACGCGCCTGCGGCTTCTCCCTCCGGCGCCCCCTGGCGCCGGAGTCCCTCCTCCGCCACCCCCGGGGCGGAGGAGCCTGCGTGGGACCGGCCGTTGGACGGTCCAGCGCCATACCTTGCTCGGCCGTTGAGCTGGTCGTTCTGCGCGGAGGTGGCGGGTGGAGAGGTCGGTGTCGAGGGGTGGTGCATGCGGGGCTCCGGAGGGGTGGGGTCTGTGCGTGACGGGAGGCGGTGGATCAGTCGGTGGGCGGGTGAGGTCGGGCTGTGTCGTTTCTGCGGAGGCGTTCGAGGGTTTGGGTGATGCGGTCGTTGCCGGCGGGGAGTCCGGCGGCTTCGAGCGTCGTGCGGGCGGTGGTGCGGCTGACGGCGGCGGGGTCGGGGTGGGTTGCGGCGAGGACGGTGGCGAGCTGGTCGATGGTGGCCTTGGGGCGGCGGCCGGATCGCGTGCTGGGGGAGGCGCGTTGCGGGCCGTGGACGGTTCGGGATTCCGGTGCGGGCCTTGCCGGTTCGGGATGCGGGTTTCCGGCGGGCGTGGTGAAGGCGGCCGTCTCGTGCTTGTCGGTGCCGGGGGTGTCGGGCCTGGTGGCCGTATCTGCCGCCGGATCGGCCGGAACCGGACCGGCTCCGGCCGGAACGACGGGAGAGGGTGCGGCCGGTGCCGGATGGCTGGTGCTGACCTCGGCCGGTTCGGGGTGAGCGTGGCGGCTGACGAGGATGTGGAGGTGGGTGGCGCCGCCGAGGGCGAGCGGGGCGATGGCGGACAGGACAGCGACGGTGTGGTTGTCGAGGGTGAGGGTGCGGGCGCCGGGGGAGTTGAGGCGGAGGGCGTGCAGGGCGTTGGCCCACAGGCTGGCGGCGGTGGCGGTGCCGAAGAGGGTCCAGGCGTAGCGGCGTGCGCCTCGGGGTGCGTCGCGCAGGAGGAGGATCGCGCGGACGCCGTACGCGATGAAGCCGTCGATGACGACGGGGAAGAGGTAGCTGAGGGCGGGGCGTATGTGGGTGGCGAGCGCGACTTGGCGCAGGGCGTCGAAGGACATGACGCAGGCGCAGGCGCCGAGCAGCAGAACGGCGACCTGGTCGAAGAGCCGGGGGCGGTGACGCGCCGACGGTGCAGGGGCGGACACAAGGGCGTGCGGGTGGGGCGAGGGCATGCGGGAGCTCCGGGAGGGCGGTACGTGGATGCGCGGGCGGCGCGCTGAGACGTGGAGAGGCGGGCGCCGTCGTATTGCGACGCTGCGCTTCAGGCGGGTCGGTGCCTTCTGCGGTCGCTGCCCGTGAGGACGACGCGTTCGGTCATCTCGGCCAGCCGGGAGGCGACGCGGTCACCCACCGCGTCCCGGAGTTCGGTGACGGGCAGGTTGGTGGTGACGAGGGTCGGCAGCATGTGGTTGTAGCGGTGGTTGACCAGGCGGTAGGTCAACTCTTCCGTCCACGCTGATTGCTTGGTCGCGCCGAGGTCGTCCAGCAGGAGGAGCGGGCTGCGGGTGAGGCGCCCGAGGAGGAGTTCGGGGTTGGTGCCGTGCTGGGGGCGTTGGGCGGCGTAGAGGTCGGCGGCGGTGGTCGCTTCCCAGCGGAGCCGTACGCCTGCGGCGAGGAGGGACCGTATGGCGCCGTACGCCTGGTGGGTCTTGCCGGTGCCGGTGGGGCCGGCGATCAGCAGGGACGGGCCGGTGGCGATGCCGGGTGCTCCGCCGGACCCGGTTGTGCCGGTGCGGGCGATCTCGGTGACCCAGGCGGTGGTGCGGGGGTGGTCTGCGCGGGCGTGGCGGTAGCGGGGAGGGATGCGGGTGTCGGCCAACTCCAGGGCGGTGACTGGCTCGGCGGGGCTCGTCGAGGGTTCTGCGGACGGGTCGATGCCGCGGGCGGTGAGGATGGCGGCGAGGCGGGTGATCGCGCCTGCTGCGGTGCGGGGTTCGCGGGTGGCGGTGGTCACAGGTCACCGCCGTACGCGGACTCGACGTCGGCCGGGTTGGTCCAGGCCCGGTACGGCGGGCGGGCGTTCGGCGGGACCGGGACGGCGTTCATGGCCTCGTTGACGAGGCTCGGCAGCACGCTGGTGCTCAGCCTCTTGGCCCGCAGCCGCTCCAGAGCGGGGCGGATGTGGGCGGGGGCGATGCCCTCGGCGAGCAGCCGGTCGACGGCACGGCGCAGTTGCGCGAGGAACGCCTTCGGCGGGCGGTGGGTGCAGGCGGCGACGTACTCGCCGACGAGGTCCGAGGCCGTGGCGGGAAGGTCCGGCGGGGGCGTCGGTGCGCTCGCGCGCCCCGCAGGTACTGATCCTAGATCCAGGATCCTAGGTCCTAGATCCGGATGGTGAGGGATCAGCGCAGACTCAGTGAGCTCTCCGTGAGGTGTCACCGAGGGTTCGGCGAGGGGGCTTTGACCTGCTGGTTCGTGATCCGGTGAGGGCTCGCGCGGGTTCGGGGAGCCCTCGGGGAGCTGTCGGTGAGGGCTCACTGAATCCTCATGGAGGGCGCGGTGCATACGCGGTGACGGCTCGCGGTCCGCGCGGTCGTCGTGGTGAGGGCAGGCGGGAGCCCGGGTGCCGCTGGGGCGGTTGATCTTCTGGTGCCGGTGCCAGGAGACGACGTGCAGGTACCGCTTGCCGTCGTGGCCCTCGTACCGGCAGATGAGGTCAGCGGTGGCGAGTTGGGTGAGGTCGTCCTCGACGCCGATCGGGCCGTGGTCGGGGCGCAGCGACCACAGCAGGCCGGCGATGACGGCGGGTTGGTCGCGGAACCGGCCGTGGTCGTCGGCCTGGGTGAGCAGGCCGAAGAAGGTCCGCTCGGCCGACAGGGACACGGCGGCCAGGGACTCCGAGGCGAACGCCTCGGGCTTGATGGTGCGGATGCGGGCCATGCCTCAGCACCCCGCCTTCGGGGCCGGGCGGCCGAAGGGGAGTGCGCGGCGGCGGCGCGGGGTCGTAGGGTGGTGCACAGAGCTCCTTGTCAGCGGGCCATGCGGGGTGGCAGCCCCGGCGTGCTGGCGGACCGTTCAGGGATGGGCGGGCGGGGTTTCTGCTTCGGCCTCCGGCGTTCTCAGCGCCGGGGGCCTTTCTCGTTCTCGGACGGGTGGACCAGACAGTAGAACCACATTCCCCGCCGACAGTCCAGATATAGCTCTGATTTCCTTCGAAGGACGGGCCGCAATCGAATTCCGGTGTGCGGTGCGCGCACCATAGCCGACGATCGCGGATGGACCAAGCGGCAGATCACACCAGGTCAGGACCGCCGCCGCCTGTCCGTGTCGCCCGTTTTGGGTGCGTTCAGGGCGCGTCCGGGATTCGGTGCTACCG
The DNA here is from genome assembly GCF_057708105.1 of Actinacidiphila sp. bgisy144. Taxonomy (NCBI): domain Bacteria; kingdom Bacillati; phylum Actinomycetota; class Actinomycetes; order Kitasatosporales; family Streptomycetaceae; genus Actinacidiphila; species Actinacidiphila sp. bgisy144. The sequence goes on along the minus strand of NZ_JBYIRM010000016.1, from coordinate 86,900 downwards.
TCCGGGCGGCGTCCCGGCCAAGGAAATGATCGGGGCGCGTTGTACACCCGAAAACGCGGTTTCCCAAAACGCGTTTCCAGAGGTACAACATGACGTCCCTCCGAAAGCCCCCGACCCGGAACCCGCCCATCCCTGCACCGCCCGCCGGCACCACCCGGGGCTGCCACCCCGCGCCGGCAGACAAGGACCGCCATGTGCACCTCTGCGGCATGCCCGCACACCGCCACCCGACCCCACTCCGGCCCCCGCCCCGCGAACGTGAACGCGAACGCCGCTCCCGTGTCCGGGCGGCTGCTGAACGTCGCCGAGGCCGCCGAACGCCTCGGCACCGGCGAGCGCTTCGTGCGCCGCCTCATATCCGAGCGCCGCATCGCCTTTGTCAAGGTCGGCCGCCACGTCCGCCTCGCCGAGAGCGTCCTGGACGCCTACGTCCTCGCCAACACCGTCCCGCCCGTCACCGCGCGCCCGAGCCGGGTAAGGGCGCGCGCCGGATACCGGAGGGCCGCCTGATGGCAGGAGGAAGGAAGCGGCGCCGGTTCGGCACCGTCCGCCAACTGGCCTCGGGCCGCTACCAGGCCCGGTACCGTGCGCCCGACGGCCTGGAGCGCCGCGCGCCGACGACGTTCGACACGAAGACCGACGCCGAGGTCTGGCTCAGTCAGATCGAGGCGGACCTGTCCCGAGGCGACTGGACGGACCCGTACGCGGGCGCGGTCGACTTCGAGGAGTACGCCCTGCGCTGGGTCGCCGAGCGCGGCCTCTCCCCGACCACCGAGGAGCTGTACCTGCGCCTGCTGCGGCTGCACGTCCTGCCCGGCTTCCGCCAGTGGGACCTGGACGAAATCACCGCTCCGCGCGTCCGCACCTGGCGGGCGGAACGGCTGGAGACCACCGGGGCGCCGACCACCGTCGCCAAGGCGTACCGCCTGCTGAAAGCGATCCTCCAGACCGCGGCCGACGACGAGTTGATCCGCCGCAACCCGTGCCGAATCAAGGGCGCGGGGCGCGAGGAGGCGGACGAGCGGCCGATCGCCACCGTCGAGCAGGTGGACGCGCTGGCCGACGCGGTCGGCCCGCGCTGGCGGCTGATGGTCTTCCTCGCCGCCTACGCCAGCCTCCGCCCCGAGGAGCAGGCCGAACTGCGGCGCACCGACGTCGCCTTCGAGGACGGCGCGGTGGTGCTGCGGATCAGCCGCGCGGCACCCGAACTCACCACGGGCCGCCGGGCGGTGGGCGACCCGAAGTCGCGGGCCGGGAAGCGCATCGTGGTGCTGCCGGGTTTCCTCGTCGTGGACGTACGGCGACACCTGGAGTGGTTCGCGGCGAAGGAGCCGGACGGGTTGCTGTTCGTCGGCGAGCGCGGTGCGCCGTTCCGCCGCTCGACGTTCGGCCGCAGGTGGCGCAAGGCCCGCGCCGCCGTCGGTCTCCCGCCGAACTTCCGCTTCTACGACCTGCGGCACACCGGCAACACCCTCGCGGCCGACACCGGCGCCAAGCTCAAGGACCTCATGGTCCGGGCCGGCCAGTCCTCGCAGAAGGCGCAACTCATCTACCAGCACTCGACGCTGGAGCATCAGCGACGGCTGGCCGAGGACATCGACGCGCACGTCCGCGACCGGCGCGCTGGCGGCCAGCAGCCCGGAGGAGATGCCCGGCACGCGTGAACGACATGCGCAAAGCGGCGTGCCAACGACCCTCGGCTGGCGTGCGCCCGTTACGGGGCCAATGCGGTTGCCACTCGGGCCAGGCGGTCTGCTGGTAGTGCGAAGCGGTTGGCGGGGTTGCGGAAGGAGTGCGCGCCGTCGTTGACCTGGAACCCTTGTCCCGCCATCGTCCAGCGTACGGGGCCAGGAGCGCCTTGACCTTCCAGGAGGGCTTCGGACAGGCATCTGGGGTCCTCAACGCGGGTGAGGGAGTGGAGCGCGTCGGTGAGACGGTCAACGGCCTGGTCGTCTACCTCCTCGTCGCCGAACGCCGGCAGCAGGAGCAGGAGGCGGGCGCCTGGATCGGTGGTGCTGCCCCCGGGCAGCGCGTTGCCCGCGATCGACACCAACTCGGGCCAGGACAGGCCCGGTCCCATGAAGTGCCCGTCGTCTCGAGCGAGGAGTTCGGCCTGCTCCCAGTCGGGATGATGGAGGAGGTAGTCGGTGCCGGGGTCGTCGGCGAGGGTGCGGTGGACGACATGGAGCCGATGGTCGCCGGCGAGCGGGACGGTGAAGGTAGGCCATTTCGTGCTCTGCCACATGCGCCGCTGGAAGGTGCTGGCGGCGTCGTAGTCCGCGCCGAACAGCAGTTCCTCGGCCGCGTTGCCATGCGCGCATGAGGAGAGGTGGCACAGCCAGAAGAGAGGCTCGTCCAGGAGCCCGTCCTGGCGAGTGAGGAGGCCCTCGCCGTATCCCGGTATCCGGGCCGGGTGCAGATCTGCGTTGTCCATCACGGAGGACATACTGCCGCTCAACCGACGCGCGGTGCTTCACGACCAACGCGAACCGTGAATCGCTCGGTGGGCTGGCTAAAGAAGGAATCAATGAGGATCAGACGTTCTCCCGTACGGGAATCGCGCTCATGGGCATCAACGAGCGGTCCGGTGCCCTTTGGTGACGGCTGCTTGTCCACTGTTACGCAGGGAACGACGAGAGCGAGACCAAGGCGGAGCCGGGCGAGCGAGCGTCTGTCTCGCTGTGGCACGGGAGTGGCACGCCCTGCCGAGGCCGGCTGCGGCGGGGCAACTGGGCCTCGCGACGCAGGATCTCCGCGCCGAATCCGGGGTTCATATCCGGATCAACCGGTGCATTCCACGCGATTGTATGTGATGCAGTTCACCGAAAATGCGTCTCGGCATACGAGAGCGCCTCGGGCCCCAGCGGTCAACCGAGGCCATACGGCGTGTCCGCCCGCCGGAATTCCTCGCCTAACGGCACGCCAATGGCACGCGGCACCGTAATTGGTCTGGACAACGACAAAGCCCCAACTCGGTGAACTGGGGCTTCTTTATGGAGCGGATGACGGGAATCGAACCCGCGCTCTGAGCTTGGGAAGCTCATGTTCTACCATTAAACTACATCCGCGTGTGAGCGGCTTCGGGAAGACGCTGCGGGGATACTGTACCGCATGGCGGGGGTGGGATGGGGAGGGGTTCGGGGGTGGGGGAGGGGTAGGTTGGGGGTCGGTGTGGTGGAGCCCCGGTGGGCGGGACATCCCCTAATGTGTGGGTTCGTCGGCCACGCGGAGTTGGGGAAGGGGCTACATGGAGCGCACGGTTGTTCGGTGTGCGGAGGGACATGTGTTCAGTACGGCGTCGTTTCCGATGCAGCATCTCGGCGCTGAACGCTTGGGCCCTGGACGGTTGTTGAGGTGCCCGAAGTGCGCGCGGCTGCGGCACGCGGTGCCGGTGGGCGAGCCCGCCGGTGGCCTGCACGGGGCCACGGGAAAGTAGCGGGCACGTAGACGGGAAGCGGGGCGACCGTTCCCGGCGCCCCGCCCCCCGTACGCCCCGACCCCCGTACGCCCCCCGTACGCCCCCGCCCCCCGTACGCCGTGCCCCTGCGGCCCGAGCACCCGTACGGCGTGGCACGCCCACCCACGCGGCACCCTGATCAGGGTCGGTTAGTCTCGGGGGGTGCTTCTCTCAGACAAGGACATCCGGACCGAGATCGACAACGGCCGGGTGCGGGTGGACCCCTTCGACGCGGCGATGGTGCAGCCCTCGAGTATCGACGTGCGGCTGGACCGCTTCTTCCGGGTCTTCGAGAACCACCGCTACCCGCACATCGACCCCGCGGTGGAGCAGCCCGACCTGACCCGGCTGGTGGAGCCGGAGGGCGACGACGCGTTCATCCTGCACCCGGGCGAGTTCGTGCTCGCCTCGACGTACGAGGTCATCACGCTCCCGGACGACATCGCGTCCCGGCTGGAGGGGAAGTCCAGCCTCGGCCGGCTCGGCCTGCTGACGCACTCCACGGCCGGCTTCATCGACCCCGGCTTCTCCGGCCACGTGACGCTGGAGCTGTCCAACATGGCGACCCTGCCGATCAAGCTGTGGCCCGGGATGAAGATCGGACAGCTGTGCCTGTTCCGCCTGTCCTCCCCCGCGGAGTTCCCGTACGGGTCCGCCCGCCACGGCTCGCGCTACCAGGGGCAGCGCGGCCCCACGCCCTCCCGCTCGTTCCTCAACTTCCACCGCACGCAGGTCTGAACGAGCCGCCCGCCCACCGCGGTCGGGTCCTCACGGGTGCATCCGCGCACCCTTGAGCACCTTGTCCACCCCGTTCTTCGGCCCGTACACCGCGAGCCCCACCAGGTCGAGCCCGTCCCGTGGCACCGCCCGCACCGCCGCCCGGTTGTCCCGGTCGTTGCCGGTGGCGAAGAGGTCCGCGGTGAACAGCGACCGCGGCAGCGCGCGGGACAGCGCCCGGGCGTGCGCGGTGGTCAGCATCTGCTTGTCGCCCTCGAAGACCAGCACCGGCTGCCGGAACATCGGCAGGTAAGGCGTCCCGTCGGCGTCCTCGTACGGCTCGCCCATCACCTCCGGCACGTGCGAGCCGAGCCCGCTGACGAGGAAGGCGGTGACATTGAGCCGCTGCCACGTCTCGAGGTCCTCCCGCAGGAGTACGGCGATCTTCGTGTCGAAACGGATCGGCTCGGGCGGCTCGGGTGCGATGTCGTTCTCGGTGCTCATGCACCCCACCCTCGCGCCCCGGCCCGCCCCGGATCTTGTACGTTCCTGACCGATCAGATCAGCGGCAGCTTGAACAGCATCAGCAGCGCCACCAGCTGGATCGACGCCGCCCCGAGCGCCTTGTGCCAGGGCAGGTCGTGCGACTTGGCCACCATCGACGTCAGCAGCGCCCCGCACGCGATCCAGGTCACCCACCCCAGCAGCTGCACGAAGCCGTTGCCGCCGCCGAGGAACATCGCGAACAGCAGCCGGGGCGCGTCCGTGAGCGAGCTGACCAGCATCGCCAGGCCGACCGTCGGCGCCCAGACCCCGTCCCCGCCGAGCTGCCGGGCGAGCGTGTTGGTGACCGCGCCGAGCGTCAGCCCGCACAGCACCACCATGACCGCGGTGGTCAGCACCCACGGCACGCTCGCGGTCAGCGTGGAGTTGAGCACGTCGCTGCGGGCGGCGTCGAAGCCGAAGACGGCGAGCAGCCCGTAGACGAACGTCACGCCCAGGGCCGGGCCCCACACGGAGTGGTCCCGCATCTGCCAGAACGTACGGCCCGGGCGCAGCACGATCCCGCTCAGCAGCTCCTTCCAGTGCAGCCGGGGCCCCGCGGGGGGCGCGCTGGCCTGGCCGGCGCGGTAGGTGGCCACGTTGTCGCCGCCGTAGGCCGCCCCGTCGTCGTAACCGCCCCGCCCGTCGTCGTAGCCGCCGTACGGTGCCCCGCCGCCGTACGGTGCCCGGTTGTCGTACGCCTGGCCCGCGTACGGGTCGTCGCCGTATCCGTCGTTCGCGCCGAGGGTGAAGGAGCGGGTGCTGCCGGGGGAGTCGTCGTACGAGGGGGCCCCAGGCGCACCGCCGTAGCCGGGCGCACCGGCGCCGTACCCCGGCGCACCGCCGTACCCGGGACCGTAACCCTGACCCGAGCCCTGCCCGGCGCCGCCGGCCCCGGACGCCCCGTACCGTGCCGAGGGCGCCCCGCCCTGCCGCCCGCCGCCGCCCCGTCGTCCCTTGAAACCTGCCACGCCTTCGAACGTACCCGCTACCGCGAGTGCCGGGACGATCGTCTGTCCGAGTGCGGGCCATTGCTGCCAACCTGTGACACGCCCCGGTAGCCTGCCGGGCGACGACGGGGACGGGCTGGACCGGGTACGGGGAGGGTGACGATGGACAAGGCTGCCGAGGCGGTCCTCGGATCGGACGCGGAGGGCGCGGCCGCGCGGGAGGGGGCCGTCCGGGTGAAGCGCACCGCCGCGCCCGGCGCCCGGCGGGCGGCCCTCTTCGCCGCCGCGGTCGCCGCCCTCGCCCTGCCCCTGGCGGCCTGCTCCAGCGGCCCGGGCCCCGGCTCGCGGCTGCCGGACTCCGGCACCAGCCCCGCGCGTACGTCGGCCGCGCCGACCGGCACCACCGCCGGGGCCACTCCCACCGCGAGCGGCGGCATGGAGACCACCGGAACCACCACCGGCACCGGGAGAGCGATACCGGCCCGGCTGGAGGCGGACGGCACCACCGTCACCGTCGGCGACCCCGCCGCGGCGCACACCCTCACCGTCTACGAGGACCCGCGCTGCCCGATCTGCGAGCAGTTCGAGCAGGCGAACGCGGCGCAGATCCAGGCGCTGGAGGCGGCCGGCAAGATCCGCGTCCAGTACACCTTCGCGTCGTTCATCGACCAGAACAGCGGGGGCGGCGGCTCCAAGCGGGCGGTGAACGCCCTGCGCGCCGCCCTGGCCGCGTCGGCGGACGGCGGCGGCTTCGTGGCGCTGCACACGCTGGTCTACCAGTACCAGCCGAACGAGCAGACCGACGGCTTCACCGCGGACTTCCTGCTCCAACTCGCGGGCAAGGTGCCGGGGCTGCGCTCGGCGGCCTTCGATGCCGCGGTGCGCGGGCAGAAGTACGCGAGCTTCGTCAGCGCCTCGGAGAACGCGTTCATCAAGAGCGGGGCGGGCGGCACCCCGATGGTGAAGATCGACGGCGACAAGGTGTCGAATGACGACGGGATCTTCGACGCCACCTCGTTCAGGAAGATCCTCTCCCAGCACGGGGTGTCCTGAGCGGTCCTGGCGCCTGACTGCCGCTTCGCCTCCTGGGTGCGGACGCGCGTCCGGCCTCCTAGGTGCTCAGGCACCTAGGAGGCCGGACAGGGTCCAGGACCGGTGGGCGGGGTGCTCGGCTCAGCCCGCCGGCGCCGCCTCCGCCGTCGCCTCGGCCGGCGTCTTCACCGAGTCGAGCAGCAGCTGTGCGACGTCCACCACCTGGAGGGACTCCTTCGCCTTGCCGTCGTTCTTCTTGCCGTTGACGGAGTCGGTGAGCATCACCAGGCAGAACGGGCAGGCGGTGGAGACGATGTCCGGGTTGAGCGACAGCGCCTCGTCGACCCGCTCGTTGTTGATGCGCTTGCCGATCCGCTCCTCCATCCACATGCGCGCGCCGCCGGCGCCGCAGCAGAAGCCGCGCTCCTTGTGGCGGTGCATCTCCTCGCTGCGCAGCCCGGGCACCTTGGCGATGATCTCGCGCGGCGGCGTGTAGACCTTGTTGTGCCGACCGAGGTAGCAGGGGTCGTGGTAGGTGATCAGGCCCTCGACAGGGGTGACCGGGACCAGCTTCCCGTCGTCCACCAGGTGCTGGAGCAGCTGGGTGTGGTGGATGACCTCGTACTCGCCGCCGAGCTGCGGGTACTCGTTGGCGATGGTGTTGAAGCAGTGCGGGCAGGTCGCGACGATCTTCTTGGCGGCGCGCGGGCGGCGCGAGGACGCGACCACCTTGCCGTCGTCGTCCAGCTCCTCGCCGAACGCCATGTTGAGCATGGCGACGTTCTCCTGGCCGAGCTGCTGGAACAGGAACTCGTTGCCCAGGCGGCGGGCCGAGTCGCCGGTGCAGTTCTCCTCGCCGCCCATGATGGCGAACTTGACGCCCGCGATGTGCAGCAGCTCGGCGAACGCCTTGGTGGTCTTCTTGGCGCGGTCCTCCAGCGAGCCCGCGCAGCCGACCCAGTACAGGTACTCGACCTCGGTCAGATCCTCGACGTCCTCGCCGACGACCGGCACCTCGAAGTCGACCTCCTTGACCCATGCCAGCCGCTGCTTCTTGGGCAGCCCCCACGGGTTGCCCTTCTTCTCCAGGTTCTTCAGCATCGTGCCGGCCTCGCTGGGGAAGGCCGACTCGATCATCACCTGGTAGCGGCGCATGTCCACGATGTGGTCGACGTGCTCGATGTCCACCGGGCACTGCTCGACGCAGGCGCCGCAGGTGGTGCAGGACCACAGCACGTCGGGGTCGATGACCCCGTTCTCCTCCAGGGTGCCGATCAGCGGGCGCTCGGCCTCGGCGAGCGCGGCGGCGGGCACGCCGGCGAGCTGCTCCTGGCTCGCGCGCTCCTCGCCCTCGGCCGACTTGCCGCCGCCGGCCAGCAGGTAGGGCGCCTTGGCGTGGGCGTGGTCGCGCAGGCTCATGATCAGCAGCTTCGGCGATAGCGGCTTGCCGGTGTTCCAGGCCGGGCACTGCGACTGGCAGCGGCCGCACTCGGTGCAGGTGGAGAAGTCGAGGATGCCCTTCCAGGAGAACTGCTCGACCTGGGAGACGCCGAAGACGTCGTCCTCGCCCGGGTCCTCGAAGTCGATCGGCACGCCGCCGCTGGTCATCGGCTGGAGCGCGCCCAGGGCCACCGGGCCGTCGGCGTTGCGCTTGAACCAGATGTTGAAGAAGGCGAGGAAGCGGTGCCAGGCGACACCCATCGAGGTGTTCAGGCCCAGGGTGATCGCCCAGATCATGGTGACGCCGAGCTTGATCATCGCGACCAGGTACACCGTGTTCTGGAGGGTGCCGGTGCTCAGCCCGCGCAGGCCGGCCACCAGGGGGTACGACACCCAGTACGCCGCCTCGTAGTGGTCGACGCCGTGCAGCGCGCCCTCCAGGCCGCGCAGCATCAGGATGGCCAGGCCGATGACGAGCACCACGTACTCGACGAAGTACGCCTGCCAGGCCGTCGATCCGGCGAAGCGCGACTTGCGGCCGGCCCGGGACGGCAGGTTCATCAGCCGCACCGCGATGAGCACCAGGATGCCCAGGGTGGTGAAGAGGGAGATGAACTCGACGTACACCTCGTAGGGCAGCCAGGTGCCGATCACCGGCAGGATCCAGTCGGCCTTGAAGAGCTGGCCGTAGGCGTTGACGATGGTCAGGCCGAGGGTGAGGAAGCCGACCGCCACGAACCAGTGGGCGACGCCGATCGGCCCCCACTTGTTCATCCGGGTGTGGCCGACGAACTCCTTGGCCAGCGTCTTCGTGCGCGCCACCGGGTCGTCGGTGCGGCTGCCCGCGGGTACGGGCTGGCCGAGCCGGACGAACCGGTAGATCTGCGCGACGGCGAGGCCGATCAGGGCGACGCCGACCGCCGTGAGGACCAGCGACACGATGATCGCGGCGAGCTGCATGAGGGCTCCTCGGGCCTGCTGCGAGCAAAAACGTACTAAGCGGTAACTTACTCCGGTCTCGGCTGAGGGTACCCGGGAATTCCGGGGCCATAAAGCCGCCCTGCTGGTGATCTGTGTCGCGGGCCGGGTACCCGGGGGGTCGGAGTGGCCGCCGTTCGGGCGAACCGGGGTGTGCGCAGGGTGTCTCCTGGGTAGTGCGTCGGATGCGCGCCGTTAAGTTGAGTCGCCATGGCTCATGTCAATTGACTTCCGGCTCGCGGTCAGGCATGGTTGAGCCAGTTGCACTCAAGTCAGTTGTTGGAGGATTAACCATGGCACGTGCGGTCGGCATCGACCTGGGCACGACTAACTCCGTCGTCAGCGTTCTCGAAGGCGGCGAGCCCACCGTCATCACCAACGCAGAGGGCGCCAGGACCACGCCGTCCGTCGTCGCCTTCGCCAAGAACGGCGAGGTGCTCGTCGGCGAGGTGGCCAAGCGCCAGGCGGTCACCAACGTCGACAGGACCATCCGCTCCGTCAAGCGCCACATGGGCACCGACTGGCGGATCAACCTCGACGGCAAGGACTTCAACCCGCAGCAGATCTCCGCGTTCATCCTGCAGAAGCTGAAGCGGGATGCGGAGTCGTACCTGGGCGAGAAGGTCACCGACGCGGTGATCACCGTCCCCGCGTACTTCAACGACTCCGAGCGCCAGGCCACCAAGGAGGCCGGCGAGATCGCCGGCCTGAACGTGCTGCGCATCGTCAACGAGCCGACCGCGGCCGCGCTGGCGTACGGCCTGGACAAGGACGACCAGACGATCCTCGTCTTCGACCTCGGCGGCGGCACCTTCGACGTGTCCCTGCTGGAGATCGGCGACGGCGTGGTGGAGGTCAAGGCCACCAACGGCGACAACCACCTCGGTGGTGACGACTGGGACCAGCGCGTCGTGGACTACCTGGTCAAGCAGTTCCAGTCCGGCCACGGTGTGGACCTGGGCAAGGACAAGATGGCGCTCCAGCGGCTGCGCGAGGCCGCGGAGAAGGCCAAGATCGAGCTGTCTTCCTCGACGGAGACCTCGATCAACCTGCCCTACATCACGGCCTCCGCCGAGGGCCCGCTGCACCTGGACGAGAAGCTCACCCGGGCGCAGTTCCAGCAGCTCACCTCCGACCTGCTGGAGCGCTGCAAGACCCCGTTCCACAACGTGATCAAGGACGCCGGCATCCAGCTGTCCGAGATCGACCACGTGGTCCTGGTCGGCGGCTCGACCCGGATGCCCGCCGTCGCGGACCTGGTGCGCGAGCTGACCGGCGGCAAGGAGGCCAACAAGGGCGTCAACCCGGACGAGGTCGTCGCCATCGGCGCGTCCCTCCAGGCCGGCGTCCTGAAGGGCGAGGTCAAGGACGTCCTGCTGCTCGACGTCACCCCGCTGTCCCTCGGCATCGAGACCAAGGGCGGCATCATGACCAAGCTGATCGAGCGGAACACCACGATCCCGACCAAGCGCTCGGAGATCTTCACCACCGCCGAGGACAACCAGCCGTCGGTGCAGATCCAGGTCTACCAGGGCGAGCGCGAGATCGCGGCGTACAACAAGAAGCTCGGCATGTTCGAGCTGACCGGTCTGCCGCCGGCCCCGCGCGGGATGCCCCAGATCGAGGTCACCTTCGACATCGACGCCAACGGCATCATGCACGTGGGCGCGAAGGACCTCGGCACCGGCAAGGAGCAGCGGATGACCGTCACGGGCGGCTCCTCGCTGCCCAAGGACGAGGTCGACCGGATGCGCCAGGAGGCCGAGCAGTACGCGGACGAGGACCACAAGCGCCGCGAGGCCGCCGAGACCCGCAACCAGGGTGAGCAGCTCGTCTACCAGACCGAGAAGTTCATCGCGGACAACAAGGACAAGCTCCCGGAGGACGTGAAGTCCGAGGTCGAGACTGCGGTCGCCGACCTGAAGGAGAAGCTGAAGAACGAGTCGTCCGACGACAGCAACACCGCGGCGATCCGCGAGGCCACCGAGAAGGTCGCGGCCACCAGCCAGAAGCTCGGCCAGGCGCTGTACGCCAACGCGCAGGCCGAGGGCGGCGCGGCCCCCGGTGCCGACGCGGGCGCGCCCGGTGACTCGGCCCAGGCCGCGGACGACGACGTCGTGGACGCCGAGATCGTCGACGACGAGGGCAAGAGGGATGGTGCCGCGTGACGGAGGAGCCGAAGGGCTTCGAGGAGCCCGACGTCCCCTCCGACGCCGCCGAGGAGCCGGCCGCCGGCAAGGCGGGCAAGTCCGGCTCGGGCAACGGGACCGCCGGTAAGGCGGGCCCGTCGTCCGGGGGCGGGGACGACGCGACCTCCCAGGAGCTGACGGCCGTCAAGGCGCAGTTGGACCAGGTGCGCACCGCGCTCGGTGAGCGCACCGCCGACCTCCAGCGCCTCCAGGCCGAGTACCAGAACTACCGCCGCCGGGTGGAGCGGGACCGCGTCGCCGTCAAGGAGGTCGCGGTCGCCAACCTGCTGACCGAACTGCTCCCGGTGCTCGACGACATCGGCCGGGCACGGGAGCACGGCGAACTGGTGGGCGGCTTCAAGTCGGTCGCCGAGTCGCTGGAGACGGTCGCCGCGAAGCTGGGCCTCCAGCAGTTCGGCAAGGAGGGCGAGGCCTTCGACCCGCTGGTGCACGAGGCGCTGATGCACAGCTATTCGCCTGACGTCACGCAGACGACATGCGTGCAGATCCTCCAGCCGGGGTACCGGATCGGGGAGCGCAATCTGCGACCCGCCCGGGTCGCGGTGGCCGAACCCCAGCCGGGCACGCACGGCAAGGACGAGCAGTCCGAGCCGGGCGAGGCCGAGTCGGCCGACCGCAAGGCGGACGACGAGGAGACCGGTGGTCCGTCCGAGGGCTGACGACGGGCGCGGGACGTGGACGGAGAGGAGGGACGCCGAGGATGAGCATCAGTAGGGACCTGTTGGAGAAGGACCTGTACAAGGTCCTCGGCGTCCCCAAGGACGCCACCGACGCCGAGATCAAGAAGGCGTACCGGAAGCTGGCCCGGGAGTTCCACCCCGACGCCAACAAGAACGACGCCACGGCCGAGGAGCGCTTCAAGGAGATCTCCGAGGCCAACGACGTCCTGTCCGACACCAAGCGCCGCAAGGAGTACGACGAGGGCCGCGCGCTGTTCGGCAACGGCGGCATGCGGCCCGGCCCCGGCGCGGGCGGCACCGGCGGGTTCAACTTCGACCTGGGCGACCTCTTCGGCGGTGCCCAGGGACCCGGCGGCACCACGACCGGCGGCCAGGGCGGCGGCTTCGGCGGCGGTCTCGGCGACGTGTTCGGCGGCCTGTTCAACCGGGGCGGCGGCGGCACCCGTGTGCAGCCGCGGCGCGGCCAGGACATCGAGTCCGAGGTGACGCTCAGCTTCACCGAGGCCGTCGACGGGGCCACGGTCCCGCTGCGGATGTCCTCGCAGGCGCCCTGCAAGGCGTGCTCCGGCACCGGCGACAAGAACGGCACCCCCCGGGTGTGCCCGACCTGCGTCGGCACCGGGCAGGTCTCCCGCGGCGGCGGTGGCGGCTTCTCGCTGACCGATCCGTGTGTGGACTGCAAGGGCCGCGGCCTGATCGCGGAGAACCCCTGCGAGGTCTGCCACGGCAGCGGCCGGGCGAAGAGCTCGCGCACCATGCAGGTGCGTATCCCGGCGGGCGTCACCGACGGGCAGCGGATCAGGCTGCGCGGCAAGGGCGCCCCCGGTGAGCGCGGCGGACCGGCCGGCGACCTGTACGTGGTCGTGCACGTCGGCCGGCACCCGGTCTTCGGCCGCAAGGACGCGAACCTGACGGTCACGGTCCCGGTGAGCTTCACCGAGGCCGCGCTCGGCGGGGAGATCAAGGTGCCCACCCTGGGCGGGCCGCCGGTCACCCTGAAGCTGCCGGCCGGCACGCCGAACGGCCGGACGCTGCGGGCCCGCGGCAAGGGCGCGGTGCGCAAGGACGGGTCGCGCGGCGACCTGCTCGTCACCGTCGAGGTGGCGGTGCCCGCGCAGACCGAGGGCAAGGCGCTGGACGCACTGGAGTCGTACCGAGAGGCGACCGCGGACATCGACCCGCGGGCGGAGCTGTTCAAGGCCGCGAAGGGAGCGTGAACGGATGGGCATCGACGGCGGCGGGGCTCCCGGGCCCCGCATGGGACGTGGCCGCAATCCGTACCAGTTGACGGAGGAGTCACCGGTCTACGTGATCTCGGTGGCGGCCGAGCTGTCCGGGCTGCATCCGCAGACCCTGCGGCAGTACGACCGCCTCGGCCTGGTCTCGCCGGACCGGGCGGCCGGGCGCGGGCGGCGCTACTCCGCCCGCGACATCGAGCAGTTGCGGGAGGTGCAGCGGCTCTCGCAGGACGAGGGCATCAACCTCGCCGGCATCAAGCGGATCATCGAACTGGAGAACCAGGTCGCCGCGCTCCAGGCCCGGGTCGCCGAACTCTCCGCCGCCGTCGACGGCGCAGCCGCCGTCATCCAGCAGCGCGAAGCCGCGGTGCACGCCTCCTACCGGCGCGACCTGGTGCCGTACCAGGACGTGCAGCACACGAGCGCGCTCGTGGTGTGGCGCCCCAAGCGGGACGTCTGACCAGGCTGTTCACGCCGGGCTGGTCCCGCCATGCTGTTCACGCCGCGCACACGGTCCCCGCGCCCTCCCGAGGGTCGCGGGGATCTCGTGCGTCGGCCCGCCCTGCGGCCGGCGGGCCGCCGGTAAATGCGGCGACAGCGGCGCCGGGCGCTTGTTAGCTTCGGTCGTCATGGACCCACTTGGCGAGGCGCAGATCCGGGACTCCTTCGTGAACTGCTCGAAGGGGGAGGCGAAGCGCGTCCGGCTGCCGCGGGACCTCGCGGAGGTGCCGTGGGACGACCTGGACTTCTTCGGCTGGCGCGACCCGGGCGCGCCCGACCGCGCCTACCTGGTGACCGCGGGCGAGCAGCCGGTCGGCGTCACCCTGCGGGTGGCCCCCGGCGCGCGCCGCAACCTGATGCGCAGCAGCCTGTGCTCGGTCTGCCTGACCGGCCACTCCGGCGGCGGCGTCGACCTGCTGGCCGCGCCGCTGGCCGGCCCGGCCGGCCGGCAGGGCAACACCGTGGGCATCTACATGTGCGCCGACCTGGCCTGCTCCCTCTACGTCCGGGGCAAGAAGACCTCCGTACTGGCCAAGCGGATGGACGAGACGCTCACCCTGGCCGAGCAGATCGACCGCACCCTGCGCAACCTCGACGGCTTCCTCACCAAGATCACCGCTCCCCAGCCGCACTGACCGCCTGGCGTCAGCGCGGCGGGACGGCCAGCGTCACCGGGTGTGCCCGGACCGGCGCGAGGCAGGCGCCGTCGGTGGAGCAGGCTCCGTAGGTGAGCAGGACCCGCGCGGAGGCCGATCCGTCGGCGCTGCCCGCGAGCCGCGTGGCCAGGCGCAGGGTCACCGGCCCGTCGGGGTAGACCGGGAGCGCCAGGTCGAGGCCGGCCGGGCGCACCTCGTGCGGGGCGGCGGAGGACGTCACCGGGCCGGTCGCGGTGAGCGGCGCGCCAACCGTCAGGCGGGTCGGGATGCCGAGACCGTCGACCCCGTCGTCGGGCAGCGTGAGGCTGTAGAGGTGGAAGCCCTTCTGCCGCGGGCTGAGGGTGGCGCTCACCGCCACCGTGTCCGCGCCCGACCGTTCGAGCGTGACGGCGACGTCCACGCCGCCCGCGGTGAAGGACGCCCGCGTACGCGCCGGCGCCGCGTGTGGCGAACCGCCGTGGCCGTCGTGGCCACCCTGTCCGCCTTCTCCGCCCTGGCCGCAGCCGACCGCGCAGAGCAGCAGGGCGACGGCGGTGGAGCGGATGGCGTTCCTTCGTACGGCGGCCGGGGTCCTTCTCACGCCCACGTCTTCAGGAAGGCGTCGACCTGGCTCTCCGGCATGCTGCGGGCGTTGGAGAACTGGCCCTGGTTGGTGGCCGTCTCGGTGGTGCCGTGCCGGTCCACCACGGCGAGCGCCGGGATGCCGCTGGAGTCGAGGTCGACGTAGCGCGCGGCGAGCGACAGGTTGTGGTCGAACTGGCCGACGTCGACCCGCACCACGTGGTACTTGGACAGCAGGGCAGCCGTCGCCGGCTTGGTGAAGGTGCGGCCGAGCACCACGCAGTCCGGGCACCAGTCCGCGCCGAAGTCGATCAGTACGGGTCGGCCGTCCTTGGCCGAGGCCCGCTCGGCAGCGGTCACGTCCGCCGCCGCGTCCCGCGTGGGGTCGTAGCCTTCCGGCGACGCCGTGGCGGGCGTCGTCGCGGCAGGCGCCGTCGTCGGGGTCGTCGCCGTCGGAGTGCTGCTCGTGCCGGCGGGCTTCGTGGCCGGCGCGGACGCGTCGGACGACGCTCCGTCCGAGGCTCCGCAGCCCGCGAGGAGCAGCGTCACCGCCGCGGCGCCCCCCGCCGCCAGCATCCGCGTTCCCGTGCTGACCGCGGTACGTCTCCGCGCGTCACGGCGCGCTCGTCCCCGCATCGCCAACTGCCCCCCAGCTCGACCGAGTCAGCGCACTGTAGCAGGAGCCGCACCCCGCGTGAGCGCGTGTTCGCGCAGGTGGGGGCGGGCGTGGGGCCGGGTGGTCGGGGAGTGCGGGTCAGGCGTTGCCCATGGCGCGGGTGAGGGCGATCTCGATGACGACGCGGTCGGGGTTGGGGGCGGGGGTGCGGTCGTAGCGCTCGGCGTAGCGGCGGACGGCGTCGGCGACGCGCTCGGGGTCGGTGGAGACGGTCGCGAGGCCCTCCAGGGTGGCCCAGCGGCCGCGGTCGGCCTGGCAGACCGCCACCCGGGCGCCCGCGGGTCCGGCGGCCCGTACGTTGGCGGCCTTGCGGCTGCGGGTGTTGGTGATCACCCGGGCGAGCCCCGCGTCGGGGTCGTAGGTGACGCCGACCGGGACGACGTGCGGGGAGCCGTCGGGGCGCGTGGTGGTCAGCGTGCACAGGTGGTACTCGCGCCAGAACTCCAGGAAGCCGGGTTCGGGGGAGCGGGGATCGCGGCGGGCCATGGGGAAACGGTAGCCCGTCCCCGCCCCGCCCCGCCCCGCCCCGTCGCCGCCCCGCCCGGTCAGGGCACCCGACCGCTCAACCGCCCAGCCGCACCGGCAGTTCGCTGACGCTGTTGCCGACGAAGCCCGGCAGCGGCGGCAGTTCGGCCTCGGGTACGGCGGTCGCCAGCCGCGGCCACGCCCCGTACAGCGTGCGCAGCGCGACCGCGGCCTCAAGGCGGGCCAGCGGGGCGCCCAGGCAGTAGTGGGCGCCGTGCCCGAAGGACAGGTGGCGGGTGCCGGGCGCCCGGGTCACGTCGAACCGGTCGGCGTCCGGGCCGTACTCCCGAGGGTCGCGTCCGGCGGCGGCGTATGCGGCGAGCACGGGGGTGCCGCGCGGGACGACGGTGCCGCCCACGTCGAGGTCGGCGGTCGGGTAGCGGAAGGGGAAGTTGGCCACCGGGCTGTCCCAGCGCAGCGTCTCCTCGACCACGGCCTCCCAGGAGGCGCCGCCGGTCAGGACGAGGTCGCGCTGGTCCGGGTGGCGGCACAGGGCGCGCACCGCGTTGGTGATGAGGTTGAGGGTGGTCTCGTGGCCGGCCACGATCATCAGCAGCAGGGTGCCGGCGACCTCCTCGTCGCTCAGCCGCTCGGCGCCGCCCGCCCAATCCTCGTCGCGGGCCGCGACCAGCGCGCCGGCCAGGTCGTCGGCCAGGTCGTCGGCCGGGTGGGCCCGGCGCTCGGCGACGACCTCGGCGAGCACCGCGTGGATGCCGCGCTGCGCGGCCATCGCCTCGGCGGCCGAACTGGAGGTGCTGACCAGCAGCCCGGTCAGCTCGTGCAGGTGGTCACGGTGCTCGGGCGCCACCCCGAGCAGGCGGCTGATCACCCCCATGGGCAGCGGATAGGCGAAGTGCGCGCGCAGGTCCACGACGCCGTCCGGCCCGGCGCGGTCCGGAAGGGCGGACACCAGCTCGCCGGCCAGCTGCTCGATCCAGGGCCGCATGGCGGCCACCCGTCGCGGTGTGAACGCCTTGGCGGCAAGGCCCCGCAGCCGCCGGTGGTCGTCGCCGTCGGCCGTGGTCATGCCGTTGACCAGGGCGAAGGCGTTGAGCTGCCACTGCGCCGGGACCCGGCCCTCCGTCAGGGCGGCGAAGTGGCGGGCGTTCTTCGCCACGGCGGGGTGGGCGAGGAAGTCGCGCAGCTCGCGGTGGCGGGAGACGATCATGCCGGGGACTCCCCCCGGCAGCATCACCGGGCAGGCGGCGGCGCGCTCGCGCAGCTCGTCGGCGTCGGCCCGTACGGAGGCGCCGCCGGCACCCAGGGTGTACGGCTGGGCCGGGTGCGGTGCCGCCGGGTGCGGATGTGCCGGGTCCGGTGTCGCCGGGTGCGCCGAGGTCATGGGTCCTCCCGAAAAACGCGTGCTGATCTGTGCCCGGAATCACCTTGAGTGGAATAGACTCAACTTGCTTCATGTTGAGGTAGTCAGGTTGAGGTACATGCTAGCGACGTACGTATGAGGAGGACAGAACGCCCGTGGAAGCCGAGCTGACCAACAAGAGCCGGGAAGCGCTCAACAGCGCGAACGCCAAGGCCGTCACCGAGGGGAACCCGGACCTGACGCCCGCGCATCTGCTGCTCGCTCTGCTGAGCGGCGCCGACAACGAGAACGTGCTCGACCTGCTGGCGGCCACCGGCGCCGACCCCGCCGCCGTGCGCGCCGGCACCGAGCGCCTGGTGGCGGGCCTGCCGTCGGTCCAGGGCGCCACCGTCGCGCCCCCGCAGGCGAACCGTGACATGCTCGCGGTCATCGCCGATGCGTCCCAGCGCGCCAAGGACCTCGGCGACGCGTACGTGTCGACCGAGCACCTGCTGATCGGGATCGCCGTCAAGGGCGGCCCGGCCGGCGACCTGCTCAACGCCGCGGGCGCCAAGGCCAAGGCGCTGTTGACGGCGTTCGAGGACGCCAGGGGAGGGCAACGGGTGACCAGCCAGGACCCGGAAGGCACCTACAAGGCGCTGGAGAAGTACGGCACCGACTTCACCGCGGCCGCCCGCGAGGGCAAGCTCGACCCGGTGATCGGCCGGGACCAGGAGATCCGCCGGGTGGTCCAGGTGCTCTCGCGCCGGACGAAGAACAACCCGGTGCTCATCGGCGAGCCCGGCGTCGGCAAGACCGCCGTCGTCGAGGGCCTGGCCCAGCGCATCGTCAAGGGCGACGTGCCCGAGAGCCTGCGCAACAAGCGGCTGGTCTCCCTCGACCTGGGCGCCATGGTGGCCGGCGCGAAGTACCGCGGCGAGTTCGAGGAGCGCCTGAAGGCGGTGCTCGCCGAGATCAAGGACAGCGACGGGCAGGTCATCACCTTCATCGACGAGCTGCACACCGTCGTCGGCGCGGGCGCGGGCGGCGACTCCGCCATGGACGCGGGCAACATGCTCAAGCCGATGCTGGCCCGCGGCGAGCTGCGGATGGTCGGCGCCACCACGCTCGACGAGTACCGCGAGCGGATCGAGAAGGACCCGGCGCTGGAGCGGCGCTTCCAGCAGGTGCTGGTCGCCGAGCCCAGCGTCGAGGACACCGTGGCGATCCTGCGCGGCCTCAAGGGCCGCTACGAGGCGCACCACAAGGTGCAGATCGCCGACTCCGCGCTGGTCGCCGCCGCCACCCTCTCCGACCGCTACATCACCTCCCGCTTCCTGCCCGACAAGGCCATCGACCTGGTCGACGAGTCCGCGTCCCGACTGCGCATGGAGATCGACTCCTCGCCGGTCGAGATCGACGAGCTGCAGCGCTCGGTCGACCGGCTGCGGATGGAGGAGATGGCGCTCAAGAACGAGACCGACCCCGGCTC
This sequence comes from Actinacidiphila sp. bgisy144, assembly GCF_057708105.1. Taxonomy (NCBI): domain Bacteria; kingdom Bacillati; phylum Actinomycetota; class Actinomycetes; order Kitasatosporales; family Streptomycetaceae; genus Actinacidiphila; species Actinacidiphila sp. bgisy144. The sequence goes on along the minus strand of NZ_JBYIRM010000016.1, from coordinate 67,944 downwards.
CGTGCAGCGCCTGGACAAACTCCGCAAGGACCTCGCCGACCGCGAGGAGGAGCTGCGCGGCCTGACTGCCCGCTGGGAGAAGGAGAAGCAGGGCCTGAACCGGGTCGGCGAGCTGAAGGAGCGCCTCGACGACATCGTCACCCGGATCGAACGCGCCCAGCGCGACGGCGACTTCGAGACCGCCTCGAAGCTGATGTACGGCGAGCGGCCCAAGCTGGAGGAGGAGCTGGAGGCGGCCACCCGCGAGGAGGAAGAGGCCGCCGCCCAGGGCCCTTCGACCAACATGGTCAAGGAGGAGGTCGGCCCGGACGACATCGCCGACGTCGTCGCCGCCTGGACCGGCATCCCTGCCGGCCGCCTGCTGGAGGGCGAGACGCAGAAGCTGCTGCGCATGGAGGACGAGCTCGGCAAGCGGCTGATCGGCCAGACCGAGGCGGTCCGCGCGGTCTCCGACGCGGTGCGCCGCTCCCGGTCCGGCATCGCCGACCCCGACCGCCCGACCGGCTCCTTCCTCTTCCTCGGCCCCACCGGCGTCGGCAAGACCGAACTGGCCAAGGCGCTCGCCGACTTCCTCTTCGACGACGAGCGGGCCATGGTCCGCATCGACATGAGCGAGTACGGCGAGAAGCACTCGGTGGCCCGCCTGGTCGGCGCCCCGCCCGGATACGTCGGCTACGAGGAGGGCGGCCAGCTCACCGAGGCGGTCCGCCGCCGCCCCTACAGCGTGGTGCTGCTCGACGAGGTGGAGAAGGCGCACCCGGAGGTCTTCGACGTCCTGCTCCAGGTGCTCGACGACGGCCGCCTCACCGACGGCCAGGGCCGCACCGTCGACTTCCGCAACGCGATCCTGATCCTCACCTCGAACCTGGGCAGCCAGTTCCTGGTCGACCCGGCCCTGGACGCGGAGCAGAAGAAGGCGAGCGTCCTGGCCACCGTCCGCGCCTCGTTCAAGCCGGAGTTCCTCAACCGGCTGGACGACATCGTGGTGTTCTCCGCGCTCGACCAGGACGAGCTGCGCCGGATCGCCCGGTTGCAGACCGACCGGCTCGGCGCCCGCCTCAAGGACCGCCGGCTCACCCTGGACATCACCGACAGCGCGCTCGACTGGCTCGCCGAGGAGGGCAACGACCCGGCGTACGGCGCCCGCCCGCTGCGCCGGCTGATCCAGACCTCGATCGGCGACCCGCTGGCCAAGGCGATCCTGGCCGGAGAGGTGCTCGACGGGCAGACCGTCCGGGTGGACCGGACGGTCGACGGGCTGATCCTCATGGGGGAGGATGGCGGGGAAACGTCACGAAGGGAACCCTCACGGTGAGCATCGACCCCTCCTCGATCCCGAACTTCGGGAGCCAGCCGGAACCGGACCAGCCGAGCGGAGGACCCGCGGCCCCCAGCGTGGTGATCCCGGACCAGGACCTGGTCACGCAGCTCCTCGACCAGATGGGCCTGAAGCACGCGGTCGACGACGAGGGCGACCTCCTCGCGCCCTGGGAGGAGTTCCGCACCTACTTCATGTTCCGCGGCGAGGCGCAGCAGCACGTCTTCGCGGTGCGCACGTTCTACGAGCGCGCGTACTCCGTGGACGAGAAGGCGCAGCTCCTCGAGGCGCTCGACGAGTGGAACCACCTCACGCTGTGGCCGAAGGTCTACACGAACACCGATGACGAAGGGGTCGTCCGCCTCATCGGCGAGGCCCAGATGCTCATCGGCATGGGCGTCGGCCTCGACCACTTCGTGGCCACCACGGTGAGCTGGGTCCAGGCGTCCATCGAGTTCAACAAGTGGCTCGGCGAGCGGCTGGGCCTCGAAGGGGCCGCGGACGACGACGAGTCCGGGGAGCCGGGCGAGTCCGGCGAGGGCTCCGAGGACTGAGCGGGCCCACCGCGCCGAGCGCCCGGGACCGGTACGCGAGCCGTACGGGCCCGGGCGCTCGCCTGTGTACGTGCGGGCAGGCGTACGTGCGGGCGTGCGGGCAGTGGGGTGCAGCGGGAGCCGTACGTGCATCCGTGCGTACCGGCGTGCGGACCGGCGTCCGTACGCCAAAACCTGAGGTCGGGCGGAGCGCCGGATCAGTAAGGTGTTGGCCATGGCCTCTCCGCGTGGTGCCGACCTCCTGGCGCCGACCGTCCTGCGTGCCCACGGGCTGCTGCTCCGCCCGGTCGTCGCGGCCGACGAACCCGCGGTCAGGAAGGCGATGGCCGACCCCGGCATCCTGCGGTGGGCCGCCGGCATGGCGGTGATCGGCTCGCCGCCGAAGGACCGGGGCACCGTGTGGCTGTCGGCGCGGCTGTCCGCGTGGACGACGGGCACCGCCGCGTTCGCGGTGACCGACCCGGCGAACGACGAGATGCTCGGCTACCTCGGTCTGCGCGACGTGCACCGCGTGCCCGACCAGGCGGTGGCCGGGTACTGGGTGACGCCCTCGGCGCGCGGCCGCCAGATCACCGCCCGCGCTCTGGACGCCGCCGCGACCTGGGCGTTCCGCCCGCCCCAGGACGGCGGTCTGGGACTGCACCGCATCCACCTCGACCACGTCCTGCACAACGTCGGCTCCTGCCGGGCCGCGCTGCGGGCGGGCTTCGCGCAGGAGGGCGTGATGCGCGGGTCGTTCGTCGAGCCCGACGGCACCCGGCACGACTGCCACCTGCACGCCCGCCTCGCCACGGACCCGGCCGTCCCGCCCTTCGACTGACCGGGGCGCGCTGCTTCGAGCGCCGATTCTTTGCCTGAGCGCCAACCCGTGCTGCCCCCTCGACGGCGGCCCGACGACCCGACCTGACCGGCGCCTTACCGCCCGGCGAAGACATCGGCAACCCGACATTGCATGATCATGCGTAATCATGCATACTCTTGCTATGTCCAAGGTCCTCACCACCCTCCCCGCCGGCGAGCGCGTCGGCATCGCCTTCTCCGGCGGCCTCGACACTTCGGTGGCGGTCGCGTGGATGCGCGACAAGGGCGCTGTCCCGTGCACGTACACCGCCGACATCGGCCAGTACGACGAACCCGACATCGCCTCGGTCCCCGATCGCGCGCTGGCCTACGGCGCCGAGGTCGCGCGCCTGGTCGACTGCCGCGCGGCGCTGGTCGAGGAGGGCCTGGCCGCGCTCGCCTGCGGGGCGTTCCACATCCGCTCCGCCGGGCGCGTCTACTTCAACACCACCCCGCTCGGCCGCGCCGTCACCGGCACGCTCCTGGTGCGGGCGATGCTGGCCGACGACGTCCAGATCTGGGGCGACGGCTCGACCTTCAAGGGCAACGACATCGAGCGGTTCTACCGCTACGGCCTCCTCGCCAACCCGCACCTGCGGATCTACAAGCCCTGGCTGGACGCGGACTTCGTGACCGAACTCGGCGGCCGCAAGGAGATGTCCCAGTGGCTGCTCGACCACGGGCTGCCCTACCGCGACAGCACCGAGAAGGCGTACTCCACCGACGCCAACATCTGGGGCGCCACCCATGAGGCCAAGACGCTGGAGCACCTGGACACCGGCGTCGAGACCGTCGACCCGATCATGGGTGTGCGGTTCTGGGACCCGTCGGTCGAGATCGCCGTCGAGGACGTGACGATCGGCTTCGACCAGGGCCGCCCGATCACGGTCAACGGCGTGAAGCTCGGCCCCGTCGAGCTGGTGACCGAGGTGAACGCCATCGGCGGCCGCCACGGCATGGGCATGTCCGACCAGATCGAGAACCGGATCATCGAGGCCAAGAGCCGCGGCATCTACGAGGCGCCCGGCATGGCGCTGCTGCACGCCGCGTACGAGCGCCTGGTCAACGCGATCCACAACGAGGACACCCTCGCCCAGTACCACACCGAGGGCCGCCGCCTCGGCCGGCTGATGTACGAAGGCCGCTGGCTGGACCCGCAGGCGCTGATGATCCGCGAGTCCCTCCAGCGCTGGGTCGGCGCGGCCGTCACCGGCGAGGTGACCCTGCGGCTGCGCCGCGGCGAGGACTACTCGGTCCTCGACACCACCGGCCCGGCCTTCAGCTACCACCCGGACAAGCTGTCGATGGAGCGCACCGAGGACTCCGCGTTCGGCCCCGTGGACCGGATCGGCCAGCTCACCATGCGCAACCTCGACATCGCCGACTCCCGCGCCAAGCTGGAGCAGTACGCCCAGCTCGGCCTGATCGGCTCCGGCAGCCCCGCCATCGGCGCCGCCCAGGCCGCTGCCACCGGCCTGATCGGCACCATGCCGCGCCTGCCCGAGGGCGGCGCCGAGGCGATCGCCTCCCGCGGCGAGGCCACCGAGGACGACGAGCTGCTCGACCTGGCCGCCATGGAGTCCGGCACCGACTGACCCGCGCAGCCCCGCCCGCAGGCGCGCAGAGCACGGCAGAACCCCAGGTCGCGTCCCTCGTGACCTGGGGTTCCGGTGTTCCGGACCGGACCGGACCGGCTCGCGCGGCGCCCGGCGGCCGGGCTCTCAGTGGGAGGTGTGGACGTTCAGCAGCACCACGCCCGCGATGACCAGGGCGATCCCCGCCCACTGCACCCGCCCCAGCGACTCGCCGAACGCCGCCGCCCCGATCGCGGCCACCGCCGCCGTACCGGCGCCCGACCAGACCGCGTACGCCACCGACACCGGGATGCGGACGAGCGCCCGGCCGAGCAGCGCGAACGACAGCACATAGCCGATGACCACCGCCACCGTCGGCCACAGCCGGGTGTACCCGTCGGTGAGCTTCAGGCAGCTGGTGGCGCAGACCTCGGAGGCGATGGCGAGCGCGAGCAGTATGTAGGGCACGGTGACTCCTGAAGGGGTCCGGCGGCGGCGGACCGCCCGCCGGCACGACGACGTCGACGACGCCCCCAAGGCTGCCAAGTGCCCCCGACCCCCCTACCTCCGGCCCGCCGACCACCCCGCGCGACAGCCCTGAGCGGCGTCGGTCTCAGCCCGTGAACGCCTGCCGCAGGCGCTCGGCGGCATCGCGGAGCACCTCGGGGCGTTTGCAGAAGGCGAAGCGGACCTGGGTGCGGCCGGCGGTGGGGTGGTCGTAGAAGACGGAGTTGGGGACGGCGACCACTCCGGCCCGCTCCGGCAGGGCGCGGCAGAAGGCCAACGCGTCCATGCCCGGGGCGAGTCCGGCGATGTCGGTGGTGATGAAGTAGGTGCCGCGTGGCGCGTACACCTCGAAGCCGGCGTCGGCGAGTCCCGCCGCGAGGATGTCGCGCTGCGCCCGCAGGCCGTCGCGCAGACCGGTGAAGTACGCGTCGGGCAGCGCGAGGGCCTCGGCGGCGGCGTACTGGAACGGCCCCGAGGCGACGTAGGTGAGGAACTGCTTCGTGGTCCGCACCGCGGCCACCAGTTCGCGGCTGCCCGTGACCCAGCCGACCTTCCAGCCGGTGAAGGAGAAGGTCTTGCCCGCCGAGGAGATGGCGACGGTGCGCTCGCGCATGCCCGGCAGGGAGATCAGCGGGATGTGCTCGGCGCCGTCGTACGCGATGTGCTCGTAGACCTCGTCGGTGACGACCAGCAGGTCGCGGGAGACGGCGAGTTCGGCGATCGCGGTCAGCTCGTCGCGGGTGAGGACCATGCCGGTGGGGTTGTGCGGGCTGTTGAGCAGGAGCAGCCGGGTGCGCGGGGTCACCGCGGCGCGCAGGGCGTCGAGGTCCGGGCGGAAGTCGGGTGCGCGCAGGGTGAGCGGGACCCGGACGCCGCCGGCCATCGCGATGCAGGCGGCGTAGGAGTCGTAGAACGGCTCGAACGCGATCACCTCGTCGCCCGGCTCCAGCAGCGCCAGCATCGCCGCCGCGATCGCCTCGGTGGCACCGGCGGTGACCAGCACCTCGGTGTCGGGGTCGAAGTCGAGCCCGTAGAAGCGTTTCTGGTGGTCGGTGACGGCGGTGCGCAGCTCGGGGACGCCCGGGCCGGGCGGGTACTGGTTGCCGCGGCCGTCGCGCAGCGCCCGTACGGCCGCCTCGCGTACGGACTCCGGCCCGTCGGTGTCGGGGAAGCCCTGCCCGAGGTTGATCGCGCCGGTGGCAACCGCCAGCGCGGACATCTCGGCGAAGATCGTCGTCCCCAGGCCGGCCAGCCGGCGGTTCAGGAAGGGGCGCCGGGACGCGTCAGGGCCGTCCGCCGCGCCCACCGTGCCTGCCATCGAGGTCCACCCGCTCTCCACGCACCAGCCCAACCGATCAGCCGATGGTACCGGGTTGTCATATCGGAACACCTGAACTCGTAAGCGCTCCAAGGGATGGAAAGTACGCGCAGATGGGTAAAAACGCTGAGCGCGGCGTGTGATCCGTGGTTCCGTAGGTCCCGGATCGCCGCGGGAGTCGTCGGGGCCTCCCGATCATCCAGATCACCCCGAACCCGCCGGGCCGAGCCAGGTCCACCGGCGATCCGTGCCTGAACGATCCCTCATCCACCTGGCCCCCACACCGGCGCAAGCCACCGCACCTCCGCCTCGCGGCGCGGGCGGGACGGCCTGTTCGCGCCGGGTGTGCGATCCCCAGCGTGCACCGCGGAGCCCTCCCATGCTCACCACCATTGACACCGCATACACGGACACCCGGGCAGGCGATCTCGCCTGGTGCCTGGACAAGGAAGCGCTGCCCGCGCTCGCCACCCTCGGCGTACGGGTCGGCGAGGCCGCCGCGCTCCACGCCGACGTCGAGTTACGCCTGCTCGGCGCCTCCCACCAGGTGCTCGTCGACGCCGGCCGCGACAACTGCTCCGAGACGGTGGCGTGCCTGCCAGGCAGCCAGGCACCGCTGCCGTTCGGCGTATCCCGCCGGGTCGGCACCTGGGAGTATGAGTTCGCGGCCCGCATCGAGCACCTCACGCCCGGCTCCTTCACCGCCCGCGCCCAGGAGTTGCTCGCCCTGGTCACCGACCACCCGCAGGGCCTGGCCGGCACCTTCCCGGGTGACCCCAACGCGTTCACCGCGATGCTGGTGCAGTGCAGGGAGGGCAGCGTGCGCTGGCGGACCTGGCACGCCTATCCGCAGGAAGGGCGGTTGGTGGCGACCCGGACCAGGCTGCGGGTCCCGTGCTGACCGGCCCCGGCGCGGCTCCACCGCCCGCCGCCCCCGGGGCGCGTGCCGTACGGCATGGGGCCCGGCCGTACCCCTGCGCGCTTCCGGGCGCCACCGCCCGCCGCCACCCGCCCGCCTGTACGGACGAATTGCACCCTTGTGGGTGACGGGTGACGGCGCAACCCTGACATAGCGTGCATTCATGCTCGACCAGCGCGGACGACCGCAAACCCCCCGCCCGCTCGCCTTGGCGTTGCCCGTCCCCGTGCGGGCGGCCCGCGCGCTGGTCCTCGCGGCCGTCTTCGTCTGCGCCGCCTGCGGGCTGGTGTACGAACTCGAACTCGTTGCCCTCGCCTCGTACTTGGTCGGCGACTCGGTCACCCAGGCGTCAGTGGTGCTGTCGGTGATGGTCTTCGCGATGGGCTGCGGCTCGCTGCTGGCAAAACGGTTGCGCAGCCGCGCCGCCGCCGCGTTCGTCGCCGTCGAGTCCGCGCTCGCGCTCGTCGGCGGGCTGTCGGTGATGACGCTCTACGCGGTCTTCGCCTGGTACGGCCAGGCCCGGTTCGCCATGATCGGCTGCGCCTACGTGATCGGCGTGCTGATCGGGGCGGAGGTGCCGCTGCTGATGACGCTCGTGCAGCGCATCCGCCGCCAGGACGCGGGCGGTGCCGTCGCCGACCTGTTCGCCGCGGACTACGTCGGCGCGCTCCTCGGGGGCCTGGCCTTCTCCTTCGTCCTGCTGCCGTTCCTGGGGCAGTTGACCGGCGCGCTCGCGACGGGCGCGGTCAACGCGGTCGCGGGCGGCAGCATCATGCTGTGGCTCTTCCGCGGCGACCTGACCGCCCGCGCGCGCGGTTGGCTGCTGACCGCCAACGTCGGCGTGCTCGCCCTGCTCGCGTGCGCGGCCGTCGGCGCCGGGCCGTTCGAACGCGCCGCCCGGCACGCCGTGTACGGCGACGGGGTGCGCGTCGCCGAGCAGACCGGCGCGGAGGAGATCGTGCTCGCCGGCGGCACCGGCACGGGCGGCGGCGCCTCGCTGCGGCTGTACGTCGACGGCGACTTGGCGGTCTGCGGCGCCGACGAGGCCGTCCACCACCAGGCGCTGGTGGCACCGGCGATGAGCGGGCCGCACGCCCGGGTGCTGGTCCTCGGCGGCGGTGACGGGCTCGCGCTGCGTGAAGTGCTGGGCTACCAGGGCGTGTTGGCGGTCACCGTCGTCCCCGGCGACACCGAGGTCGCCCGGCTGGGCCGCACCGACCCGGGGCTCACCGCGCTCAACGGGCACGCGTTCGGCGACCCGAGGGTGCGGGAGGTGGGGGGCGACGTGTTCGGCTGGCTGCGCCGGTCCGTACGCGGGGGGAGCGCGGCCCGGCAGCGGTACGACGTGATCATCGAGGACCTGCCCGCGCCCGGCGACTCCGACAGCGCGAAGCTCTACTCGCAGGAGTTCTACGGGCTGGCCGCGCGTGAACTGGCAGCCGGGGGGCGGATCGCCGTTCACGCGGGTTCCGTTGTCCACAGCCTGTGGACAACAGATGCGACGCTTCGGGCCGTGTCCCTGCGCGGCACCCCGTACACGTTGCCCGCCTCCGGGGCGTGCGGCGCGACGCAGGACTGGAACTTCCTGCTGGCCGCGCCCACTTCGGTGCCGCCTCGGCTCAGGCTTCCGCCGGAACGGCCGGGAGCGTCGGACGCGCGGGGCGAGTCGGCCCCGGCCGGTGCGGCGGCTCCGTCGGGTTCCGCCTCGCCCGGGTCCGGTGTGGCGCTCACCGCTGCGGACCTCGGTGCCGCCGCCCGCCGGGCGGAGCGGGAGCGTCCGTCCCACCCGGTGCCGCCGTCCACGCTGCTGCGTCCGCGCGTCGCGGAGTAGTGGGGCGCGGGGCGGTTTGGCGCGGGGCGTCACCGTATCGTGTGTACGCAAAGTGATGGGCGATGCCCGGGTTGTGTCAGAATTACCGTGGTGAGTAGCGGAGTTGGTGACCCTTCGCGGCGATCGCGGGTGCCTGGGATGCCTTGGGGTGTCCGGGTGCGCTCGGTATGCGCGGGGGAGACGTACGACGGTACGACGGGAGGCGGCGGGTGGCGGCGGACGACAGCCACGGGCCCATGGTGGACAACCCGTGGCGAGAGCAACTGGTCACCCTCAGAACGGATCTCCTCAAGGAGATGCACGACCTTCGCGCCCTGCTCAAGGGCCCGTGCGCCGACATCGGCCAGGGGGAGATCTGGGTCGGCCCGACCGCCGACACCTGGCACACCGAGGCGCGGGCCCGCCGCACCGACCTGCTGGCCCAACTCGACCTGCTGGTACCGCTGGTGGAGACCGCGATCAGCGCGTGTGCGCCGCAGGTGACCGTGGGAGAGGCGAAGAGCCTCCAGGTGGACCTGCTCCAGCCGTAGTTGCCGCCGGGGCGAGACCGCCCCTGAACCCCGTACGTACGTACCCGGGCCCGCGCACAGCCGCCGCGTCCGCGTGCACGGAAGCAGCGTGGGACGACACATGGGACACCCCCAGCGGAAGCCGACCTTCTCCGGCATCGACCCGGACCGGCTGCCCGGCACCATCAACTCCCTGGAGAGCGACACCAAACGGCTGCACGACAGCGCCACCCGCTTCCGCAACCGCTTCGCCCACTACGACCTCGACACCCGGCCGCTGGACCGGCTGCTCGCCATCTCCCGCTGGGCCGACGGCGAACTCCCCCTGCTCCGCCGCCGCCAGCGCCTCGCGGCCGCCATCGGCGAACACAGCTCGCAGCGCACCCTGATCTCCGTCCCCGACAGCGCCGTCACCCCCGGCGCGGCCGCCCGCGCCACCGCCCAAGGCAGCGCCCTCGCCCGCGACTTCGACCAGCAGATGGGCGACCACTACGGCGCCGTCCCCGAGCACCTCTTCGCCGAACTCGCCGCCGGCGGCTACGACGGCGACTTCCTCCGCGGCTTCTACACCACCCTCGGCCCCCGCCGCCTGTCCCAACTGTCCAACGCCATGTCCGGCAGCCCCTACGACCGCCGCTACCCGGACCACCCCGACCAACTCGCCTATGACCGCGACGTCCTGGCCCGTACCTTCGGCGGGTTCACCCGCGTCGCGGCCGACACCAGCCCCGAGCGCGACCGACACGCCTTCTGGTCGACCTGGTTCGACCGCTTCGACGACCCCGGCCAAGGGTTCCGCCCCGACCTCCTCCTTCCCCTCATCGACAGCGGCACCTACGCCCCCGACTTCCTCCTCGCCCTCGCCGACCGCGCCTTCACCACCGACCCGTCCCGCAGCGTCACCCCGCGTATGTCCGGTTCCCCCGCCGTAGAGGACCCCTGGCACGCCGACCACTACGTCCAGCTCTTCGACGCCCTCGCCAAGTGCCCGCTCGCCGCAGGCCAGTTCGTTGCCCGGCGCCCCGACATCGCCGCCAACGCCCTCTACCCGGGCGGCGGCAGCACCACCCCCGAGCGGATCGCCGCCTTCACGGCCACCCTCAAGGCCGCGACGGTCACCCTCCGCGACACCCACCCCGCCCTCTCCGACCGCAACACCGCGTGGCTCCTCACCACCAACCTCGCCCACTCCCAGGACCCGTCCCTCCGGACCGCCCACCACTACCCCGCGGTCTCCCTCCTCTTCTCCGAGATCCTGGCCCAGCACTGGGACGACCTCCAGTACGCGATCACCTCCCCGGCCCAGGACGCCTTCTGGCCCGCCCCCACCTGGAACCCCACCGCTTTCACCCACTCCCAGAACCCCACCCGCGACGGCCTCGAACTCCACCCCTCCGTCTGGAAGGCCTTCATGGAGGAGTCCATCCGCAACCCCCAAGCAGCCGCGAGCATGAGCGCACTCTTCGAGGCATACGGCAACAAAGTTGCCAACAGCGCCGAGACGGCAGAGGTGAGCGAGGAGGACCAAGATGCAGTGAGGTACCTGAGCTTTTCGAAGGGGTTGATGGACAGCTTCTACAGTGACGTGTTCGCGACGGCCGAACAGCAACTCGGCAACGAGAGCCAGGCATGGGCTGACGAGATGACCAGTGCGCGCGAGACGCTCGTTCATGCGGCGGCCGGCCTGGCCACCGGCCCGGACGGTATTGCGGGTTTTGCCGAGGAGAAGGGGCAGGAGCTCGCCGCCGGAATTCTGGAGAGCTGGATTCACCAGACGGTGATGGCGACACCGGATGAGGCGCCCAAAGACCTCCTTGACGGCATCAAGGGCCTCCGGCGGGCCGAGTTGAGCAGCACATGGCCAACGACCTTCGCTGTGCACGCCGCCGCGCTTCTACAGAGTGACGTGCTCATCAAGAGCATCCGACCGGTCACCGTCAAGGAGCCCGGGCGCGAAGTGGCCAGCACCTTCTCGGGCGATCCGTACGGTCGGGGCCCTGGCCAAGAGAAGTACGTCACCGGCCCGGCGGACGACTTCGTCTCAGTGATGCGGAAGTACGGTGGAGGGGAAGCCGTCTCCATGATGTCGCCACGTCAGCTCGACGCGTACGACCGTTGGGTGCGGGACCCGGCGGTCGTCGGAAGGCTTGCGGGACGGGGCGCGTTCGACTCGCTGCTCGGTAGGGACGCTGCTCAGCAGTCCTCGGCTAAGCCGGGATGATGTGCCAGGACAGAACGCCCGATGGCGGATCGATGTCACTCGGCTCGAAGGCAAAAGCTACAAGGTCCTGACCGTTGAAGTACGAACGGGACGCGGTGCCCCCGCAGTGCACTTCCGGCTCGGCGTCGTTGTCGGGCCGCCTCGTGTTCCAGAACAAATGAACTGCTCCCGACCCCGCACACGCCGCCTCCAGGACGTACTTCCCGGCGGGAAGCCTTGGGGTCGTCCGGCCCAGCCGGCGCCGCCTCTCGACGGCGCCGGTCCACCGCAACCGGACGTCGGACGACGGTGTCAGCCGCGCCTCCGCCTGCCGGCGCAGTTCCCCCTCGCTGCGGGTGGTGCCGGCGGTGGGGCGGACCGGGTGGCGGGACGTGCCGCAGCCCGCGGTGAGGGGGAGGACGGCGGCGGCCAAGAGGGCTACGACGGTGCCGTACCAGGATCGCGACATGGTCTGCTCCGGACTTCCCGGCGGAATCGGGCAGAAGTGAAGATAGTGCACCTCTGTTCGTGGCAGCGGTAGGCGGGCCGGGCGGCCTGGAGGGGGCGGGGGAGGGGCGGGCGGGTGGGGGAAATGCGGACGGAGAGCCGTCAATCCGGTTCCGCGTGGGTAGGCTCCGCCGCATGGAGCACGAGTCTTTCGTCCCGACCCCGTCCGCCCGGCTGGCGGAAACGTTCCGTACCCCGGGCGCCGCGGCATCCGCCCTGCCGGGCTGGCAGCCGGACCCGGACACGGCCACGGACGAGCGCGTCGCGCGGGGGCGCCTGCGCCTGCGCATCGCCGGCTCGACCATCACCTACCGCGGCTCCGTCACCGTGACGGGCGACGCCCCGCCCTTCACGCTGGAGGCGCGGGGCACAGAGGTGCGCGGCGAAGGCGTGGTCGAGGCCACCCTCCAGATCACCCTCGCGGACATCGACGTGCCCCGGTCCGGCTGCACCATCACCTACCGCGGCGAGGCGACCGCGAACGGCCGACTCACGTCCTACGACCCGGCGGTCGCGGAAGCCGCACTCCGCCGCCTGCTGGACCGTTTCTCCGCGGGCGTCGCCGAGCTCGAACCGCCCACCGCGCAGGAGGAACCTCCCACCGGCCCCGAGCCCACCGCCGACGCCGAAGCGCCAGGCACCGAAGAGCCTGGCACCCAGAAACCGGGCAGCGCCGAAGAGCCGGGCACCGAGAAGCCGGGCACCGAAGAGCCGTTCGCCGCGGAGCCGGACTCCGAGGAATCCGACATCGTGGACGACCTCGGTGACCCGGGCGCCGACCTGGAGGAGTTCGAACTCGTCGAGGTCGAGGTGGACGTCCCGGAGAGCGCCGCCGCGCTGGACGACCTGGTGCCGCCCGCCGAGGCCGCCCACGCCCGGCGGACGATGATCGGCCGCAGCGCGGAGGAGGTCGACCACGCGCCGCCGCGCGGCCGGTACGCGCCCGTGCCCGCCCCGGACTCCTCGTCGGCGGCGACGCTGCGCTGGGCGGCGCCGGCGGCCGCGGCGCTGCTGGCGTCGGCCGTCGTGGTGGGCAGGGTACTGCGCCGCCGCAGATGACCCGCCTGCCCGGGCGAGCGCGCGTGAGCCGGCGCGGTATCGGCCGCTACGCTCGCTTCTGTGGAGACTGAAACGAAACTGACGGCGGGCGACGCCGAACTGACCCTGCGGCCCGAGCAAGGCTGCCGGATCGCCTCGCTGAAGGTCGGCGGAACCGAACTCCTGCGCCAGGGGGACAAGTTCGGCGCCTTCCTGATGGTGCCGTGGTGCGGCCGCACCGAGAACGGCGTGTTCCGCAACGGCGGGGTGAGCCACCAACTCCCCGTCGACGCGCCGCCGCACGCGATCCACGGCACCGGCCGGCACTCCGTCTGGCACGAGGCCGCCCCGGCCACGCCGACCACCGCGGCCTTCTACTACGACCTCACCGACCCCTGGCCGTATCCGGGACGGGTGACCCACACCGTCGAACTCGCGCCGCACTCCGCGAAGCTGACGCTGAGCGTCGAGGCGCGCGGCGACTCCTTCCCGGCGCAGGCCGGCTGGCACCCGTGGTGGCTGCGCAACCTCGGCCAGGGCGGTCAGGACGTCGAGCTGGCCTTCAGCGCCGCCTGGCAGGAGGAGCGCGGCGACAACCACCTGCCCAACGGCAACCGCATCGACCCCAAGCCCGGCCCCTGGGACGACTGCTTCGGGATGCCGGACGGTGTGGAGGTCGCCCTGAACTGGCCCGGGGAGATGACAGTGCGGGTCAGCAGCCCGAGCGAGTGGGTCGTCGTCTACACCGAACAGCCCGAAGCGGTGTGCGTGGAGCCGCAGTCGGGACCGCCCAACGGCCTGAACACGCATCCGCGCCTGGTCACCCCGATCGAACCGCTGGAGATCAGCACGGTGTGGAGCTGGCAGAAGGTCGGCTGACGGGAGCCGGGAGACCCGCTTCCGCCCTTCTGTCCGGAACATACCCATGCCCACGGCTCGGCTAATCTCATCCGTATGAGCGACGTACGCACCGCCCTCCTGCGGCAGATCAAGGACAAGGCCGTCGTGCACGGCAAGGTGACCCTCTCCTCGGGCCTCGAAGCCGACTTCTACATCGACCTGCGCCGGATCACCCTGGACGGCCACGCCGCACCGCTCGCCGGGCAGGTGATGCTCGACCTCACCGCGGACCTGGAGTTCGACGCGGTGGGCGGGCTGACCCTCGGCGCCGACCCGGTCGCCACGTCGATGCTGCACGCGGCGGCCGCCCGCGGCCGGCGGCTGGACGCGTTCGTGGTGCGCAAGGCCACCAAGACCCACGGTCTGCAGCGCCGGATCGAGGGCACCGAGGTCAAGGGCCGCCGGGTGCTGGTGGTGGAGGACACCTCGACCACCGGCGGGTCGCCGCTGACGGCCGTCGAGGCGGTCCGCGAGGCGGGCGGCGAGGTCGTCGCGGTCGCGGTGATCGTCGACCGGGGCGCCGCCGCGAAGGTGGCCGAGGCGGGCCTGCCCTATCTGGCGGCGTACTCTCTGGCTGATCTCGAATTGTCCTGAACACCGGCTTGACCTGCGATGCCGCGGTTCCCGGGATGTTCCACGTGGAACATCCCGGGAGCAGTTCGCGCGCACAGGGCGCGCCCGCGGCTGTCCTGGTGTATGGCGAGCTGGTGTATCCGTTCGAGTCTGGGAAGATGAGGGCGACGATGACGTCGCCACGCATGCCAGCAGTACCACCCGCACAGCCATGAGGAGCGGAAACGATGCCCATCGCAACCCCCGAGGTCTACGGCGAGATGCTCGACCGGGCGAAGGCCGGAAACTTCGCCTACCCGGCCATCAACGTCACGTCGTCACAGACCCTGCATGCGGCCCTGCGCGGCCTGGCCGAGGCGGAGAGCGACGGCATCATCCAGATCTCCACGGGCGGTGCGGAGTTCCTGGGCGGCCAGTACAGCAAGGACATGGTGACCGGCGCGGTCGCGCTCGCCGAGTTCGCGCACATCGTCGCCGAGAAGTACCCGGTCACGGTCGCGCTGCACACCGACCACTGTCCCAAGGACAAGCTCGACGGGTACGTCCGCCCGCTGCTGAAGATCTCCCAGGAGCGCGTGGCCGCCGGCCGCAACCCGCTCTTCCAGTCCCACATGTGGGACGGCTCCGCCGAGACGCTGGACGACAACCTCGCCATCGCCAAGGAGCTGCTGGCCGAGGCGGCCAAGGCGAAGATCATCCTGGAGATGGAGATCACCCCGACCGGCGGTGAGGAGGACGGCGTCTCCCACGAGATCAACGACTCCCTCTACACCACCGTCGACGACGCGTTCCGCACCGTCGAGGCCGTCGGCCTCGGCGAGCACGGCCGCTACCTGCTGGCCGCCTCCTTCGGCAACGTGCACGGCGTGTACAAGCCGGGCAACGTGGTGCTGCGCCCGAGCATCCTCCGCGAGCTCCAGGACGCGGTCGCCGAGAAGTACGGCAAGGCCAACGCGTTCGACTTCGTCTTCCACGGCGGCTCCGGCTCGACGATCGAGGAGATCACCGAGGCGCTGGAGAACGGCGTGGTCAAGATGAACATCGACACCGACCTCCAGTACGCGTTCACCCGCCCCGTCGCCGGCCACATGTTCAGCAACTACGACGGTGTGCTGAAGGTCGACGGCGAGGTCGGCAACAAGAAGGCCTACGACCCGCGGGTGTGGGGCAAGGCCGCCGAGGCCGGCATGGCCGCGCGCGTCGTCGTCGCCGCCCAGGACCTGCGCTCGGCGGGCAACCGCCGCAAGTAGCCGTCCGCCGCGCCGGCTTCGGCGCGCGGCACCACGGCCACCGCGCTCGCCCGAGGCCCCCGGCACCTGCCGGGGGCCTTCCGCGTGCCGGCTCGGGCAGACTGGAGCCCATGGCCAATCACGAGAACCTGCTCGGGGGTCCCGCCCCCACCCACCTGCCCGACGACCCGGAGCCGCGGGAACTGCTCGCCGCCGGTGCCGCGCCCGCCGAGGTGGCGGCGAAGTACCCGTCCTCCTCGCTCGCCTGGGCGCAGCTCGCCGACGACGCGTTCGCCGGCGGCCGGGTGGTGGAGTCCTACGCCTACGCCCGGACCGGCTACCACCGCGGCCTGGACGCCCTGCGCAGGGCCGGCTGGCGCGGCCACGGCCCCGTACCGTTCGAGCACGAGCCGAACCGCGGCTTCCTGCGCGCCCTGCACGCGCTGGCCCGTGCCGCGCAGGGGATCGGCGAGCAGGACGAGTACGAGCGCTGCACGACCTTCCTGCGCGACAGCTCGCCGACCGCCGCGGACACGCTGGGCTGACCCTCGCGCGGACCGGCCGAAGCCGGTCCACGCGAACCTCCGCCGCGGCCCGCCCCGACCCGGGCGGGCCGCGGCGTACGTGCCCCACCCGCGGCGCCGGGCCCGTACGGCCGGGGCGCGACCCGGTCCCGCCTCCACCCTGCTGCCTGTCGGCCCTTGCCGGATCTGCCCGCACCGCAGATGATCGCCGCACAGGCCCGGCGACCCCGGGGCACGATGGAGGTAGCACCATGCCCGACACACCGATCGACGAGGCGGCGACCCCGAACCTCTCGTTCGAAGGCAGCACGCCCTACGAGGACTACGTTCAGGCGTCCGTCCTCACCCACCTGCAGCACCCGCTCTCCGACGAACCCGGGGAGATGGCCTTCCTCGTCACCACCCAGGTGATGGAGCTGTGGTTCACCCTGCTCGTCCACGAGTGGAGCCACGCGGCCGCGGCACTGCGGCAGGACGACCTGGCGGGGGCGACGGCCGCGCTGCGCCGCAGCCTGCCCGAGCTGGAGTCCCTCAACGCCTCCTGGAAGCCGATCGCGCATCTCACCCCCGCGCAGTTCAACGCCTACCGGTCCGCCCTCGGCGAGGGCTCCGGCTTCCAGTCCGCGATGTACCGCCGCCTGGAGTTCCTGCTCGGCGACAAGTCCGCGTCCATGATCGTGCCGCACCGCGGCACCCCCAGCGCGCACGCCGAACTGGAGAAGGCCCTCACCGAGCCGAGCCTCTACGACGAGGTGCTGCGGCTGCTGGCCCGCCGCGGCTACGACCTGCCCGCCGACGTACTCGACCGCGACCCGGCGCTGCGCTATGAACCGCACCCCGCGGTCGAAGCCGCCTGGCAGGCCGTCTACGCGGCCGAGGACCAGGACTCCGACCTGGTGCGGCTCGGCGAACTCCTCACCGACGTCGCCGAACTGGTCTGGCGGTGGCGCAACGACCACCTCGTCGCGACCCGGCGCGCCATGGGCGCCAAAGCCGGCACCGGCGGCTCGGCGGGGGTGGCCTGGCTGGAGAAGCGTGCCGCGAAGAACGTCTTCCCCGAGCTGTGGACGGCGCGCAGCCATGTCTGAGCTCCCCGCGACCCGCCCCTACGCCCAGGACAGCCGGGAGGCCCGGACCGTGCAGGACACCCTCGCCGCCCGCGCCGCCGCCCTCGACGCGGCCGACCCGCTCGCGCCCGTCCGGGACCGCTTCACCCTCGGCGGGGCCCCGGCGGACGGCTCCCCGGAGAGCGCCGTCTACCTCGACGGGAACTCGCTGGGCGCCCTGCCCACCACCGTGCTGCCGCGGCTGACCGACGTGGTCGGCCGCGAGTGGGGCGAACTGCGCATCCGCTCCTGGGAGGAGAGCGGTTGGTGGACGGCGCCCGAGCGGATCGGCGACCGGATCGCCCCGCTCATCGGCGCCGCGCCCGGGCAGGTCGTCGTCGGCGACTCCACCAGCGTCAACGTCTTCAAGGCGCTGGTCGCCGCCGTCCGCATGGCACCCCAGGACCGCGACGAGATCCTGGTCGACGCCGCCACCTTCCCCACCGACGGCTACATCGCGCAGTCCGCGGCCCGCCTCACCGGCCGCACCGTCAGGCCGGTGCCCGCCGACGGGATCGCCGAGGCGGCCGGGCCCCGCACCGCCGCCGCCCTCGTCAACCACGTGGACTACCGCACCGGACGGCTGTACGACCTGCGCCACGTCACTGCCGCCCTGCACGCGGCCAGCGCGCTCGCCGTGTGGGACCTGTGCCACAGTGCGGGCGCTCTGCCGGTCGCCCTCGACGCCGACGGCGTGGACCTCGCGGTGGGATGCACCTACAAGTACCTCAACGGCGGCCCGGGCGCGCCCGCCTACCTCTACGTGCGGGCCGAGCACCAGCCGCGCTTCGACTCCCCGCTGCCCGGCTGGAACTCCCACGCCGACCCCTTCGGCATGGCCCCGGACTACGTGGCCGCCGACGGCGCGGCGCGCGGGCGCGTCGGCACCCCGGAGATCCTCTCCCTGCTCGCGCTGGACGCGGCCCTCGACGTCTGGGACGGAGTCACGCTCGCCGACGTGCGCGCCAAGAGCCTCGCCCTGACCGACTTCTTCCTCGCGTGCGTGGCGGCGACCGACCCCCGCGGCCGCCTGCGCTCCGTGACACCCCAGGCGCACGCGGAGCGCGGCAGCCAGGTGTCGCTGCGCTGCGCGGACGCCGGCGGGGTGATGCGCGCGCTGATCGCCCGCGGCGTCGTCGGCGACTTCCGGCAGCCCGACCTGCTGCGCTTCGGCTTCACCCCGCTCTACACCCGCTACGCGGACGCCTGGGACGCCGCCCGCGTGCTGGCCGACATCCTTGACGCACGCGACACCGCCGGCCCGGGCACCCTCCCGGGCGCCGGCACCCACCCCCGACCCGAAGGCCAGCCCGAGGGCGACCGCGAAGGGACCCCGTAACCGATGACCGCTGCCGTGCCCCGCCCGACCCCGCCGCCGCCCGCCGACCGGGCGGCGGCCGAGGAGGCATCGGCGTTCGGCCACGCCCCTGTGCCCCCGGACGCCACCGCGCGCTACGGGGACGGCCCCGACCAGGTGATCGACTTCTACCGGCCCGCCACTACCGGCAGCGGCGCCCGCCCGGCGCCCCTGGTCGCGCTGCTGCACGGCGGTGCCTGGCGGGCCGCCTACGACCGCGCCCACGCCTCCCCGCTCGCCGCGCACCTCGCGGCGGCCGGCCTCGCGGTGGCCTCGGTCGAGTACCGCCGCGGCGGAGCGGACCGCACGGCGATACGCCCGCAGCCCCCTGGCGACCACGCGGACGGCATCGCGCCCGCGCCTGCCCCTGCCGGGCGCTGGCCCGACACCTTCGACGACGTCGCCGCCGCGCTCGACGCCCTGCCCGCGCTCGCCCGCGAGGCACTCGGCGCGGACAGCGTGGACACCCGCCGCGTCGTGTACACCGGGCACAGCGCGGGCGGGCACCTCGCACTGTGGGCCGCCGCCCGCCACCTGCTGCCCGCCGCTTCCCCTTGGCACCGCTCCACACCTCCAGCCCTCCGCGGCGTGGTGGCCCTCGCCCCCGTCGCCGACTTCACCTCGGCGATCCGGCTGCGCGTCTGCTCCGGCGCGGTGCTCGACCTCCTCGGCGGCCCCGACCACGCCACCGACCGCCTGCTCCACGCCGATCCGGCCGCGCTGCTGCCCACCGGTATCGCCACCACCATCGTGCACGGCACCACTGACAACGTGGTTCCGCCGCAGGTCAGCGCCGCTTTCGTACGCGCCGCCAGGGCGGCGGGGGAGGAGCCCACCGTGGCGTGGCTGCCGGACGTCGGGCACTTCCCGCTGATCGACCCGTCGAGTGGTGCCTGCGCGGCCGTGGTGGAGGAGATCGCCCAACTCGCCTGGTGACGCCGCCGCTGCGGCCCCCGGACACAGCAAAGCGGCCCCCTTGCGGGGGCCGCCGGCCGGTGGACGATCAGATGCCGGTCACCGGCTGCGCTTCGCGAGCCGCTCCACGTCGAGCAGGATGACCGCGCGGGCCTCCAGCCGCAGCCAGCCGCGCCCGGCGAAGTCGGCGAGCGCCTTGTTCACGGTCTCGCGGGAGGCGCCGACGAGCTGCGCCAGCTCCTCCTGCGTCAGGTCGTGCACCACATGGATGCCCTCTTCGGACTGCACACCGAAGCGCCGGGACAGGTCCAGAAGGGCCTTGGCGACGCGGCCGGGCACGTCCGAGAAGACCAGGTCCGACATGACGTCGTTGGTACGGCGCAGACGGCGGGCGACCGCGCGCAGCAGCGCCGTGGAGACCTCGGGCCGTACGTTCAGCCACGGCTGGAGGTCGCCGTGGCCCAGGCCCAGCAGCTTCACCTCGGTGAGCGCGGTGCCGGTGGCGGTGCGCGGGCCGGGGTCGAAGAGCGACAGCTCCCCGATCAGCTCGCCGGGTCCCACGACGGCCAGCATGTTCTCCCGGCCGTCGGGCGACGTGCGGTGCAGCTTCACCTTGCCCTCGGTCACGACGTACAGCCGGTCCCCGGGGTCGCCCTCGTGGAACAGCGCGTCGCCACGCGCCAGCGTGACCTCGGTCATGGAGGCACGCAGTTCAGCGGCCTGCTCGTCGTCGAGCGCCGCGAAAAGCGGGGCACGGCGCAGAACGTCGTCCACGAGCTCTCTCCTTGTCGACTGTCGACATCACCGGGTTGTCAGCCGGGCTGTCCCCATGATGCATGACACGGGAAACAGTGCGATCAATCACAAGTTTGTCTTATGTGTGCGCGCCGCCGTGCTCCGGGGGTCCGATTGGCGGCCGGAATTGCGTGGTTGGGGGCCGCCGCGCCGCCGAACGGGTGGCGGCCACCGGGTGTTCCGCTGTCAGCGAACACGCTACCGGACCTGGCCCCGTACCGCAGTCGTGTGACCGGCCCCACGCTGTCGGACCTTCGGCGTAGCCTTCGTACATGGCAGAGAGCAAGGTCGGCAAGGCCCCCGCAGCGGAATCCCAGGTCGCGAAGGTCCGCAGGGCCCGCCGGATCAACCGCGAACTCGCCGAGGTGTATCCGTACGCCCATCCCGAGCTGGACTTCCAGAACCCCTTCCAGCTCCTGATCGCCACGGTGCTGTCCGCGCAGACCACCGACTTGCGGGTCAACCAGACGACACCCGCGCTGTTCGCGAAGTACCCCACGCCCGAGGACATGGCGGCCGCCGACCCGGCGGACCTGGAGGAGATCCTGCGCCCGACCGGCTTCTTCCGGGCCAAGACCCGCTCGGTGCTGGGCCTGTCCGCCGCCCTGCGGGACGAGTTCGGCGGCGAGGTACCCGGCCGGCTGGCCGACCTGGTGAAGCTGCCCGGCGTGGGCCGCAAGACGGCGAACGTGGTGCTGGGCAACGCCTTCGGCGTCCCCGGCATCACCGTGGACACCCACTTCGGCCGGCTCTCGCGCCGCTTCGGCTGGACCACCTCGCAGGACCCCGAGGAGGTCGAGCGCGATGTGGCCGCGCTCTTCCCCAAGTCGGACTGGACGATGCTGTCCCACCGCGTCGTCTTCCACGGCCGCCGGATGTGCCACGCCCGCAAGCCCGCCTGCGGGGTCTGCCCGATCGCCGCGCTCTGCCCGTCCTTCGGCGAGGGCGAGACGGACCCGGAGAAGGCGAAGAAGCTGCTGAAGTACGAGAAGGGCGGCTTCCCCGGGCAGCGGCTGAACCCGCCGCCGGACTATCCGGGGCAGCCCGCGCCGCCGCTGGGCGCCTCATGACGCGGTCCTGGGAGGCCGGCGCGCCGAAGGTGGACGTCAGCGCCGGCGGGCTGCCGAGGTGGCTGGAACCGGTGGCCGCGGCCGCCGGGACGGTGCGGCCCGAGCAGCTCAGCCGGTTCCTGCCGCCCGACGGCGGCGGCCGGCAGTCGGCCGTGCTCGTGCTGTTCGGCGAGGGTGAGCAGGGCCCTGACCTGCTGCTGATCGAGCGGTCCGCGGCCCTTCGGGCGCACGCGGGCCAGCCGTCCTTCCCGGGCGGCGCGCTCGACCCGGAGGACGGCGACCCCGAAGGCGACGGCCCGCTGCGGGCGGCGCTGCGCGAGGCCGAGGAGGAGACCGGCCTCGACCCGGCCGGAGTGCAACTGTTCGGCGTGCTGCCGCGGCTGTACATCTCGGTGAGCGGCTTCGTGGTCACCCCGGTGCTGGGCTGGTGGCGCGAGCCGAGCCCGGTCCGCGCGGTCGACCCGGCCGAGACCGCACGCGTCTTCCGGGTTCCCGTGACGGATCTCACCGACCCGGCCAACCGTGCGACGCTGGTGCACCCCAGCGGTTTCCGCGGCCCCGCCTTCCTCGTCCAGGGCGCCCTGGTGTGGGGCTTCACCGCAGGTCTGATCGACAAGTTGCTGCACTACGCGGGGTGGGAGCGGCCCTGGGACCGGGACCGGACCGTACCGCTCGGCTAGCCCGTCCGCATCGGGCGCCGTGACGACCGGCAGCGCCGTACCGCCCCACACGCTCAGGCCGACGTGAGACCGTGTTCCCCGTGAACGTGCTGGACATCCTGCTCATCCTCGCCGCCGTGTGGTTCGCCGTGATCGGCTACCGGCAGGGCTTCGTCGTCGGCATCATGTCGGTGGCCGGCTTCCTGGGCGGCGGCCTGGCCGCGGTCTACCTGCTGCCGCTGCTGTGGGACAAGGCGACGGACACCGCGACCCCCGGCTCGGTCGCGGTGATGTCCGCGGTCGTGATCGTCATCGTGTGCGCGTCGGTGGGGCAGGCGTTCACCACCCACCTGGGCAACAAGCTCCGCACCCGCATCACCTGGTCCCCGGCCCGGGCACTGGACGCGAGTGGCGGCGCGCTGGTCAACGTCCTGGCGATGCTGCTGGTGGCGTGGCTGATCGGCAGCGCGCTGGCGACCACGACGCTGCCGACGATAGGGCGCGAGGTGCGGTCCTCGAGGGTGCTCATCGGGGTCTCCCGGGTGATGCCGCCGTCGGCCGACACCTGGTTCAACGACTTCAGCGACACCCTCGCGCAGAACGGCCTGCCGCAGGTCTTCGGCACCTTCGGCTCCGAGCCGATCACCTCGGTGCCCGCGCCCGACCCCGCGCTGGTCGGCAGCCAGGCGGTGACCGACGCCCGCGGCAGCATCGTCAAGGTCGTCGGCACCGCCCCCAGCTGCGGGAAGGTGCTGGAGGGCTCCGGCTTCGTCTTCGCCAAGGACCGGGTGATGACCAACGCCCACGTCGTCGGCGGCGTCTCCGAGCCCACCGTGCAGATCGGCGGCAAGGGGCGGCTGCACGACGCCCGGGTGGTCCTCTACGACTGGCAGCGCGACATCGCCGTCCTCGACGTGCCCGGGCTGGACGCCCCCGCGCTGCACTTCAGGACACAGCCCGAGCAGAGCCGCGACGACGCCATCGTGGCGGGCTTCCCGGAGAACGGGCCCTTCGACGTACGCGCCGCCCGGGTCCGGGACCGGATCAGGGCCAGCGGCCCGGACATCTACCACCGCGGCACCGTGCACCGCGACGTGTACTCGCTGTACGCGACGGTCCGCGCGGGCAACTCCGGCGGCCCGCTGCTGACCACCGACGGCGAGGTGGCCGGGGTGGTCTTCGCCAAGTCCCTGGACGACGCGCACACCGGCTACGCGCTCACCGCCGCCGAGGTGGCCCCGGACGTGACAGCAGGGCGTACGGCGACCAGGCAGGTGAGCACGCAGGGCTGCGCGCTGTGACGGACCGGTGACGCGGGCTCGGCGCGCGGCGCCGGGTGCTGCGCGGTGCCGCCGTCAGTCCCTCACATGGCGCAGCCGGGCACTGACCCAGCGGGCCCGGCGGCCGAGTATGCGGGGAATACCGAGGCGACCGGCCCCGGTGGGGAGCAGCGTCATCGGAACAGCCCGATCGGCGGCTGCGAGGTTTCGGTGAGTGCGTGATACGTCACGGTAGTCGTGCGTCGAACCCATACGGTGCTACGTGCCCGCGCCATCGGGTCGGTAATCGCCTTCAGGTCGTCCGATTGGCTTATGCGCCCGGCATTTTGGGGATCATCGGATCATCGCAGTGGGCGGGTTCGGCAGGCGTACCGGGCGGCTCCGCAGTCGTACCGGACGGCTCCGCAGTCGTACCGGGCGGGTTCAGCGGTCCGGTTCGGGGTCCTGGAGCCAGTTGACCAGCTCGGTCGAGAAGGCCACCGGGTCCTCTTCGTGCGGGAAGTGCCCGAGGCCGTCGAAGAGCCGCCAGCGGTAGGGCGCCTCGACGTACTCCCCGCTGCCCGCCACGTTCCTGGTGCCGACCGCGGGGTCGAGCGAGCCGTGCATCTGCAAGGTGGGCACCCGTACCGGGCGCTTCATCCGGCGGTTGAACTGGAGGCCGTCCGGCCGGGCCATCGACCGCACCATCCAGCGGTACGGCTCGACCGCGCAGTGCGCCGTGGACGGGATCTGCATCGCCTCGCGGTAGACGTCGATCGCCTCCTCGTCCAGCGGCCCGGGCCCCGTCCAGTCCCGGATCAGCCTGCCGACCATCGCCGCGTCGTCCGCGACGAGCTGCCGCTCGGGCACCCAGGGGCGCTGGAAGCCCCAGATGTAGCCGCCGGCCCTGCTCTGCCGCAGGTCGGTGAGCATCGAGGTGCGCCAGCGCCGGGGGTGCGGCATCGAGCACACGACCAGGCGGCGCACCAGCTTCGGCCGCATCGCGGCGGCGGTCCAGGCCAGGTAGCCGCCCAGGTCGTGGCCGACCACCGCGGCGTCGGGCTCGCCCAGCGAGCGGATCACGCCGGTCACGTCGAGCGCCAGGTTTCCGGGGTCGTAGCCGCGGGGCGTACGGTCGCTGCCGCCGACCCCGCGCAGGTCCATCGCGACCGCCCGGAAGCCGGCCTCGGCCAGTGCGGTCAACTGGTGCCGCCAGGTCCACCAGAACTGCGGGAAGCCGTGCAGCAGAAGCACCAGCGGGCCGTCACCGGCTTCGGCGATGTGGAACCGGGCGCCGTTGGCGGCCACGTCGCGGTGGGTCCAGGGACCGTCGAGACGGGGGACCTGGCCGCCGCGGGTGGGCGCGGGGGCGAGGGGGGCGCTGCGCTCCAGCGGGTCGATCCGGCCCGGCACCGGTTCGGGCCGGTCGGACTGCTCGGACCTGGCGGACCTGGCGGACCTGGCGGGCCGACTGGGTTGGCTGGGCGACGACCCGGCGGGAAGGCTCATGGTGTCGAGCGTGTCACATCTTCGATTCGAGCGCGGGCGCCGCGACGGTGGCGCCCAACTGCCCGGCGTCCTTCGGCGCGGTGTCGCGCGGGCGCGGCTTGGCCTTCTGGAGCACCACGGCGGTCTCCTTCGCCGAGGCGATCGAGCGCTCCGGCTTCTTCACCTTCTTGAAGCGGCTGTAGGCCAGCAGGCCGAGCAGCACGCCGAGCAGCACGAACGCCCCGCACACGATGCCGAACGACGCGTCCAGCGGCAGCCCGGTGCGGTGGATGACGTACGCCAGCGCCATGCTGCCCATCGGCACCGCGAACAGGCCGAGCGCCAGCGCCACGACCAGTGCCCCGCTGCCGATCGCGGCGCGCTTCACGTCCTGCCGGATCTCGGTCTTGGCCAGCGCGATCTCGTCGTGCACCAGGGCGGACAGTTCCGCCGTGGCGGAGGAGAACAGCTCGCCGAGGCTGCGCTCGTCACCGTTCGAGGCTGGGCTCATCGAGTCCTCCGTGGTCGTCGCACCGCTTCGCTCGCGGGTCGTGGTGGTCCGGGCAAGTGAATGTCTGCCCCCGATCATGCCTTACGTGCCATCAGGGCCGCCCGCCTGCCGCCGCCGGGCGAGCGCGGCGAGCCGGCGGTGCTCGGCCGCCTGCCGCTCCAGGATCTCGGCCATCCGGACGTGGTAGGCGGGTTGGTCCTGCTCGTAGACGTCGGGCACGCCGTCCCCGGTGTCGTCGCGCTCCTCGTCCGCGGTGAGCCGGCGGTAGCGGTTGTTGCGCGCCTTGAGCAGGATCGCGGCCAGGACGGCGGCGGTGACCGAGCCGAGCAGCACGGCGGCCTTGGCCTCGTCGGCGAGCTGCGGGCGGTCGGTGAAGGCGAGTTCGTCGATCAGCAGGGACACGGTGAAGCCGATGCCGGACAGTGTCGCGAGCGCGAAGACGTCCGGCCAGCGCAGTTCGGGGTTCAGCTCCGCGCGGGTGAAGCGGACCGCCAGCCAGGTCCCGCCGAACACGCCGATCGCCTTGCCGCAGACCAGGCCGAGGACGATGCCGAGGGTCTCCGGGCGCCGGAACACGTCGCCGAGCGCGCCGCCGGAGACCGACACACCTGCTGCGAACAGGGCGAACAGAGGTACGGCCAGTCCCGCGGAGAACGGCCTCACCAGGTGCTCGACGCGTTCGGCCGGCGGGTGCTCCTCGCCCTCCCGGCGGTCGCAGCGCAGCAGCAGTCCCATGGCGACGCCCGAAATCGTGGCGTGGACCCCGCTGTTGTACATCAGCGCCCAGGTGACGAGCGCGAGCGGCACGTACACGTACCAGCCGCGCACGCCGCCGCGCTGCAGCAGCCAGAACAGCACCAGGCACGCCGCCGCGCCCGCGAGGGCCACGTAGTCGATGCCGGAGGTGAAGAAGACCGCGATGATCAGAATCGCGAAGAGGTCGTCGACGACGGCGAGGGTGAGCAGGAACGCGCGCAGGGACGATGGAAGGGCGGTGCCGAGGACGGCGAGTACGGCGAGCGCGAAGGCGATGTCGGTGGCGGTGGGCACCGCCCAGCCCTTGAACGAGCCGCCCCCGGCCGCGGCGACCGCGGTGTACACGAGCGCGGGTGCCGCCATGCCGCACAGCGCGGCGACGACGGGGAGTACCGCCTTGGCCGGTTCGCGCAGTTCGCCTGCGACGAGTTCGCGCTTCAGCTCGATGCCCGCGACGAAGAAGAACACCGCGAGCAGGCCGTCCGCCGACCAGTGCGCCACAGACAGGTGCAGGCCGAGCGCGGACGGGCCGAAGTGGAAGTGGGCGGTGGCGTCGTAACTGTGGTGCATGGTGTTCGCCCAGATCAGGGCGATGACGGCGGCGATCAGCAGGAGGACGCCGCCGACGGTCTCGGCGCGCAGGGCGTCGGCGATGAAGTTCCGTTCGGGCAGTGGGAGCCGGCCGAGAAGAATGGAAGAGCGGCGGCGGGGCTGCTCGGTCACGGGGGCGGCCTCCTGGGCGTCGTAGCCGGCTTTCGGACACAGGTGTCCTGTGTGCCGACCAGACTTCCCGGCGCGCCCATCAGTCTCGTCGCGATGGTGAGGCGACGTGACGTCACTTTAACCCGAACGAGTGGCGGAGTGCGGCGGTCTGGGGCCCGCCACGCCGAGGGGCGCCCGCACTGCTCGGAGTGCGGGCGCCCCTCGGGGAACGGTCTCGGCGGGGCCGGGGCGGGTCTCAGTCCTCGCTGGGCGCGGAGGGCAGCTTGCTCTGGATGAGGTCCATGACCGAGGAGTCGGTGAGCGTGGTGACGTCGCCCAGTTCGCGGTTCTCCGCGACGTCCCGCAGCAGGCGGCGCATGATCTTGCCGGACCGGGTCTTGGGCAGCTCGGCGACGATCAGCACCCGCTTGGGCTTGGCGATCGGGCCGAGCGTCTTGCCGACGTGGTCGCGCAGTTCGGCGACGAGTTCGGCGCTGTCCTCGGCACTGCCGCGCAGGATGACGAACGCGACGATGGCCTGTCCGGTGGTCTCGTCGGCGGCGCCGACCACCGCGGACTCGGCGACCTTGGGGTGCGAGACGAGCGCGGACTCGACCTCGGTGGTGGAGATGTTGTGGCCGGAGACCAGCATCACGTCGTCCACCCGGCCGAGCAGCCAGATGTCGCCGTCCTCGTCCTTCTTCGCGCCGTCACCGGCGAAGTAGCGGCCGGGGAAGCGGGACCAGTAGGTGTCGATGTAGCGCTGGTCGTCGCCCCAGATGGTGCGGAGCATCGACGGCCACGGCTCGGTGAGCACCAGGTAGCCGCCCGAGCCGTTGGGCACCTCGTTCGCCTCGTCGTCCACGACGGTGGCCACGATGCCGGGCAGCGGGGTCTGCGCCGAACCGGGCTTGGTCTCGGTGACGCCGGGCAGCGGGCTGATCATCATGGCGCCGGTCTCGGTCTGCCACCAGGTGTCCACGATCGGCGTCTTGCCGGCGCCGATGTGCTCCCGGTACCAGACCCACGCCTCGGGGTTGATCGGTTCTCCTACGCTGCCCAGGACCCGCAGGCTGCTGAGGTCGAAGTTGGCGGGGATGTCGTCCCCCCACTTCATGAACGTGCGGATCGCCGTCGGAGCGGTGTAGAGGATCGTCACGCCGTACTTCTGCACGATCTCCCAGAAGCGGCCCTGGTGCGGGGTGTCGGGGGTGCCCTCGTAGATCACCTGGGTGGCGCCGTTGGAGAGCGGGCCGTAGACGATGTACGAGTGGCCGGTGACCCAGCCGATGTCCGCGGTGCACCAGTAGACGTCGGTCTCCGGCTTGAGGTCGAAGACGGCGTGGTGGGTGTAGCCGGCCTGGGTGAGGTAACCGCCGGAGGTGTGCAGGATGCCCTTCGGCTTACCGGTGGTGCCCGAGGTGTAGAGGATGAACAGGGGCTGCTCGGCCTCGAACGCCTCGGGGGTGTGCTCGGCGGACTGGCGGCCGGTGACCTCGTGCCACCACAGGTCGCGGCCCTCGGTCCACTCCACGTCCTGGCCGGTGCGGCGGACCACGAGGACGTGCTCGACCTGCGGGGTGCGGGCCACCGCGTCGTCGATGGCAGGCTTGAGCGCCGACGGCTTGCCCCGGCGGTAGCCGCCGTCGGCGGTGATGACCAGCTTCGCGTCGGCGTCGTCGATACGGGAGGCGACGGCGTCGGCCGAGAAGCCGCCGAAGACCACGGAGTGCGCGGCACCGATCCGGGCGCAGGCGAGCATCGCCACCACGGCCTCGGGGATCATCGGCAGGTAGACCGCGACGCGGTCGCCCTTACTCACGCCGAGTTCGGTCAGGGCGTTGGCGGCGCGGGACACCTCGTCCTTCAGCTCCGCGTAGGTGATCGCGCGGCTGTCGCCCGGCTCGCCCTCGAAGTGGATGGCGACACGGTCGCCGTGGCCGGCCTCGACATGGCGGTCCACACAGTTGTAGGCGACGTTCAGACGTCCGTCCGCGAACCATTTCGCGAACGGCGGGTTCGACCAGTCAAGCGTCTGGGTGGGCTCGGTCTCCCAGGTCAGGCGGCGGGCCTGCTCGGCCCAGAAACCCAGCCGGTCGGCCTTGGCCTGTTCGTACGCGGCCGCGGTGACGTTGGCCGCAGCGGCCAGTTCGTTCGGGGGAGCAAAACGCCGCTCCTCCTTCAACAGGTTGGCCAGGCTCTCGTTGCTGCTCACGCCAGCTCCTTGTCAGGGTGTCCCAGATGTCCCGCCCCTACCTCATCAGTCCTGGCGCACCCTGACAAGGGTTCCTGGAGAACTGGTTTAGACCTTTGTGGCGGGTATGGCTGCTGACGTGGCAGCTTCCCCGCCCGGTGCCCCCGGTACTCCGGTTCCGGGCCGGACCAGAACGAAGACGCCGGTGGGAGGGTCGAGGATGTACGCCTGGGCCTCGGCGACATGGAAGTACATGCCGTGCAGGTGGAGGGTGCCGTCGGCGACTCGCTGGGCCACGCACGGATGGGCCGTCAGATTCTCCAGCTGCGTCATCACGTTGATCAGTGCGAGGAGTTCCTGATCGTCGGCCGCGGGGCGGTCCTCGAAGCGCGGGAGCGCGGACGGGACGGGCGCGGCATCGCTTCCGGGGGCCGTACGTGGGGCGGCCGCGCCGACGGGGCCGGCGGCTGTGGCCGCGGTGAGCCGGCTCAGGCCCGGCCGGCCGTGCCGCAGCCATCGGGCCAGCGGCGTCTGTGCACCCGGTTCGTGAGCGGAGCCGAGCAGCGCCTGCATCGCGCCGCATCCGGAGTGCCCGCACACGGTGATGCTGGATACCTCGAGCACGTCCACCGCGTACTCCACGGCGGCGGCGACCGAATCGCAGGACGCGTCCGACTCCGGCGGTGGCACCATGTTGCCGACGTTGCGGACGGTGAACAGGTCGCCCGGGCCGCTGGAGGTGATCATGCTGGTCACCAGCCGGGAGTCCGCACAGGTCAGGAAGAGCTGGCCGGGCTGCTGGCCTTCGCGGGCGAGCCGGGCGAGTTCGTCGCGCACCAGCGGCGCCGTGTGGCGCTGGAAGTTTCCCACCCCGCCCAGCAGTTGGCCGCCACTGGTGGCCGGGACGGCCGTCGGGCGGGTGCAGTGGTGGTTGCGCCAGGGCGTCCAAGGGCGGCAGGTGTGCGCGCTGACCGGTTCGCTGACCGCCCGTCCGTCGCCGTCGCCGAGCACCACCCTCCCGCCCCGCGAACGGTGCCGCGTACTCCACGCGTTCAGCGCCTCATAGGCGGCATGGTCCATGAACGAACCGTCCAGCTCCACGACGACGTTCGCACCCGCCGGCACCTCGGCGAAGGCCTTGGCCAACCGGGGAACCGCGAGGAACGTCAACTGCCCGCTGGCACGGACCCGATGGCACCCGCCTTCCTGGGTGACGGTGACCCGGATACGGGTGATCCGGTGCAGTGCCAGGGCGGCGGCGACCGCGATGCCGGCGGCCACCCCCTGGAGCACCCCGAAGACCACCACGGTGCCGAGGGTGACCGCGTACACGGGGAACTCGCGGTGCCGCTGGATGTGCCGGATGTGGGCGAAGCTGACCATGCGCACGCCGACGAGCATCACCAGCGCGGCGAGGGCCGCGAGCGGGATCTCCTCGAGCACTCCGGCGGCGAACCCCGCGCACAGCAGCACCCACACGCCGTGCAGCACCGTGGAGCGCCGGGTCAGGGCACCCGCCTCGACGTTGGCCGAGCCGCGCATCGCGCCACCGGCCACCGGCAGGCCGCCGAGCAGTCCGGACACCACATTGGCCGCGCCCTGGCCGAGCAACTCGCGGTCGAGGCGGGCCGGAGGAGCGTGCGGCCCCGGGCGCCGCGTCTGGAGTGCGTCCACCGCGACGGCCGACAGCAGCGACTCCATGCTTGCCACGAGCGTGACGGTCAGGACGGCCGCGACGATCGCGGTGGCCGGGCCGCCGGGTGGAGCGGGCAGACCAGGTGCTGTCCAGCGTGGCAGGTCGACCCGGGGCACCGACCACGCCGCACTCACCGCCGTGGCCATCGCGACCGCGGCGAGCGGCGCCGGGACCGCCCGTAGCGCCCGGAACCGGCTCCGCAACCGCGGCCAGCCGAGCAGGACGGCCGCCGTCGCCGCGCCGATGACGGGCGTGACGGGGTGGCTGTGCATCAACTGGTCGGGCAGCGCGGCGATGTTGTCCACCGCGGAGACCTGCGGGCTGCCGCCCAGCACCACGTGCAGTTGCCCGATGGCGATGACCGTGCCGATACCGGCGAGCATGCCGTGCACGATCGCCGGACTCACCGCGAGCGCGGCCCTGGCCACCCGCAGTCCGCCGAGCAGCAGTTGGACCAGGCCGGCCAGCACGGTGATCGCGCACGTCGCCCGCCAGCCGTAGCGCTCGACAAGGCCCGCGGTGACCACGACCAAGCTCGTCGCGCCACCACTGACCTGCAAGGGGGTCCCTCCGAGCAGCCCTGCGACGATGCCGCCGACCGCCGCGGCGACCAGACCGGACTGCAACGGCGCGCCGGTGGCCAGCGCGATGCCGAGCGACAGGGGCACGGCGATCAGGAACACGGTGATCGACGCGGACACGTCGTGCCGGTGGTGTCTCATGGGCTCTTCACTCCTCTCATTCCCTTTCGCGCTCTCCAAGCATCTGTAAATGGAGAGTAATGGAATGACTGCGGAGAGTGAAGGCTTGAGCCCGAATCCGTGTACTATTTCCGTCTTTGGAGTGAATCTGAGGATGCGGGGGTGTATCGGTGCGCCGCGGAGGTGTCAGTGGGACAGCACGGCAGGCGCCTCGACCAGATCCTCACTCAGCGTGAAGTCGGGGTCGATCTGGGCGGCGAGGTCGGCGCCGGTCCGGGCGTTGCCCCAGCTCTCGGCGTTCCTGCGGTGGAAGTGCGCCATCTGCTGGGTGTAGCGGTGCCAGTCGCGGGACTGGTACGACCGGTCTGCGCGGTCGTGCATCACGCACAGGGCCTGGCGGTTGGCGGCCTCCAGCAGTTCGAAGCCGGGCGGGCTGCTCCGCTCCATCGCCCGCACCCAGTCCGAGTATCCGACCGTGATGAGCAGGTCGTCCCCGACCTCGGCCCGCAGGAAGGCGAGGTCGTCCTCCCCGTGCACCTTGTTGCCGACCACGGCCAGGTTCACCCCGAAGTCGCGGGCGTACTCCTTGTACTGGCGGTACACCGAGACTCCCTTGCGGGTCGGCTCGGCCACGAGGAAGGTCAGGTCGAACCGGGTGAACAGCCCCGAGGCGAAGGAGTCGCTGCCCGCGGTCATGTCGACCACGAGGTACTCGTCCCGTCCGTCCACCAGGTGGTTCAGGCACAGCTCCACCGCCCCGACCTTCGAGTGGTAGCAGGCCACGCCGAGGTCGGACTCGGCGAACGGGCCGGTCACCATCAGTCGCGCGGTGCCGCCGGTGCCGAGATCGACCTGCCGGGCGCACGCCGCGTAGACCGGGTTCTCCTCGCACAGCCGCAGAAGGCGCGAGCCGCTACCGGGCGGGGTGGTCTTGATCATGCTGTCGGCCGAGGGGATGAGCGGGTTGGCGCCGCGCAGGTACTCCTTGATCGCCGGCAGGTGCGCGCCGAGCGAGGGCAGCGCCGCGGCGTCCTCCTCATCGAGCCCGAGCGCCGGGCCGAGGTGCTGGTTGATGTCCGCGTCGACCGCGACGACGGGGACGCGGGCTGCGGCGAGGTGGCGGATGAACAGGGACGACAGCGTCGTCTTGCCGCTGCCGCCCTTCCCAACGAAAGCGATCTTCATGTTCGCTAAGCGTAGGGGCGGTGTGCCGCGCGAACTGACGGGGAGTGGGGAAGGCCACTCGATCGTGGTCTTTCCGGGCCGTGGGGGGTGCGTAGGGTCAGGGACATGGCTACGAACGCTGCTCCTTCCCCACCTTCCGGGCAGGCGGACCCGCTGGCCGTACTCGCCGCGCTGCCGGGAGTGCCCGACGCGGTGGAGTCCGTGCGCCAGGCGGTGGACCGGGTCTACGGCCACCGGGTGATGCGTCGCCGGGCCGGTGAGATCGCCTCGGAAGCCGCCCTTCGCGGCGCCCGGGCCTCCGCCGCCCTCTCGGGCGCCGACTGGCCGCTGGAGGAGGTACGCCGCCGCAGCGACTTCTCCGCCGACGACCAGTCGCGCACCGTTGGTGCTGCCCTTCGGGTGACGGCCGAAGCCGGCCAACTTCTCAGCGTGTGGCGGCGGTCCCCGGTGCAGGCACTTGCCCGGCTGCACCTGACCGCGGCCGGCGGGGCCGCTGAGGAAACCACCGTCGGGCGGCCGCGACTGGCCGGCGAGCCGGTGACCGACGAGGTGGTCGGCTTCGAAACGGTCCCGCTTCCGGAGCCCTCCGAGGTCGCCGCGCGGCTCGACGGACTCGCCGAACTGCTGCGGGCCGGTTCCACCGCGCCCGCGCTCGTGGTGGGCGCCGTCGTACACGGCGAACTGCTCTGCCTGCGCCCTTTCGGCTCATTCAACGGGCCGGTCGCGCGCGCCGCCGAACGCATCGTCCTGGTCGGCAGCGGACTGGACCCCAAGTCCATCTGCCCGGCGGAGGTCGGCCACGCGGAGCTGGGCCTGGCCGGATACCTCAAAGCCCTCGAGGGGTACGCCTCGGGCACTCCCGAGGGCATGGCCGAGTGGATCGGCCACTGCGGGCGCGCGCTCGAACTCGGGGTGCGTGAGAGCGTCGCCGTCTGCGAGGCCATGCAGCGCGGCGCCGCCTGAACCGACGAGCGGCGGCACCCGTCGGTGCCGCCGCTTGGGCACGTCCGCCGAGTTACCAGTGCGTGCTCGAATGTTGCCCATCAGGGCGGGGACTTTGCCCGCTGCCTGGTGCGGCTGGCCCGGTTGGCGGGTCGGCTACGCGTGGGTGCCCGGCTTCTGTGCTCGGTCCGTGGGGCCGCCAGCTGAACTGCGGTCTTCCTCTCGGAAGTCCGTGGTCTCGCGGGCCGTTAACTCTTTTGTACTCCCGACCGACAGGTAGCGGAACCCCTGGCTACACTTTTTACTTTTGCCGCCAAGTCGGACATTCTGCTCGGCCAATCGTTGGCTCACGTCACCTTGGTCCCGTCGGCCACGAGGGGGTCTCGGTCGGTCAGGAAGCCGCCAGCGGCCGGCGTCGGCGCGCAGCGAGCCAGACCAGTCCCGCGGTGGCGGCGGCAGCACCGATCGCGGCGGCCGCCAGGACCGGGCGCGGCGGCATCGACAGCGACTGGATGCGCTGCTTGAGGCGCACCGGACGGTCGAAGGTGAGGATCGGCCAGTCCCGTGCGACCGCCTCCTTGCGCAGCGCCCGGTCAGGGTTGACGGCGTACGGGTGGCCGACCGCCTCCAGCATGGGTAGGTCCGTAGCCGAATCGCTGTAGGCGAATGACCGCTGCAAGTCGTACCCCTCGGACTCGGCCAGCCGGGCGATGGCTTCGGCTTTCGCCGGACCGTAGACGTAATGCTCGATCTCGCCGTTGTACGCGCCGTCGGCCACGACCATCCGAGTGGCCACCACGTGGTCGGCGCCGAGCATCTCCCCGATCGGCTCGACCACTTCGGACCCCGAGGCACTCACGATCACCACGTCGCGGCCGGCCGCGTGGTGCTCCTCGATCAGCGAGGCGGCTTCGTCGTAGATGATCGGGTCGATCAGGTCGTGCAGCGTCTCGGCGACGATCTCCCGGACCTGCTGCACATTCCAGCCGCGGCACAGATCAGAGAGGTATTTGCGCATACCCTCCATCTGGTCGTGATCGGCGCCACCGACGAGGTATACGAACTGGGCATATGCGGTGCGCAATACCGCTCGCCTGTTGATGAGTCCACCGTGGTAGAAGGACCGTCCGAAGGCGAGCGTGCTCGACTTGGCGATCACGGTCTTGTCGAGATCGAAGAACGCCGCAGTACGCGGGGGCAGGTGGTTTTCCACGGGACGAGCATAGGCAACCACCATTCGGCCTAAGGCCTGGCGTGTGGGTTTGCCTGGGCGGGCCGTCGGGTACACCATGGAAGTCACGGATCGTTCGCGACCGTGCTAACCCGGTCTGGCTCCTCCCCCCCCGAGTCGGACCGTGGGGACGACCCCCGCTCTCCCCCCCGGCGGGGGTCGTCGCATGTCCGCATGCGTACGGGGAGTTGGCGGTGGGGGCTGCGGCGTACGTCGACGTGTTCATGGCGTTCCTCTCACTCGTGCGCGTGTGCGTTTCTATGCGTATGACACGTGACGCTCGGTAATCGTCCCGCCGGTCCCGGTGAACCCACTCGTCCGGGTGGTGGAGTTATCCACAATCGCCGAGTTATCCACAGATTCCGACCAAGATCGTCTCAATTCCACTTCCTGGCCCAAGCTGATCGCAGGCGCAGCACACCGTGCTCGCACGACAAGCGACAGGGGACAGGGAAATGGTTCGAACCAGTGCATCCGATCGACCGCGCGAAGCCGCCGAAGGCATCCGCGGACCGCTGATTGTCACGGAGGACGAAAGCCTCCTCGACGATCTGCTCCGACTGTGCGCGGCGGCCGGCGCAGAACCGGAAGTCGCCTTCACCGCGCCCCCGCGCAATGCGAGTTGGGAGAACGCACCGCTTGTCCTGGTCGGAGTGGAGGCATCCGGAAGAGTTCAGGGAGCAGCGCGGCGCAAGGGCGTTCTGCTGGTCGGGAGCGGCGGCGCGGACTCCGCCGACTCCGAAACATGGCGCCGGGCCGTCGCGGTCGGCGCCGACCACGTCCTGTTCCTGCCGGCCGCCGAGGCGTGGCTGGTGGACCGGCTGGCGGACCTGGCAGAAGGCGGCGGCGGGCCCGCTCTGACGATCGGCGTGGTCGGCGGCCGGGGCGGCGCCGGTGCCAGCACGCTGGCCTGCGGCCTCGCCGTGACCGCGGCGCGCACCGGCCTTCGCGTCATGCTCGTCGACGGCGACCCGCTCGGCGGGGGCCTGGACATCATGCTCGGGGCTGAACGCACCGGCGGGCTGCGCTGGCCCGATCTCGCCGACTCGCGCGGCCGCGTCAACAGCGGCGTGCTGGAGGAATCCCTGCCCCGGCTGGGCTCGCTCAGTGTGCTGAGCTGGGACCGCGGACAGTCCATGCTCATCCCGCCCCAGGCCATGCGGTCGGTGATGGGAGCTGCCAGGCGGGGCGGCGGCCTGGTCGTCGTCGATCTGCCGCGCAAAGTGGACGACACCGTCACCGAGACGCTCGGCCAGATCGATGTGGGACTGCTGGTGGTGCCCGCTGAACTCCGCGCGGTGGCCGCCGCCTGCCAAGTGGCGGCGGCCTTCGCCCCGGCGCTGGACGACCTGCGGGTGGTCGCGCGCGGGCCGTTCTCCTCCGGCCTGGACGGCGGCGAGATCGCACGGCTGATCGGACTGCCGCTCGCAGG
This sequence comes from Actinacidiphila sp. bgisy144, assembly GCF_057708105.1. NCBI lineage: Bacteria > Bacillati > Actinomycetota > Actinomycetes > Kitasatosporales > Streptomycetaceae > Actinacidiphila > Actinacidiphila sp. bgisy144. Next base: position 31,604 of record NZ_JBYIRM010000016.1, on the reverse strand, counting down.
TGAGTTGCGGCCCGAACCCGGTCTGGCCGATCCGATGTCCGGCGGCGCGCCACCGGGCTCCTCCACTCGCGGCCCCCTCGCGCGATTCAGCGGAGCCTTCCTCGGACAGGCGCTCGCGGCCGCCGGGTGCGTGATGGCATGAGTGCGGCACTGCTCGACGCGGTCCGGCTCCACCTGGCCGAACACGGCGGCGAACCCACCCCCGCCCGCGTGGCTGCGGCGCTGCGCGCCCAAGGACGCCTGATCGGGGACTCCGAAGTGCTCGATGTGGTCGCCGCGCTGCGTTCCGAACTGGTGGGCGCCGGACCGCTGGAGCCCCTCCTGGCCGACCCGGACGTCACCGACATCCTCGTCAACGCACCCGACCAGGTCTGGATCGACCGGGGCCGCGGCCTCGAACGCAGCCCGATCCGGTTCGCCGACACCGCGGCGGTGCGACGTCTCGCCCAACGGCTCGCCACGACCGCAGGCCGCCGCCTCGACGACGCGCGGCCGTGGGTCGACGCCCGGCTGCCCGACGGCACACGGCTGCACGCGGTACTACCACCCGTCGTGGTCGGCTCGCCCTGCCTGTCACTCCGTGTCGTACGGGCCCGCGCGTTCACGCTCCCCGAACTCGTCGCGGTCGGCACCCTCGACGAGGAGACCGCCGCGCTGCTGCGGGCGATGCTGGACGCACGGCTGTCGTTCATGATCAGCGGCGGCACCGGCTCGGGAAAGACCACGCTGCTGAGCTGCCTGCTCGGCCTTGTCGACCCCGCGGCCCGCATCGTCCTCGCCGAGGACTCCGCCGAACTGCGCCCGGACCATCCGCACGTCCTCCGGCTGGAGACCCGGCCCGCCAATCAGGAGGAGGCCGGCGAGGTCACCTTGCGGGACCTGGTGCGGCAGGCGCTGCGGATGCGGCCCGACCGGCTCGTGGTCGGCGAGGTGCGCGGCGCCGAGGTGCTGGACCTCCTTGGTGCCCTGAACACCGGTCACGAGGGCGGCTGCGGGACCGTGCACGCCAATGCGGCTGCGGATGTGCCCGCGAGGCTGGAGGCTCTGGGCTCGACCGCGGGCCTGGACCGGGCCGCTCTGCACAGTCAGTTGGCCGCCGCGCTGTCGGCGGTCGTCCACCTCGTGCGGGACGGTGCGGGTCGGCGCAGAGTCGCCGAGATCCACGTGGTGAGCCGTCGGCGGGACGGCTTGGTCGGCACGGTACCGGCGCTTGTCCGCGACGGATGTGGCGGGGTGGAACGCGGACCGGGCTGGAGCCGGTTGGCTCAGCTGTGCTCGGCAGGTGTGTCGTGAACGCCGCGACATGCCCGCCGGTGACTCCCGCTCTGGCGCTGTGGGCCGCGCTTCTGGTGGCCTGTCTGCCCGCGTGGACCGCTCTGCAGCGGCACGGATACCGGCGACGCGTGCACGGGTTGCTGACGCGCGCACAGACCCCTGCAGGCGCTACGGCGGGCAGGGTTGAGCAGTGGCGGAACCGATGGGGTCGTGTGGTCGAGGCCGTCCGGGCGTGGATCGGTGGACGGCGCCCGCACTGGCGCGGTCAGCCCGAGCGGAAGTCCTTGCGGGCCTGGCGGCGTGAACGGCCAGGCAGGCGCGGTGCTCCCGGCGGCGCCCGGCAGCGGATGGCCGGGACAGCAGAGGCGCGGCTCGTGCGAGGCGGTCCAGAGTGGCTGTGCCTGCCCGCCGGGATGGTGCTCGCGGCGGTCACCTGGTCGGTGGTGCCGGTGGTCGGCGCGGCGGTCGCGGTCCCGTTGGTGCGAAGGGCACTGCGCGACCGGGCCGAACGGGCGGTGGCGGAAGGGATTGCGGCCGCGGTGAGCGGGCTGTGCGGCACGCTTGCGGGCGACCTGCGGGCAGGACAGCCGCCGCACGTGGCGCTCGCGGAGGCGGTGCAGTCGGCCGGGTGGCCCGGGTCGCCGGAACTGGCACGGATCGCGGGCCTGCTGCTGTCTGCCGCCCGGTTCGGCGGAGACGTGCCCGGCGCACTTCGGACGGCGGCTCGGTCAGGTCCGGGCGCGCAGGGACTCGGTGCGGTGGCCGCGTGCTGGCAGGTCGCGGTGGACGGAGGCGCTGGGCTGGCCACGGCCCTGGACCGGGTCGCCGCCGCGCTACGAGCCGAGGCCGACCAACGGGAGGACCTGCGAGCGCAGTTGGCCGGCCCGCGCGCCACCGCGGTGCTGCTGGCGCTGCTCCCGGTGTTCGGGCTGGTGTTGGGCACGGCGTTGGGAGCCGACCCGGCCGAGGTGCTGCTGCACACGCCGGCGGGGCTGGGCTGCCTGGTCGTGGGCGCGCTTCTGGAGTGGGCCGGGCTGGCCTGGACCGCGCGGATCATCCGGGCTGCCGAGGGCGGCCCGCCGACCGGGACGGATCGTGGTCGGGGCGGCTCCGCGTGGGGCGGCCCCGGCCCGGGGAAGGCGGAGCCGCGGTCCGCCCAGGCGTCGAGTGAGCCCGTTGTGGAAGGGGGCCGGTCGTGAGCGGCGAGGTTGTCCACAGCCTGGGGATGACGGTGGCCGTCGTACTGGCGGTGTGTGCGGCAGTCGGTGCGGCTGTGGCGGGGAGGAGCAGGCGTGGCGGCGTGCGCAGGTTGAGTCTCCTGCTGGAGGAAGCCCAGCCGGTGAAGGCGCCGCGCGCGTGGCGGGGAAAAGCTCGAGACGCCGGACGGGTCTGGCTGCCGGTGGTCGCGCCGGCGCTGGGGACAGCGGCGTTCGTGGGGAGCTTCGCTGGGGTGATGGCCGGGGCCGTGGTCGGGGTCGGCGTGCGGATGGTGCTCGTCCACCACCGGTCGAAGGCCACGGGGCGGGCGGCACAAGGGCAGGCGGACCGCGCGGTATCCGGTCCGGGCGAACTGCCGCTGTGCGCCGACCTGATGGCGGCTTGCCTGGCCGCGGGGGCCACGCCGGGGGAGACCGCGGGGGCGGTGGGGCGGTGCCTGGACGGGCCGTTGGGAGCCGCGCTGCTGCGGGCGGAGGCGGAGTTGCGGCTCGGTGGGGAGCCGTCGGAATGCTGGGACAGGTTCGGCCGACTGCCTGCGGCCCGGGCGATGGGCCGTTGTCTGGCGAGGGCGTCGACGACCGGCAGCGCGCCGGTGGCGGAGATGGCGCGGCTGGCCGCGGACTACCGCGCTGAGCACGCCCGTTCGTCGGTCGCCGGGGCTCGCCGGGCCGCGGTGCTGGCCACCGCACCGCTGGGCGTGTGCTTCCTGCCCGCCTTTCTGTTCGTGGGCGTCGCGCCGGTGGTGATGGGGCTGGCCGGGGCGGTGCTGGGAGGCCCGGTGGGCGGTGGCGGAGGTTGAGGCCCGCGGCGGGACGCGCGCCCCCTTCGTCCGGTCGGGACGGCGCACGGAATCAGTAGGAATCACAAGAAACCAACAGGAGGAGAACGGAAATGACGCGGCGGAAGTTGGCTGAGCGGGTGGCGGTTCGGTGGGCCGGGTGCGTCCGGCGGTGCCGGGTGGCGGCCGATGCGGGGATGAGCACCGCGGAGTACGCGGTGGGCACGATTGCGGCCTGCGGGTTCGCGGCGGTGCTCTACAAGATCGTGACGAGCGGGCCGGTGCGGACGGCGATGACCTCGGTGATCGAGAAGGCACTCCATGCGCCGTTCTGAGTGGGTGAGGCGATTGCGCGGCGCACACGGGTCCGGATGGGCCGGGTGGGTGCGCCGTCGCGGGGACCAGGGATATGTGACAGCGGAGGCGGCCGTGGTGATCCCGACGCTGGTGGCGCTGACGGGGCTGCTGACGTGGGGGTTGATGGCGGCGGCTGCGCAGATTCGGTGCGTGGACGCCGCCAGGGCCGGGGCGCGCGCTGCTGCGCGGGGGGAAGGGGCGGGGGATGTGGTGAGGGTCAGCCGCGCGGCAGCGCCGAAGGGGGCGGAGGTCAGGGTGAGCCGGGGCGGAGGGATGGTGAGGGTGCGGGTGACGGTGGAAAGACCGCGGTTTCCGGTGAGGTTGACGGCGGAGGCGGCCGCGTCGGACGAGGAGACGGTGGGGAGTGGTGGGCCGTGAGCCGGGAGCGGGACCGGGGGTCGGCGACGGTGTGGTCGCTCGGGCTGATGGCGGTGTTGATCGCGGTCTTCGCGGGAGTGGCGCTGATGGGGAGGGCGGTGGTGGCCAGGCACCGAGCGGGCGGCGCCGCGGACTTGGCCGCGTTGGCCGCTGCGGACCACGCGCTTGACGGTGAGGAGGCGGCGTGCCGGCTGGCCGCGCGGGTGGCGGCCGCTCAGCAGGCGGTGCTGCGTGAGTGCGTGGTGGTGGGGGAGGTGGCCGACGTCGTGGCTGAGGTAGGGGGAGCGCGGGTGAGGTCGCGGGCGGGCCCGCCGCTTGCCTCGGTGCCGGTGCCGGTGCCGGTGCCGGTGCCGGTGCCGACGCCGACGCCGGTGGTCGGTTCAGGCCGACGCGGGGCGCAGGGGCTGGAGACTGACGGGGGCGTGTTCCGGGGGCACCGACGGTGGAGGAGCGCCGGTCAGGGCCGGGGGTCGGGTTCCTTGGCGGAGGCGAGCAGGCAGTCCAGCAGGCGGACGGAGGCGGCTTTGTCGAGCGGGTCGTTGCCGTTGCCGCACTTGGGCGACTGCACGCAGGAGGGGCAGCCGTGGTCGCATTCGCAGGACGCGATGGCCTCGCGGGTCGCGGCGAGCCAGCTGCGGGCGGTGTGGAAGGCGCGTTCGGCGAAGCCCGCCCCGCCGGGGTGGCCGTCGTAGACGAAGACGGTGGGCAGGCCGGTGTCGGCGTGCAGCGGTATGGACACGCCGCCGATGTCCCAGCGGTCGCAGGTAGCGAAGAGCGGGAGGAGGCCGATGGAGGCGTGCTCGGCGGCGTGCAGGGCGCCGGGCAGTTCCTCCGGGTGGATGCCGGCGGCGTCGAGTTGGTCGTCGGTGACGGTCCACCAGACGGCGCGGGTGCGCAGGGTCCGTGGCGGGAGGTCGAGTTTGGCCTCGCCGAGGACCTCGCCGGTCAGCAGTCGGCGCCGCAGGTAGGACACCACTTGGTGGGTGACCTCCACGGAGCCGAAGCGGATGCGGGCGTCGCCCCAGGGTTCGTCGATGTCGGTGGACAGCACGCGGATGTCAGTGGTGTCGCGAGCCATCGTGCTGAAGGGCGGGTCGGCGCGCTCCACCAGGGCGACGGAGTCCTCGAGGTCCAGGCGCCGTACGAGATAGGTGCGGCCCTGGTGGAGGTGGACGGCGCCCTCGTGGACGGTGGTGTGGGCCGAGGAGGCGTCCACGGTGCCCAGCAGCCGCCCGGTGCCGGCTTCGACGACCTGGATCGGGGTGCCGCCCTCCCCGCGGATGTCGGTGAGGTCGGCGGCGCGTTCCCGGCGGGTCCAGTACCAGCCCGACGCCCGGCGGCGCAGCAGCCCGCGCTTCTCCAACTGCGCCACCAGACCGGCGGCTTCGGGGCCGAAGAGAGCCAGGTCGTCCTCGGTCAGCGGGAGTTCGGCGGCGGCGGCACACAGGTGCGGTGCGAGCACGTACGGGTTGTCCGGGTCGAGGACGGTGGACTCGACGGGCCGTTCGAAGATCGCCTCGGGGTGGTGGACGAGATACGTGTCCAGGGGGTCGTCGCGGCCCACCATGACCGCCAGCGCGCCCTGGGCCGAGCGCCCGGCCCGCCCGGCCTGCTGCCACAGCGAGGCGCGGGTGCCGGGATAGCCGGCCAGCAGGACCGCGTCGAGCCCGGAGACGTCCACGCCGAGCTCGAGGGCGGAGGTGGAGGCCAGGCCGAGCAGGCGGCCGGAGTGCAGGTCGCGTTCGAGGGCACGGCGCTCGTCGGGCAGGTAGCCGCCGCGGTAGGCGGCGACGCGCTGCGGGAGTGAGGAGTCGATCTCGGCGAGCCGCTCCTGGGCGATGAGGGCGACGAGTTCCGCACCGCGCCGGGAGCGGACGAAGGCGACGGTCCGTACGCCCTGCAGGACGAGGTCGGTGAGGAGCTCGGCGCACTCGGCGGTGGCGGTGCGGCGGACCGGGGCGCCGTGTTCACCGGACAGTTCGGTCAGGGGCGGTTCCCACAGCGCGAAGGCCACCTCGCCGCGCGGGGACGTGTCCTCGGTGACCTCGGCGACGGGCACGCCGGTCAGGCGGGCGGCGGCCTGACCGGGGTCGGCGGAGGTGGCGGAGGCGAGCAGGAAGACCGGGTCGGCGCCGTAGCGGGCGCAGATTCGCCGCAGGCGGCGCAGTACCTGGGCGACGTGGGAGCCGAACACGCCGCGGTAGGTGTGGCACTCGTCGATGACGACGTAGCGCAGACCGCGCAGGAAGGAGGACCAGCGGGCGTGCCCGGGCAGGATGCCGCGGTGCAGCATGTCGGGGTTGGTCAGGACGTAGGTACCGTGCCGGCGGACCCACTCGCGTTCCTCGTACGGCGTGTCGCCGTCGTAGACCGCGGGACGCACAGCGTGGCCGAGCGGCGCCGCGAGGGCGCTCACCGCGCGGCGCTGGTCGGCGGCGAGCGCCTTGGTGGGGGCGAGGTAGAGCGCGGTCGGCCCGCGCCCGCCCTGTGCGGGCACCCGAGCCCGGCCCCGTGCGACGGCGGCCACGGTTCCCGCGGCGCTCCCGGCGCTCCCGGCCCCTCCGCTTCCCCCGATCGGCCCATCGGCGGCGACCGAGCCGCTGTCACGGTCACCATCAGCGGCGCCCCCGGCGCCCCGCGGCTCCGGCAGCAGCGCGCTCAGCACCGGTGCGAGGTAGGCCAGCGACTTGCCGGAGGCGGTGCCGGTGGCCACGACCACCGACTCGCCGCGCAGCGCGTGCTCGGCGGCCAGCGCCTGGTGCTCCCACGGACGGTCGATCCCGGCGGCCCGGATCGCGGCGACGACTTCCGGACGGACGCCCTCCGGCCAAGATGCATGACGCCCGACCCGCGGGGGCAGGTGCTCCGTATGGGTGATGCGTACGGCGCGGTCAGCCCCCGCGGAAAGCCGCTCCAAAGCGGTCCGTGGGGACGGTCGGCCGTGCGCCGACTGCGGAAGTTGATCCTGGGCCATCGGCACTCAGTGTGTCACCGGCATGACGGACAATCGCAGTAAGGCGTCGTGCGGGCCCACCGCGAAGTGATTGAATGCCATCGCGGCCCAACTCCTTCCCCCACCGCTCGGTGGAGGAGTCACCACTACCGTTAACGTTTCGGTGGAGGCCCCAGGGGGGCGCCGCGTCGATGCAAGGTGCTGGAGGATCAGTGGACCTGTCCCTGTCGACCCGAACCGTCGGCGATCGCACGATCGTCGAGGTCGGCGGCGAGATTGATGTGTACACCGCGCCCAAGCTGCGGGAGCAGCTCGTGGAGCTCGTGAACGACGGGAGTTACCACCTCGTCGTGGACATGGAGGGAGTCGACTTCCTCGACTCGACCGGCCTGGGTGTGCTCGTCGGCGGGCTGAAGCGGGTGCGTGCGCACGAAGGATCGCTGCGTCTGGTGTGCAACCAGGAGCGCATCCTGAAGATTTTCCGAATCACCGGTCTGACCAAGGTGTTCCCCATCCACACCTCGGTCGACGAGGCTGTCGCGGCGACCGACTGACGTTCGTCCGAGAGGGGCACCGGACGGACCACCGTCCGGTCCCCTGTGATGCCCAACCACAGGACCGGAGGGGGAAGCCCCATGCCCACCGTAGAACTGCTCTTCAGCGCCCAGCCCGAGCATGTGCGCACCGCACGGCTCGTGGCCGCCCAGGTGGCGCGCCGAGCGGGGGTGGACGAGGCGTCCTTGGACGAGGTCCGGCTGGCGGTCGGCGAGGCGTGCAGCCGTGCCGTCGGCCTGCACCGCAACAACGGCGTTGAGCAGCCGGTGCGCGTACTGCTCAACGAGGACGAGAAGAAGTTCTCCATCGAGGTCGTGGACGAGGTCGCCAGCACTTCGGCCGGTGGCGGCCACACCGACGGCCCGCCCACCGATGACGCCGCCGAGGACGAGGGCGAGATGGGCCTCGCCGTCATCAGCGGCCTGGTCGACGACGTCGAGGTGATCGACGGCGACCGCGGCGGCGTGATCCGGATGACCTGGCCGACCGTCACCGTCTAGCCGACCCGGCCCGGCCCGGCCCGACCCGGTCCGCCGCGCGCAGCGGCCCCTGTCCCCGGTCCTGGTTCCGTGGGAATGGTCACACCACCGCGCCCGCGGCCGCCGGACAGGCAGCACCGTACGAGGCCCGCGCGCCCGCCGCTCACCTGCGGTGCAGGCTGTGGCGCGAACCGATCGAAGAGCAGGTGAAAGGGGTCAGCAGAGGTCGGCGCCGCCGGAGCCGTACCGCCCGGCCGTGTATGTTCCGGGGCCGAAGGCCACGGAAGGGACCCACCCGGTGAAGGTGAAGAAGAAGCTCCTGGCCGCGCTGTCCGGCAGCGCGGTCGCACTGCTCGCGCTGTCCGCGTGCGGCGGGGACGACACCGCCAAGAAGCAGGACGACTGGGCGAAGGGCGTCTGCGACCAGGCACAGGTCCAACTCGGCAAGATCAACACCGCCAACGCGTCGTTCGGCCAGGTCGACAGCGGCGGCAAGCCGCAGGACGTGAAGAGCGCCGACTCCGCCGCCTTCCAGTCGATCTCCGACGCCTACACGTCCCTCGCCGGGATCTTCCAGAAGGCCGGGGCCGCCCCCGGCGACGACGGCGCGACGTTCCAGAAGAACGCGGTCACGGTCTTCACCCAGCAGTCCACCCAGTACGCCACGCTGAAGAAGCAGGTCGATGGCCTGGACGCCAGCGACCAGACCAAGTTCGCGACCGGTCTCGGCGACGTCTCGACCTCACTCCAGCAGACCGCCGCCAAGGGGCAGACCTCCCTCGACACCCTCCGCAAGGGCGACATGGGCAAGGCCCTCGCCCAGCAGGCCGGCTGCCGCGGTGTCTCCGGCGGCAAGGTGACCACCCCGACGGCCGGTGCGACCACCCCGACCACCCCGGCCGCCTCGGCGACGACGACCGCCACACCCACCACGACGACGAGCGCCGACCCGAAGAAGTCCTGACCCCGCCTCCTGCGGCACGGCGGCGCGCCCCGCCCCGAGTTCCGGGACAATGAGCGGCGTGAGCGATCCGAGCAACCCCACCCGGCCGACCGGCGATCCCCATCACCCCGGCAGCCCGGGCGGCCCCGGCCGCCCCCTGCCCGACCCCGCCGCCGCGCCCGACCTCCGCGCCGATCTGCTCGCCGCCGACTTCACCGCCGACGGCTGCCTGGAACTGCTCGGAGCCGTCGCCTACGCGGCCCTGTCCCGCGCCGAGACCGTCCCCGCGCTGCGCGCCACCCGCGGCGGCAGCCCGCTGGAGACCCTGGTCCGGCTCTTCCTGCTCCAGCAGGCGGTCCCGCTCGCCGGCGCCCGCACCGCCCTCGGCGGCGGGGGCCTGGACCGTTACGAGGCGGCGGGCTGGCTGCTCCGCGACGGCCCCGAGGTCCGCGCCACCGTCGACGTACGCCCGTACGCCGGGGACGAGGGCGCGGACTGGTGGATCGTCTCCGACCTCGGCTGCGCGGTCGGCGGCGCGGCCGGCATCGGCAGCGCGCCCGGTGTGGACCGCGCCGACCTGGTGCTGGGCGTAGGCGGCGCGTCCACCACGCTCGCCGGGCTGACCGTGCGCGAACCGGTGGGCAGCGTGCTCGACCTCGGTACGGGCTCCGGCGTGCAGGCGCTGCACGCCTCCCGGCACGCCACGCGGGTGACGGCCACCGACGTCAACCCGCGCGCCCTGCACTTCGCCCGGCTCACCCTCGCGCTGTCCGGCGCGGCCGAACCCGACCTGCGCGAGGGCGGGCTCTTCACGCCGGTCCGGGACGAGCGGTACGACCTGATCGTGTCGAACCCGCCGTTCGTGATCTCCCCCGCCGGGCGGTTCACCTACCGCGACGGCGGCATGGCGGGCGACGACCTGTGCCGCGAACTCGTCCGCCAGTCCGCCGACCACCTCACCGAAGGTGGCTACTGCCAGCTCCTCGCCAACTGGCAGCACACCGAGGGCGAGGACTGGCGTGAGCGCGTCACCTCCTGGCTGCCCGCCGGGTGCGACGCCTGGATCGTGCAGCGCGAGGTGCAGGACGTCGCGCAGTACGCCGAGCTGTGGCTGCGCGACGGCGGTGACCACCACGCCGACCCGGCCGCGTACGCACGCCGCTACGACGCCTGGCTGGAGGACTTCGAACGGCACAAGGCCAACGGCATCGGCTTCGGCTGGATCACGCTGCGCAGGTCCGGTGCCGCGCAGCCTTCGGTCACCGCCGAGGAGTGGCCGCACCCGGTGGAGCAGCCGCTCGGGCCGTACGTCGCCGACTGGTTCGGGCGGCAGGACTTCCTGCGCGGCCACGACGACGCCGCGCTGCTCGCCGCCCGGTTCACCCTCGCGCCCGACGTCGTGCAGGAGCAGGTCGGGATGCCGGGCGCGGAGGACCCCGAGCACGTGGTGCTGCGCTCCGCGCGGGGCATGCGCCGGGCCACCAAGGTCGACACCGTGGGCGCCGGGTTCGCGGGGGTCTGCGACGGCACGCTGGCGGCCGGCCGCATCGTGGACGCCATCGCCCAACTGCTGGACGAGGACCCGGTGCTGCTGCGCGACCGCACCCCCGCGTCGATCCGCCTGCTGGTCGAGCAGGGCTTCCTCAACCCGGTCACGGAGTAATCGGAGTAATCGGAGTAACCGGAGTAACCGGCGTAACCGGCGTAACCGGTGTAACTGGAGCAATCGGAGCAACGGGACCGGACGGGGCAGCGTACGAAGCAGCCGGCCCCCGGCGTCAGCGCAGGTTCCGCACCACCGTCCAGCACACCGCCGCCACCAGCAGCGCGTACTGGGTCCGGGGACGCAGCACCGGCTGCCACCGCCGGCCGCGCAGCCCCTCGACCACCCAGCGGCCGGCCATCCAGGCCAGCGCCGGCGACAGGACCAGCAGCAGCGCGTTGTCATGGAACGCCCGGACCGGGTCGCCGTGCAGCAGGTCGTACGCGAGGCGGGTGCCGCCGCAGGCCGGGCAGAGCAGTCCGGTGAGCCAGTTGAAGGGGCAGCGCGGCAGGAAGTGACCGCTCTGGTGAGGGTCGGTGCGGTAGAGGTACGCGGACCCGGCGGCCGCGGCGGCGAGCGCGGCCAGGGGTAGGACCGCATGGTGCGGGCGGCGCCGCACCGGCCGCACCCCCGCGCCGGTCGGAGTGCTCACCTGCTCACCTGCTAGCCGCGACCTGTCCGGATACGGACCCTGGTCGGACATGCCCCGTCCCCCTGCCCCTGCGTTCCCACCGTTGCGCGGCGGGCGCGGCTACCCACCCGCCCGTCCGCGGCCATTTTCGCAGCCCCCGGTGCGCCGCGTCCCGTACCGCCCTTGATACAAACCGGCTACAGAACCGCACGGGGCCGTCCCGCGCCCGCCGCCCGGCCCGGCCGCCGCGGACCCGCCGGGGGCCGGTCGCCGCGGCGGTTTTCGGCCGCGAGGATCGGAACCCGCGATTTCGGGCAGGATCAGGCGGGTGGACGTAGCCTGCTGGGGGAAGCCACCGGCGGACCCCGGCGGTGTGGATAGAACGTACATCGGGTTACCGTTCGAGTGGCGTTGCGGACTTTTCCCGTTTGACACGGGCCCAGGAGGTACGGTCACACTCCGCAGCGACACCCCTTCGAACCGGAGAGAAGAGCGAAGTTGTCCCCGACCCGCGAGACCGCACAGGGCGGCCGCCGACTCGTCATCGTCGAGTCGCCTGCCAAGGCGAAGACGATCAAGGGCTATCTCGGCCCGGGATACGTCGTCGAGGCCAGCGTCGGGCACATCCGCGACCTCCCCAACGGGGCCGCCGAAGTGCCGGCGGAGTACAAGGGCCAGCCGTGGGCGCGGCTGGGCGTCAATGTGGACAGCGATTTCCAGCCCATCTACGTCGTGAACGCGGACAAGAAGGCACAGGTCAAGAAGCTCAAGGATCTCCTCAAGGAGTCCGACGAACTATTCCTGGCCACTGACGAGGACCGCGAGGGCGAGGCCATCGCCTGGCATTTGCAGGAAATCCTCAAGCCCAAGGTCCCGGTGCACCGGATGGTGTTCCACGAGATCACCAAGGACGCCATCCAGGCGGCCGTGCGCAATCCCCGCGAGCTGAACCAGCGGCTGGTCGACGCCCAGGAGACCCGCCGCATCCTCGACCGGCTGTACGGCTACGAGGTCTCCCCGGTGCTGTGGAAGAAGGTCATGCCGCGGCTGTCGGCGGGCCGGGTGCAGTCGGTGGCGACCCGCCTGGTGGTCGAGCGCGAGCGCGAGCGGATCGCGTTCCGCACCTCGGAGTACTGGGACCTGGTCGGTGTCTTCAACACCGGCCGGGCCGGCGACCCGTCCGACCCCGCCACGCTCAACGCCCGGCTCGTGTCCGTCGACGGCCGCCGGGTCGCCCAGGGCCGGGACTTCGACGCCTCCACCGGCGCCCTGAAGCAGAACGCTGCCGTGCTGCACCTCGACGAGGAGCACGCCCGGGCGCTGGCCACCGCGCTCGCCGACGCGCAGTTCTCGGTGCGCAGCGTCGAGTCCAAGCCCTACCGCCGCTCGCCGTACGCGCCCTTCCGCACCACCACCCTCCAGCAGGAGGCGTCGCGCAAGCTCGGCTTCGGCGCGAAGGCCACCATGCAGGTCGCACAGAAGCTGTACGAGAACGGCTTCATCACCTACATGCGTACGGACTCCACCACGCTCTCGGAGACCGCCGTCAGCGCCGCCCGCGCCCAGGTCACGCAGCTCTACGGCGCCGACTACCTGCCGGACAAGCCACGCGTCTACGCGGGCAAGGTCAAGAACGCCCAGGAGGCCCACGAGGCGATCCGCCCCTCCGGCGACCGCTTCCGCACACCGGCCGAGACCGGCCTGACCGGCGACCAGTTCCGGCTCTACGAACTGATCTGGATGCGCACCGTCGCCTCTCAGATGAAGGACGCGACCGGCCAGTCCGTCACCGTCCGGGTCGGCGGCGCAGCCTCCGACGGCCGCGACGCCGAGTTCTCCGCCTCCGGCAAGATCATCACCTTCCACGGCTTCCTCAAGGCCTACGTCGAGGGCGCCGACGACCCGAACGCGGAACTCGACGACCGCGAGCGCCGGCTGCCGCAGGTCGCCGAGGGCGACGCGCTGAGCGCCGACCGGATCACCGCCGACGGCCACTCCACCAAGCCGCCCGCCCGCTACACCGAGGCGAGCCTGGTCAAGGAGCTGGAGGAGAAGGAGATCGGCCGCCCGTCGACGTACGCCACGATCCTCGGCACCATCCTCGACCGCGGCTATGTCTTCAAGAAGGGCACCGCGCTCGTCCCGTCCTTCCTCTCCTTCGCCGTGGTCAACCTGCTGGAGAAGCACTTCGGCTGGCTGGTCGACTACGACTTCACCGCCTCCATGGAGGACGACCTCGACCGGATCGCCCGCGGCGAGGCCGAGGCGGTGCCGTGGCTGCGCCGCTTCTACTTCGGCCAGGAGAACCAGGGAGGCCAGGACGGCAAGGGCGGCCAGGACGGCGGGGCCCCCGCGTCCGGCGCCGCACAGCCCGACCCCGCCGGCGGCGACCACCTCGGCGGCCTGAAGGAACTGGTGGAGGACCTCGGCGCGATCGACGCCCGGGAGATCTCTTCGTTCCCGGTCGGCGACGGCATCATGCTGCGGGTCGGCCGCTACGGGCCGTACGTCGAGAAGGGCGAGCGCGGCGAGGAGGACCACCAGCGCGCCGACGTCCCCGAGGACCTGCCGCCGGACGAGATGACCGTCGAGTTGGCGCAGGAGCTGTTCGCCAAGCCCAGCGGCGAGTTCGCGCTCGGCACCGACCCGGAGACCGGCCGCCCGATCGTCGCCAAGGACGGCCGCTACGGGCCGTACGTCACCGAGGTGCTGCCCGAGGACACCCCGAAGACCGGCAAGAACGCGGTGAAGCCGCGCACCGCCTCTCTCTTCAAGTCCATGTCGCTCGACACCGTCACCCTCGCCGACGCCCTCAAGCTGATGTCCCTGCCCCGGGTGGTCGGCACCGACGCCGAGGGCGTGGAGATCACCGCGCAGAACGGGCGCTACGGCCCCTACCTGAAGAAGGGCACCGACTCGCGCTCCCTGGAGAGCGAGGACCAGCTCTTCACCATCACGCTGGAGCAGGCGCTGGCGATCTACGCCCAGCCGAAGGTGCGCGGCCGCGCCGCCGCCAAGCCCCCGCTGAAGGAACTGGGCACCGACCCGGTCAGCGAGCGCCCCGTCGTGGTCAAGGACGGCCGCTTCGGCCCCTACGTCACCGACGGCGAGACCAACGCGACGCTGCGCCGTGACGACGACGTCGAGACGATCACGCCCGAGCGCGGCTACGAACTCCTCGCGGAGAAGCGGGCGAAGGGCCCGGTGAAGAAGAAGACGGCCGCGAAGAAGACGACGGCGAAGAAGGCCCCGGCCAAGAAGGCGGCGGCGAAGAAGTCCGCTTCGTCGTCGACGGCCGCCAAGAAGGCGCCCGCCAAGAAGGCCGCGGCCACCAAGAAGACCGCGGCGAAGAAGACGAGTTCCACCACGGAGTGAAGGGCGCCGGCCACGGCGCCGAGGGCGGCCGCCCCGATCCAGGGGCGGCGCCCGGCCCCTCAGCACAGGAGACCGGCCCCCCTAGCGCAGGAGAGGGGTCACTGTCCGTTTGTTCGGGCGGAGACGTTTGGTTCGGGTGAGACGGATAGGCTGTCAGAATGACGCGATCCGAGCAGCCAGCGCAGCCCGCGGCGGACGTCACCGAGGCGTTCGCGAAAGACCTCTCGGCGGACTCCCGTGAGCGGGCCGTGGGCGCGCTGCTGAAGATTCCGCCGCTGCGCAAGCTGTGGAGCGCGCAACTGACGGGCGCGGTCGCCGACCGCCTCGGCCTGCTCGTGCTGGTGCTGCTCACGGTCCAGGCCACCGCAACCGCCCACTCCTTCGGAGGCGGCTACCGCGGGGTGGCGTACAGCGTCGCCGCGGTGTTCGGCGCCCGCCTGGTGGCCACCTTGCTCTTCGGCGCGGTGCTGCTCGGGCCGCTGACCGGCCTCACCGAGGAGAGCGGCCCGCTGGACCGGCGCTGGACGATGATCGGCGCCGACGGCGTACGGCTCGCGCTGTTCATCGTCGCGCCGCTGTGGGTCACCTGGACCCCGCACTCCGCGCACCTGTGGCTGCTGGGCACGGCCTTCGCTGTCGGGCTCGCCGAGCGCCTGTGGGCGATCGCGAAGGACGGCGCCGCCCCGGGGCTGCTGCCCGCGCCGGGCGACACCTCGGTGCGGCCCGCGCCCGACCTCCTCGCCACGCTGCGCCGGCTCGACCTGCGGACGAGCTTCGTCGCGCTGCCGATCGCCGCCGCGTCCCTGGTGGCCGTCACCCTCGTCAACACGCTGATCGCGGTGGGCGTCGACTGGTTCCACCTGCACCAGGTCGCGCTGTCGTCGTACGTGGCGGCCGGGCTCTTCTCGTCCTCGATGGCGATGCTGTACCTGCTGGAACTGCCCGCGGGCGGCGCCAGGAAGCCCCGCTCCCCGCTCCAGGGCCTGCGGCTGCCGAAGGGCCCGGCGGGCGCCGAGCAGGGCCGTACCGGCGCGCTGCCGCTGCTGGTGCTCGCCACCTCCGCGGTGTCCGGCGCGATCGCGGTCGCCGTCGCGGTCGCCGTCCTGCACGCGCTCGCCCTCGGCTTCGGGCCGACCGGCTTCGGCCTGCTGGTGCTGGCCCTGACCGCGGGCACCGTGGTCGGCATCCGGATCGCCCCGCACACCCTGCCCGGGCTCTCCCGCCGCCGCCTGCTGGCCGTGGGCACCGGCGTCACCGGTATCGCGCTGCTGCTGACCGGCGTCGTGCCCGACCAGACCACGGTGCTGGCGCTGTCGCTGCTGGCCGGTGTCGCGGCCGGTGTCACCGCGAACGCCGGGCACACCCTGATCGAGCAGGAGACCGAGGAGAGCCGCAGGACGCGGACCGTCGAGCACCTGCACGCCGTGGTGCACGCCGCCCTCGGGGTGGCCGCGGTCGGCGGACCGCTGGTCGCCGCCGCGATCGGCCCGCACCGCGTCCAGAACGGCCACTTCACCTTCGACCACAGCGGCGCCGCCTACACGCTGATCCTGGTCGGCGCGCTGCTGCTGCCGGTCGCCGCGCTGGTGCTGGGCAAGACCGACGACCGCAGCGGGGTGCCGCTGCGCCGCGACCTGCGCGAGGCGCTGCGCGGCGCGGAGCCGGCCACCGGCCCTGCCGCCAACGGCTTCTTCATCGCCGTCGAGGGCGGTGACGGCGCCGGCAAGTCCACCCAGGTCGAGGCGCTCGCCGAGTGGATCAGGGCCAAGGGCCACGAGGTCGTGGTCACTCGCGAGCCGGGTGCCACCGCCGTCGGCAAGCGGCTGCGCTCGATACTCCTGGATGTCTCCTCCGCCGGGGTCTCGCACCGCGCCGAGGCCCTGCTGTACGCCGCGGACCGGGCCGAGCACGTCGACACCGTCGTGAAGCCCGCGTTGGAGCGCGGCGCCGTGGTCATCTCCGACCGCTACATCGACTCCTCCGTCGCCTACCAGGGCGCCGGGCGGGACCTCGCGCCGACGGAGGTCGCCCGGATCTCCCGCTGGGCCACCGACGGGCTCGTCCCGCATCTGACGGTGCTGCTCGACGTGCCGCCGGAGACCGCCAGGGAGCGCTTCACCGAGGCCCCGGACCGGCTGGAGTCCGAACCCGCCGAGTTCCACCAGCGGGTGCGGGCCGGATTCCTGACGCTCGCCGCCGCCGACCCCGCGCGGTACCTCGTCGTCGACGCCGCGCAGGACCCCGAGGCGGTCACCACCGTCGTACGGCACCGGCTCGACCGCATGCTGCCGCTCTCCGCCCAGGAGATCGAGGCGCGGGCCGAGGCCGAGCGCAAGGCGGCCGAGGAGGCGGCCCGGCTCGCCGCCGAGGAGGCCGCCCGCAAGGCCGAGGAGGAGCGGCTGGAGCGCGAGCGCCAGGAGCAGCTGGAGCGGCTGCGGCGCGAGGAGGAGGAGCGCAGGCTCGCCGCCGAGGAGGCCGCGCGCCGCGAGATCGCCGAGCGCAAGGCCGCGCAGGAGGCGGAGGCGGCCCGGCTCGCCGCGGAGGAGGCCGCCCGCCGCAAGGCCGAGGAGGACGCCAAGCGCGCCGCCGAGGAAGCGGCGTACGAGGCCGAGCAGGAGCGGCTGCGGCGCCTGGCGGACGAGCAGGCGCGGCTGCGCGCCGAGGCCGCGGAGAAGCGCGAGGAGAAGCAGCGCAAGGCCGAGGAGGCGCTCATGCGTGCGGAGGCGGCGCGGGCCGCCGCCGCCGCGGCAGCGGCTGCCGCAGCTGCTGCCGCGGCCGACTCGGAGGAGACCGCGGTGCTCCCGGCGGTGTCGGACGCGCCTCCGGAGGGTTCCGGCGACGGCGCCGGGCAGGACGACGGTACGGGCGAGGGCGGCGACGCTTCGCACGGCAAGGCTTCGGGCTCCGGTGCCGACGAAGGCCCCGCATCTGGCTCGGACCGCAGTTCTGGCTCGGACGCGGGGTCCGGCTCGGGTTCGGGTTCCGGTGCGGGCTCCGGCTCCGGCCAGGCGTCCGCCTCGACGTCCGACTCCGAGGCGACCACGGTCATGTCTTCCCTGCCCGCCGACCCCGGCCCGGCCGCGGGTGGGCCGGACGCCGAGGCGACCACGGTGATGTCCGCCGTGCCCGCGGAGGGCGGCACCGACGCCGACGCGACGACGGTGCTGCCGGCCGTCACGCCGCCGGCGTCGTCCTCCTCGGAGACCACCACCGTGATGGCGCCGATCGTGGACGAGCCCGCCGGCAGCAGCGACGAGACCACCGAGCTGCCGCCGCCGGTCCCCGGCACGGCCCGCTCCGAGGACCCCACCGACCGGGTGCCGCCGTGGCTCTTCCGCCCGGATCAGCCCACCGGCGACGAGCGCACCCGGGAGATCCCCGCGGCCCAGTCGGGCCAGTCGCGTCGGCCCCGCCCGCAGTGGGCCGAGGAGACCCCCCTCGACGACCTGCCGTCCCTCGCCGACGAACTGCTCGGCCCCCGGGACCAGGAAGACCCCCCGCGCGCCTGACCCCGCCGCCCGGACCACCGCCTGCCCCCGCCCGACGCGCGGGGGCAGGCGAACGTACGGGCGGGTGGACGACAGCAGGCGCCGTACACGACGAGCCCGCGCGAGGACCGCGCGCGGACGAGCGGAGGCGCCGTGCGCTACTTCGTCCTCGGAGTCACCGAGGCCAGGTCGGAGGACGGCACCGTCCTGCCCCTGAGCGGGGCGAAGGTCCGTACGGTCCTCACCGTGCTCGCCGCGCACGCCGGCCGGCCGGTCGCCCCGGAGACCCTGATCGCCGAGGTCTGGACGCAGGACCCGCCCGCCGATGCCGCCGGCGCCCTCCAGGCCCTGGTCGCCCGGCTGCGCAAGGCCCTCGGCCGGGACGCGGTGGCGTCCGAGCCCGGCGGCTACCGGCTGAACACGCCGCGGGAGAACGTCGACCTGTTCGCGTTCGAGGCGCTGCTGCGTACCGGCGAGGCGGAGCTGCGGGACGGGGACCCCGACCGGGCGGCGGCCACCCTGGACCGGGCGCTCGGGCTGTGGCGCGGTCCGGCGCTGGCGGACCTGCCGGACCGGGACGCGGCGGCGGCCCGTACGGACGCGCTGCGCCTGGCCGCGCTACGGGCGAAGTTCGAGGCGGAGTTCGCCCGCGGGCAGACCGCCGCCGTGCTTCCGGCGCTGCGGGAGGCGGTGGTCGCGCACCCGCTGGACGAGCCGTTCCACGCCCAGCTCATCCGCGCGCTGCGGGCGACCGGCCGCGGGGCCGATGCCCTGGCTGCGTACGAGGAGGCCCGGACGGTCCTCGCCGAGACGCTCGGCGCCGACCCCGGGCCGGAACTGCAGGCCCTGCACGCGGAACTGCTCCAGGCACCGCAGCAGACGCCGCACCGAACACCGCGGTACGAGGGCCGACCGGATGGCCCGGGCACGCCGGACGGCCCGGGCACGCCGGGCGGGCCGGGCGGGTCGGAGAAGACCGATGACGCCCGGCGCCGCTACGCCGCGTCCACGCCGCCCGCACCCCCACCCGCGCCGCGGGGCAACCTGCGGGCGCGGCTGACCAGCTTCGTCGGCCGGGAGACCGAACTCGCCGCGATCGGCGCCGACCTGGCGGCCACCCGGCTGGTGACGCTCACCGGCCCGGGCGGCTCGGGGAAGACCCGCCTGGCGCTGGAGGCTGCCGAGGCCGCGCAGACCGGGTACCCGGACGGCGTGTGGCTGACCGAACTCGCGTCGCTGGACGACCCGTACGCCATCCCGCACGCCGTGCTCAACGCGCTCGGGCGCCGCGACACCGTCGTCCTCGGCACCGCCCGCGACGCGCTCGGCGGCGAACATCCGATGGAGCGGCTGGTGGAGTACTGCACCGGCCGCCGCCTGCTGCTGGTGCTGGACAACTGCGAGCACCTGATCGGGGCGGCCGCGTACCTGGCCGCGGAGCTGCTGGCGCGCTGCCCGGAACTGACCGTGCTCGCCACCAGCCGAGAACCGCTGGGTGTGCCGGGCGAGGTGGTCCGCGCGGTCGAGCCGCTGCCGCCGCGCACCGCCTACCGGCTGTTCACCGAGCGCGCCGGCACCGCCCGCCCGCGGGAGATCCCCGGCCCGGCCGCGGACCGGTCCGCCGACCCGCACGTCGAGCCGTCCCCGGGGCAGGACGGAGCCGGCACGCGCGGTACGGGGACGGACGACGACGCCGCCGCGGTCCACGAGATCTGCCGCCGGCTGGACGGCCTCCCGCTGGCGATCGAACTCGCCGCGGCCCGGCTGCGCGCCCTGTCCCCGCGGCAGATCGCCGACCGGCTCGACGACCGGTTCCGGCTGCTGACCGGCGGCAGCCGCACCCTGCTGCCGCGCCAGCAGACCCTGCGCGCGGTCGTGGACTGGAGCTGGGACCTGCTCGACGAACGGGAGCGTACGACGCTGTGCGCGCTCAGCGTCTTCTCCGGCGGCTGCACGCTGACCGCCGCCGAGGCCGTGTGCGGCCCCGACGCCCTGGACGCGGTGGCCCAACTCGTCGACAAGTCCTTGGTGGTGGCCGAGCACGGCGGCCCGTCCGGCACCCGCTACCGGCTGCTGGAGACGATCCACGAGTACGCCCTGGAGCGCGCCCACGAGCGACCCGCCGAACTCGCCGCGGCAGGCGAGCGGCACACCGCGTACGTACGCGAACTGACCGGGACCGTGGACCCGTTGCTGCGCGGCAGCGACCAGCTGCACTGGTTCGAGGTGATGGAGGCCGAACTCGACAACGTCCGGGCCGCGCTGCACCGCGCGGTCGGGCACCGCTCGGAGGCCGACGCCGTCCCGATCGCGCTGGCCATGGGGTGGTTCTGGTGGCTGCGCAACTACGGTGACGAGGCGGTCGGCTGGCTCACCGAGGTGGCCGCGCTCGGCGCGGACCGGCTGGACGACACCGGCGACCCGATGTACTGGCCGCGCCTGGACCTCCAGTTGCTGCTGCTGTTCGTACAGGGCGACCGGGCCACCGAGGAGCAGTGGTCGGCGCCGGAGGTGGCGGTGACGGTCGACCGGCTCGTGGCGGCCTACCGGAACGCGGGGGAACCCGCCGCCCGCTTCCCCGGGATGCTGTGGCCCTTCACGCTGTACGTGGCAGGCCGCGGCCGGATGGCCCCCGACCTTACCGACCACGTCGTCGACAACTGCCGTGCCCACGGCGGCGACTGGGAGCTGGCGGCCGCGTTGATGTTCCGGCTGCACCTGACCGTCGACTCGCCGGGCGGTACGACGCGGGTGGACCGGGACTGGGTGGAGCTGAGCGAGCTGGCCGAGCGGCTGGGGGACCGCTGGATCAGGGCGCAGGTGCACGGTGCCCGCGCCGAGATCGCGGCGCTGCGCGGCGACCACGCGGCGGCCCGCGCGGGCTTCGAGGCGGCCTACCGGCTCGGCCGCGAGCTGGGCGCCTTCAGCGAGGGCGCGTTCCTGCTCGGCCGGATGGCCGAACTGGCCTACCGGTGCGGCGACAACGACGAGGCCCACCGGCTCCTTGACGAGGCCGCCGAGGAGGCCGAGCGGTATGTGGTGATGGACGCCCGCACCTACATCCGCTACCTGCGCTCGGCGGTCCTGCTGCGGCAGGGCGACGTGCCGCGGGCCCGGGAGCTGTACGGGGCGGCGGTGGACCGGATCGCGGACGGCACCCCGCCGCCGATGTTCCACGTCCTGCTGCGCGGGCTGTCCGCGCAGCTCTCCGCCGCCGAGGGCGACCTGCCCGGGGCGCTGCGCGAGGCCGCGGCGGCGGTGCGGATGGCGGCGGAGGAGGGCTGCACCGAGGCGGTGACCGGCGCCCAGTTCGACACGGCGGCGGCGGTTCTCGCCGCGTTGGGCGAGGTGCGGGCGGCGCTGCGGATGTCCGGCGCCGCGGACACGATCCGCGGCGACCTGCCGCGGACGCTGCCCGAGCGGGCCGACGACGACGCGGTACGTGCGGCCGCCGCGGCGGTGCTCCCGCCGCAGGAGGCGGCCCGGGAGCGGGCGCGCGGGGCGGGGTGGAGCCGGCAGGAGGCGGGGGAGGAGCTGGCCGGGCTCGCCCGGACGAGTGATTGATGTTTCAATCGATAGTCTGATGGTCCGCTGAAAGCTCCCGGGAGTGACTGCCGTGAAGGTCGAGATCTATTCGGATATCGCGTGCCCGTGGTGCTACCTGGGCAAGGCCCGCTTCGAACGGGCGCTTTCGGCGTTCCCGCAGGGCGGCGCGGTCGAGGTGGTCTACCGGCCCTTCCAGCTCGACCCGCACGCGCCGCACGAGCCGCTCCCGCACCGCGAGGTGCTGGACGCGAAGTACGGGCCTCAGTCCGCCGCCATGGACGAGCGGCTCGCGCAGCTCGGTGCCGCCGAGGGCCTGACGTTCGCCTTCGACTCGGTGCTGGAGAACAACTCGCTGCTCGCCCACCGGCTGCTGCGCTTCGCGCTCGACGAGTACGGCGCACCCGCGCAGCGCCGGCTCAAGGGGGAGCTGATGGCCGGGCACTTCACCGCGGGCATGGACATCGGCGACCCGGAGCAGCTCGCGGACGCCGCGGCCGCCGCCGGGCTCGACCGCGCCGCGGTGGCCGCCTTCCTGGCGGGCGACGCGCTGACGGACGAGGTCGTCGCGGAGATCGCGCACGCCCGCGAGATCGGGATCACCGCGGTGCCGACCTTCGTCTTCGAGGGGCAGTGGGCGGTGCAGGGCGGCCAGGAGACCTCGACGTTCCTGCGCGTGCTGGAGCAGGTGGCCAAGGAGACGGCGGCCGACGACTCCGCCGCCCTCGACGCTTCCGGTGCGGACGGGTGCGCCGACGGGGCCTGCGTGGTGGAGTGACCCGCGCGCCGGGCGGCCCAGTTGTGCTTACGGGCGTTCACTTACAGGTGATCACCGAGTCGGCCCAGTCCGCCAGGTTGGCGAAGGCCAGGGCGCTGGAGTCGGGTGTGACCTCCAGCTGGAGCGTCTTGCGGCCGGTGAGGTCGACGTGCACCGGCACGGCCGCGTCGCCCGGGTGGACCGGGCCGGACTGCCACAGCCGGCTCCCGTCGGCGTACACCGCGAAGGTGACCGACGTGCGCAGCAGCGGCGTGACCAGGTCGTCGATCCCGGCGCGGGCGTCGTAGGACACGCAGGAGCGGTTGAGCGCGATGTTCACCGTGGAGGGCGCGTGGACGCTGATGCCGTGGTCGTAGGTGGTGCCGCCGATGCCGGGGTCGGAGCGGTCCCACCACCAGCTGTTCAGGCCCTGCGGGACGATCGCCGGCTCGTCGGCGGCGGCGTTGACACCCATCACCGGCAGCGAGTTGACCTGGTAGGCGACCGGGGCCGGCGGCGGTGTGGGGGTCGGCGTGGGTGTCGGGGTCGGGGTCGGGGTGGGAGTCGGCTTCGGGGTGGGCTTGGCCGTGGTCGGCTTCGGCGTGGGCCGGGGTGTCGGCTCGGGCTTCGGCGGCGCCGTGGTCGGCGCGGGCGCCGGCGGCGCGGGGGCCGCGGGCTTCGGGGTCGGCTTCGGCGCCGGGCTCGCCGGGGGAGCGGAGCTGACCGCCACGGTGGCCGGCGGCTTGGCCTGCGGCTTCGGCGGGGCCTTCTCGTGGCCCCCGGTCAGCGCGAAGGCGAACGCGACCCCGGCGGCCGCGACCACCACGGCGGCGGCGATCCCGGCCTTGGCCGGTGCCCCCAGACCCTCGCCCGCCGCGGCGCCACCGGCGGCGGCGCCGCTGCCGCCGGAACCGGTGGCCGCGGCTGCCGCGCCACCCGCCGCGGCGGTGGCGGCCGCCCCGCCCGCGACCACGATCCCGGCGGCCTTGGTGGCGTAGACGGCGGCGAACCAGCCGATGTACGCGACCGGCAGCAGCCCCTTGAGGGCGGAGTTGAGGTCGGCGAGCTCCGCCGAGGCAGCGGTGCAGCGCGCGCACTCCTTCAGGTGCCGGTTCAACTCCCGGTCCGCGCGCACCCGCAGGCCGCCGCGGGCGTGCGCGCCGAGCCGGTCGGCGTACCGGGCGCACGCGCCCTCCGCGGTCAGCGTGCTGCTGACGTGGGCCTGGAGGTAGGCCTGGCGCAGGCCCTCCCGGGCCCGATGCGCCAGCACCGCCGCCGCGTTGGGCGTCAGGCCGAGCAGCGGGGCGATCTCGCTGGGCGACTCGTCCTCGACCGCGGTGTGCCACAGCACCGTCTGCCACCGCTCGGGCAGGGTGCGGAACGCCCGGATGGCCAGGCTGCGTTCGGCCTCGTGCATGGCGCGGACGTCGGCGCCGAGGTCCGCGCTGCGCTCGGTGGCCGTGGAGCCGGCCGCGGAGACCGCGAACACCGCGAAGTCCTCGACGAGCTGCTCGCGGCGCGCGGTGTTGCCCCACGACGCGGCGACCCGCCGCACCGTGGTCAACAGGTAGGCGCGGACGGCGGATTCGGGGCCGCTGCCCCCCCGGATGGCCTGGAGCGTGCGGGCGAAGACCTCGCCGGTCAGGTCCTCCGCGGTGTGGGCGTCGCGGCAGCAGGTACGCGCGTAGCGTCGTACGGACTCGGCGTGGCGGCGGTACAGCTCCTCGTACGCGCTGTCCTGACCGGCCCTGACCTGGTCGACCAACTCGGCGTCCGAGTAGCCGGATCGGGCGGGCGGCGCGCCGGAGGGCGCGGACTGCGCCGGAACGGTCCCGGTCGCCGCGGCGGCCTCGGTCGGCTGGGTGTCGTCGAGGTCGGCGTCCGAGACGGCTGCGACGGCTGCGACCTCGGCCGGGGGAGGCCCGTCAGGGGCCTTACCGGCCTCAGCCGCCCCTTCCGGTTCCATGCCGGGGTGCCCGGCCGGGCGCAGGTCGGCGTCGGCCGGCAACTCCGGTGCCGGGGCGGGCGCGTCGATGCCGGCCGGGCCCGGAACGGGCAGGCCCGCACCGGGCGCGTCGGCGGCCGGGGCACCGGTGGGCAGCCCGACCGGCCCTGCCGCGGGGCCCGTTGCGGGCGGGGCGGCAGGGCCCGGGGTCGGTGCGGGAGCCGGGGTCGGCTCCGGTGCGGCGGGCTCGGACAGCGCGAACGGGTCGCGCTGCCCCGGCACTCTGCGCGGCATCGCCGCGTCGCCGGTCTCCTGGCCCGCGGCCGCGGAGCCGGCCTCGCCGTTCAGCTCATCCACGGGGAAAGCGTGACACACGACCCCACAGCGGCGTCAGGGGTTCAGGAGGAACCACTCATCCGTGGCCACACCGTTCACACATCCTCCACTGTCACTCGATCGGGTCCGCGCCCGCGTGGTGGTCGACTTCGGCGGTGCGCCCGGCCTCCCCGCGGCGGGCCCCCGGACGCGGACGCAGCCCTTCCAGCAGGATGTCCAGCAACCGGGCGGAAGCGGCCTCCTGCTGCTGGGCATCGGGCAGCGCGGGCGGCGAGGTGGCGATGACCAGCAGGACGTCGGCCACCGACACGTCAGTGCGCAACTCACCTGCCTGACGGGCGCGTTCGACCAGCTGGCCGACGACGTCGAGCAGGGTGCCCACCCCGTCGTCGTCCACCCGCGACTCGGCGGCGGAGCGGCCCGGCCCGGCGCCGTTCGGGCCGGTGTGCTCGGGCGGGAGCGCTCCCGTGTGATCGGTGCCGGCCGCAGCAGCCTGGTCGGGCGCGCCGCCCGCCGGGCTCACCGGCACCGGAGTGCGCTGCGACGGCACTCGGACCGGCTCGTCGCCGCCGGGCCGCGGCTCCTTCCCCCCGGGCCCGCCGTCCACCCGCAGGACCTGCGGCGGCAGCAACCGCCCGGCGCCCGAGGCGGCGGACGTGCGCAGGAAGCGGGCGAGCGCGGACCACGCCTCGTCCTCCTGGCCGAGCGCGGTCCGCGCCTGCTCGGTCAGCCGCGCCGTCTCCTCCTTGGCGATCCGCCTGACCAGGACGTCCTTGCTGGGGAACCGCCGGTAGACGGTGCCGACACCGACCCGGGCCCGCCGGGCCACGTCCTCCATCGGTGCGCCGTAGCCGAGTTCGCCGAAGACCTCGCGTGCGGCGCGCAGTACGTGTTCGAGATTCCGCTGGGCGTCGACCCGCAGTGGCGCCGGGCGCTCGACGCCTGCGGGACGGTCCGAATCGGCAGCCGAAGTACGGCGAGAATCCTGAATGTGCATTTGTCCCATCCCCCGGTGAATCACTGTCTCCCCCCGGAGACTCCTCACCCATAGTGAAGATCGCCGCGCCCGTGGCGCGGTACTACGAGACACGAACATAGTTGAGGCCGCGGCCAGAATGAAGAGGGTCTGCTTCCGGTCCGCCACATGGCGGCACGCGCCGCCCCCGCGGCCGTCACCCTCCGCGGTCGCCAACTCCTCCTCGTCCCAACGGTGCTGACCTGGCGCCTTGCCCGCGCTCCGGAAAGGTCGTGTCCGTACTGTGGACAAACGGCCGCGGTCCATTGCGTCATGGAGCAATGACGACGGAGTCAGCAGTCATGGCCAGGACCAGCACACCGCGCATTCTCGTCATCGGCGGCGGCTACGTGGGGATGTACACCGCCCTGCGGCTCCAGCGCCGGCTGAAGCGCCATGAGGCCGACATCGTGGTCGTCGAACCGCAGCCGTACATGACCTACCAGCCCTTCCTGCCCGAGGCGGCGGCCGGCTCGATTTCCCCGCGGCACGTGGTGGTGCCGCTGCGCCGGGTGCTCGACCAGTGCCGGATCATCGTCGGCGAGGCCCGCGCCATCGACGCCGACAAGCGCACCGTCACCGTCGACACGCTGGTCACCACGGAGGAGGGCGGCAACGCGCTGGAGATCCCCTACGACTACCTCGTGCTCGCCCCCGGATCGGTCTCCCGCACCCTCCCGGTGCCGGGCCTGGCCGAGAACGGCATCGGGTTCAGGACCGTCGAGGAGGCCATCGGCCTGCGCAACCACGTCCTGGAGCAACTCGACATCGCCTCCTCCACCCGCGACGCCGAGGTGCGCGAGGCCGCGCTGACGTTCGTCTTCGTCGGCGGCGGCTACGCGGGCGTGGAAGCCCTCGGCGAGCTGGAGAACATGGCGCGCTACGCCGTGCGGTACTACCACAACATCGGCACCGACGACCTGCGGTGGGTGCTGGTCGAGGCGTCCGACCACATCCTGCCCGAGGTCGGCCCGGCTCTGGGCCGGTACGCGCTGCGTGAGCTGCGCGGCCGCAACATCGACATCCGGCTGGAGACCCGCCTCGACTCCTGCGAACACCGGATCGCGGTGCTCTCCGACGGCGACCGGCTGCCGACCCGCACCCTGGTGTGGACCACCGGGGTCAAACCGGCACCGCTGCTCGCCGCCACCGGGCTGCCGCTGAGCGCACGCGGCCGGCTGCGCGTCGATGCCACGCTGCGGGTGGAGGGCAGCGAACGGGTGTGGTCGGCGGGCGACGCGGCCGCCGTCCCCGACCTGGGCGCAGTCCCCGACCGGGGCGCCGCACCGGCCCCGGGCACCAGAGGACAGGGAGAGGCAGGAAAACAGGCCGAAGAGCGGGCCGGAGGGCTGGGGGAGCGGGAAGCACACGGCCGCGACGAGCTGCCGGAGTGCGCCCCCAACGCCCAGCACGCCGTACGCCAGGCCCGTGTCCTGGCCGACAACCTCATCGCCGTCCTGCACGGGGGCACGCTCACCGACTACCGGCACGTCTCCGCCGGCGCGGTGGCCTCACTGGGCCTGCACGAGGGCGTCGCCCTGGTCCGCGGCCGCGCCATCAAGGGCTACCCGGCCTGGCTGATCCACCGGATCTACCACCTCAGCCGGATGCCCACCTTCAACCGCAAGGCCCGCATCCTCGCCGAGTGGGTGCTGTCCGGCCTGTTCAAGCGGGAGATCGTCTCGCTCGGCTCGCTGGAACACCCGCGCGCAGAGTTCGAACTCGCGGCCGGTTCCGAGCGCAAACCCGACGCGCCCTGACCCCGCCCGGCCACTCAGCGATTCCCGACCCCGCCGAGCTTCGGCCACACTGGACGCGTGACCACGCGTGCAACAGCACTGGCAAAGAGTGACAAATACGAGGAATCGGACGTTTGAACCTTACGCGCTGGAGCGCCCGGCTCCCCGGAACACAGCGACGCAGTGCCGTACCAGCAGCACGCGGCAAGGCCGGCGACCCCGTATCCGGCACCACCGGCCCGGCCGGCGGCGCCGACCCCACCGGTGCCGCCACCGCCCCCGCCGAGCGCGGCAACGCCGCCGGCAACCCCGGCGGCGCGGCCCCCGACGACGGCGCCGGAGCCCAGGACACCCCGGCGGCGGACGACACCACCCCCGCGAGTGAACAGTCCGTCCGCGGGGTGCTCAGCCGCCTCCCCGCACTCATCGCCGTCACCCGCGGCCCCGGCCACGAGGTCCGCTTCGTCAACGACGCCTACACCGACCTCTTCGGCGCCCGCACCACCGGCACACCCGCCCGCGAAGCCCTGCCCGAACTCGGCGAGCTCGGCCTGCTCCCGCTGATGGACCAGGTCCACCGCAGCGGCCGCCCCCGAACCGTCAAAGCCCGCAAGGTCGCCCAAGGCACCCGCCCGGGCCCCGGCACCGCCACCCGCGACGGCTACTTCACCTTCACCTGCACCCCCGTCCAGCTCGGGCACCTCGACCCCGAGCAGCGCGGCGTCCTCGTCTTCGGCGCCGACGTCACCGACCAGGTACGGTCCGCCGAACGCCTCCGCGAGAGCGAACGCCGCCTCCGCGACACCGCCGTCACCCTCCAGCGCAGCCTGCTGCCCCAGGAACTCGAACAGCCCGACGACCTCCGCGTCGCCGCCACCTACCAGCCCGGCGGCACCGACGCGGCCGTCGGCGGCGACTGGTACGACGTCATCACCCTCGGCGCCGGCCGCACCGCCCTGGTCATCGGCGACGTCATGGGCCGCGGGGTGCGCGCCGCCGCCGTGATGGGCCAGCTCCGCACCGCCGTACGCGCCTACGCCCGGCTCGACCTGCCCCCGCACGAGGTGATCCAACTCCTCGACGAACTCGCCGCCGAGATTGACGCCACCCAGATCGCCACCTGCGTCTACGCCGTCCACGACCCCAGCGAGGGCCGCCTGCACTACGCCAGCGCCGGCCACCTCCCCATCCTCATCCGCGACCCCGACGGCGCCGTACACACCGTCGAGGAACCCACCGGACCGCCCCTGGGCACCGGCGGCTGGATTCACAGCTCCGGCACGGTGCCGCTCGGCCCCGGCTGCACCGCGGTGCTCTACACCGACGGCCTCATCGAACGCCGCGACCAGGACATCGACGAAGGCGTCGCCGCCCTCACCCGCGCCCTGGCCGGCGCCACCGGCGCACCCCAGGTGATCTGCGACCGACTGCTGCGCTCCCTCGGCGTCACCTCGGAACACGACGACGACGTGGCCGTCCTGGTGCTCCAGTACCCCGAGCACACCGGCGCCGACGCGGAACTCTTCCGCAACGCCTCGCTCGACCTGCTCGGCGGCATCGAGGCCGCACCCCGCGCCCGCGCCTTCGCCTCCGGGGTGCTCGCCTCCTGGCGCTTCCCCACCGAACTGCGGGACCTCGGCGTGCTCGCGGCCGGTGAACTCGTCGCCAACTCGCTCAAGCACGGCATCCCGCCGATGCGGCTGCGGCTGCGGCGCACCGACCGGCGGCTGATCATCGAGGTCACCGACGGCGACGAGCACCTGCCGCGCCGCCAGCGGGCCGACCTCGCCGACGAGGCCGGCCGCGGCATCTCGATCATCGCGACCATCGCCACCGGCTGGGGCTCCCGCCGCACCCCGGGCGGCGGCAAAGCCGTCTGGTGCGAGTTCACCCTGCCGACCTGACTCAGCCCGGTATGCGCTCGGCCGCGGCCGGCTCCGGACGGGCCGACTGCGCCACCACCCGCGCCACCGGCGCCGGGCTGTCCTGCACCGGTGAGAGGTGCCGCGCCATCCGCAGCGCCGTCACCGATATCGCCAGCGAGCACACCACCAGCAGCACGATGTAGGCGTCATACGCCCCGGCCGCCGCGATCACCCCGGCAGCCGCCGGGCCCAGCGCAAGCGCCAACTGCTTCACCAGCGCGAACGCCGAGTTGTACTGCCCGACCATCCGCTCCGGCGCCAGATCGGCCACCAGCGGATTCACGGTGGGCGCCAGCATCGCCTCGCCCAACCCGAACAGCGCGTACGTCGAGATGATCGCCGCGACCGCCAGCGTGTGACTGCCGTTGATCAGTCCCGACACGCCGGCCGCGAGCCACGCCACCGCCCACACCAGGCCGACGGCCGCGATCACCCGGCTGCGCCGCCGGCGCTCCACCAGCCGCAGCACCACGAACTGCGCCAGCACGATCATCGCGGTGTTGGCTGCAAGTGCAGCCCCGAGCGTGGCCGGCGAGATGTGCGTCACCTCCACCGCGAACGCCGACAGCCCCGACTCGAACTGTCCGTAGCAGGCGAAGAACATCACGAAGCCGAGCACGCAGACCATCACCATCGCCCGGTCGCGCAGCAGCGCCCGCCAAGCGGCCCCGGCGCCGGGCTCGGTTCGGCCCACGGCCGCGATACGCGGCGCCCCGGGCACCCGCGCGGTGGCGATCACCGCACCGAGCACCAGGAACATCGCCGCCTCGATCGCGAACAGCCGGATGAACGAGGACGGATGCGCGGTGTCCACGATCAGGCCGCCGATCAGACCCCCGACGCCCAGCCCCAGGTTGTTCAGGAAGAACTGCATGGCGAACGCCCGCGACCGCGTCGCGGTGGTCGAGCACCACACGATCATCGTCGCCAGCGCCGGCTGGACCACGGCTATCCCCGCGCCCAGCGCGCCCGCCGCCGCGATGACGCCCGCCTCGCTGCCGGACAGCCCGAGCCCGAGCGAGCCGCACGCGGCCAGCACGGTGCCCACCACGGCCACCGGCACCGGACCGCGCCGGTCGATGGCCCGACCGGTGAAGGGCAGCACGAAGAGCGCGGCGACGGCGAACGTCGCCAGCACCGCGCCCGCGATACCGGCACCCAGCCCCCGCACCTGCGACACGTAGACAAACGTGAAGGGCACGGTGAAGCCGTTGCCGAACGCGCTCAACGCGTTCCCCAGCTGGATACGGCGCAGCGCGGCGCCCATCGCGGTGGTCACACTCACCTCACTCGATACGGCCGCGCCCTCTCCAGGCACGGCACCAGCCACATCCTCCGAACCGCAACAGCTTCGGAGTGAAGACTTCATCTCTAAACTTCGAAGCTAAAGACTACACAGCGAAGGGCTTTAGCGCAATCTCTTTCCGTGGCATACTCAGGGGCATGACCGCAGCCCCGGGCTCCGCGGGAACCCCGCAGGAGCTGGACCTCGACGAACAGATCGCCGCCTACCAGCGCGAGTTCCCGGAGGTCGACCCGCAGGTCGAGAAGGTCGTCACCGCCCTCGGGCGGCTCAACCGCCGGATGAACGTCGCCTACGGGCGCCAACTCGTCGACCTCGGCATCAGCAACTCCGAGTGGGAGGTCCTCAAGGCCCTCGTCGTCGTCGGCCGGCCCTACCAGCTGGGTCCCGGCGACCTCGCGAAGCGCCTCGGGCTGACGCCGGCCGCCATGACCCACCGGATCGACCGCATGGTCACCGAGGGTCTGGTCACCCGGGCCCGCGACGAGTCCAACCGCGTGCGCGTCATCGTCGAGCTGACCGACGAGGGCCGCGAGAAGTGGCTCCAGACGATGCGCCTGGCCGCGGTCTTCGAGGACGAGCTGCTCCAGGACCTCACCCCGATCGAACGCGTGGCGCTCGGCGAGATCCTGACCCGCCTGCTGCGCCGGGTGGAGTCCGACCAGCCCGACGCCGGCGGCCGTCTCGAAGACCTGGACTGAGGTCCTCCTCGCCGCGGAATTCGCCGCAGAACCCGCGCGGTTCCTCGCCTCTGACCGGCCGGTCGACCCGGAGGTTGACATCACCGGGAAGGATGCGTAACGTACCGCGAGCTGTCCGACGTGAGCACCGATCTTGGTCGGTCCCGGGCCAGCCATCCCGCAGTGACCTCTCGACTCGATACGCGCTTCGGCGTGTCCTCGTTTTGGTGTGCGTTTTTGCGGAATGCGAGCGGAGTTTCGAAGGACCGGGCCGATTTGGTCCGACCGGCCGAGTCCGCTAAAGTCTCACTCGTCGGAACGGCCGAAGGGCCGGAAAGACAAGCCCCGCTGACTGGGGGTCAGGCACTGGAAAGCGTCTGATAGAGTC